>NZ_DALZQO010000011.1:19973-43544 GCF_032017025.1 Hydrogenoanaerobacterium sp.
GGCTGTTAACTACTATCCCAGACAACAAGCGTATCTTTACCATTGAAAACGGCAGCCGGGAGCTTTCCCTCATCCGGGAAAAAGATGGCAGGGTTACCAATTCCGTCGTGCATACCCTCACCCGCAACAGCGAGAACGAGCTATACCGCATCGAGCAGATCGACCTTGTGGACATCTCCCTGCGCTTCAATCCGGACATTATCGTGGTCGGCGAAATGCGTGGTGCGGAGGCTAATGCCGCACAGGAGGTAGCCAGAACCGGCGTGGCGGTGGTCACCACCATCCACTCCAACTCCTGCGAATCCACCTATCGCCGCATGGTTTCCCTGTGCAAGCGAGCCGTGGATATGTCGGATGAAACCCTCATGGGCTATGTGACGGAGGCCTATCCCATTGTTGTATTTTGCAAGCAGCTGGAAAACAAGCAACGGCGACTTATGGAAATCATGGAGTGTGAAATCCTGCCCGATAACAGCCGCCATTACCGCACCCTGTTCCGGTACGAGATTACCGAAAACCGCTATGAGGACAACCAATTTTTCATTACCGGACACCATGTAACGGTCAATCCCATCTCCGACAGCCTGTGCAAACGGTTATTGGAAAACGGGATGCCGCAGGAGCGCATCAATCTTCTGAAGAAAGGAGGGCAAAAATCCGTATGACAACCATTCAATTACTGGCCTGTATCGGAATGATTACAGGCTTTTTTCTTTTACTCGGCCTAAAGCCGATGGAATTCACCGATGGGCTGTTTTCCTTTCTTGCCAGAGAAAAGAAATCCATCAAGGATGACATCAAGGCGGCACAGCGCCGCCAAAAGCCGGGATTTCTGAAACGGCAAGTCCAAATGGCGCA
Source organism: Hydrogenoanaerobacterium sp. (assembly GCF_032017025.1). Taxonomy (NCBI): domain Bacteria; kingdom Bacillati; phylum Bacillota; class Clostridia; order Eubacteriales; family Oscillospiraceae; genus Hydrogenoanaerobacterium; species Hydrogenoanaerobacterium sp. Next base: position 20,832 of record NZ_DALZQO010000011.1, read on the forward strand.
GGAGGTGCTGGCCATGACCGGCAGGAGCAGCCGCTTTTCTCTGGTTTGCGCCTGCTCTCTGCTGATGTTTGCTATCGGTGCCGCTATCGCCATTGTAATGGGCAACTTTTTTCTGGCTCCGGTCATGGCGGCAGGCTTTATGATGCTGCCCTTTTGGTATGTGCAGCTCACCGCCAGCCACTTCAAAAAAGACATCGCCGCCGAGTTGGAAACAACCTTATCCATCGTAACCACGGCCTACCTGAGAAGTGAGAATATCCTTACGGCGGTAGAGGAAAATCTCCACTACCTGAACCCGCCGGTGCATCAGGTATTCAAGGATTTTGTGCTGCGGGTTAAGCTCATTGATCCCGATGTGCTTGAGGCCATCAAGGTGCTGCGCACCAAAATCGACAACGAGGTGTTCCGGGAATGGTGCGATGCCCTGTGCGACTGCCAGCATGACCGCAGCCTGAAAGTCACCCTGACTCCTATCGTCAGCAAGCTCAGTGATATGCGGATTGTCAACGGAGAACTGGAATACCTCGTCTTTGAACCCCGCAAGGAATTTATCATCATGGTTATCTTCGTGATCGGCAACATTCCGCTGATGTATCTTCTCAACAAAAGCTGGTACGACACGCTGATGCACACTGTGCTGGGGCAGGTTATTCTGGCCATCAGCGCTGCCCTCATTTTTATCTCTACGACCTGCGTGATCAAGCTCACAAAGCCAATTGAGTATCGGAGGTGATGGGGATGGGATTACTGTTTTTATTCGGAATCACCTTAGCGGCAGGGCTGTTTTTTATCCTTTTGGATCTGCTGCGCCTGCCGTACCTCAGTACCGCAAAGGCTATGCTGAATACCACAAGAGCAGAGAAAAAAGCAGCAAGGAGCTTGGAAGCCTACCTCATGACGTGGGCGGTGAAACTTTCCAAGCTAATCCGCATGGACGAATACCGCAGGCATCGGCTGAAAAATGTGCTGAAAGCCACCGGCATGAACATGGAGCCGGAGGTCTATCAGGCCTATGCGCTGGTGAAATCCGGAGTGATTCTGCTGCTGGCAGTTCCGGTAGGCTTTATCTTTCCCTTGCTGGTGCCGGTGGTGGTGTTCCTTGCGGTCATGGTGTATTTTAAGGAAACCAAAAAGGCCGATGAAAAGCTGTCCGCAAAGAGGGCATCGGTGGAAAAGGAACTGCCCCGCTTTGTTGCCAACATCGAACAGGAGCTGAAAGCTTCCCGTGACGTGCTGGCGATTATAGAGAACTACAAGAAAAATGCCGGGGAAGTCTTTGCTGGGGAGCTGACCATGCTGGCAGCGGATATGCGCTCCTCCAGCTACGAGGCAGCCCTAACCCGGTTCGAGGCAAGGCTCAATTTGCCCATGCTGTCCGACGTGGTGCGAGGTCTCATTGGTGTGCTGCGTGGAGATGACAGCACGGTGTATTTTCAGATGCTGGCGCACGATTTCAAGCAGCTGGAGCTGCAGCGCCTGAAAGGTGAAGCGCAGAAAATACCGCCGAAAATCCGTGTGTTTTCCTTTCTCATGCTGATGTGCTTCCTCTTTACCTATCTGGCCATCATTGCCTATGAGATCATCAAGTCCCTTGGCGGGATGTTTTGAGGGGGTGAAAGTGTGATTGTACAGGAAATGTTAATCAAGTATCCGCAGGCGTCCTTTGATATGATGACACCGGGCGGGTTTGTCTTTTTAACGCCGGAAGCAGCAAAAGAGCTGCTGTCGGGAAAGAGCGTGACCGGACATCCCGGTGTTTCGGATTCCGCAAGGATGGTGACGGCTGATGAGCTTTTGAATCAGGAGGTCATCAGCTCCAACTACAGCGATAATGTGTGGCATATATTGAGTGATTTTCCGCAGATGGAGCAGGAGTCATCCCGCCCGAACAGGGGGTGAAGCTATGCTGAATCTCTTAAAATCCAAACGTGGCGAGGGTTACATTGATGTGTGCGTCCTCGTCCTCTGCGCCATGCTGGTGATTGCGCTGACCGTGCAGGTGCTGCCGGTGTTTATCGCAAAGAACCAACTGGACACCTATGCCACCGAGCTGTGCCGGGAAGCGGAAATCTCCGGCAGGGTGGGCAGCGAAACCAGCCGCCGTGCTGCGGTTCTCACCGAGCAAACCGGGCTGAGTCCCCGGATTTCATGGTCAAAGACCGGTACTATCCAGCTGAATCAGGAAATCACCGTGACCCTAACCTTGGAAAGAAACATCGGGCTGTTCGGTGATTTCGGTTCGTTCCCGATCACCCTGCGTTCGGAGGCCTCCGGGAAAAGCGAGGTGTACCACAAATGACCAAACTAAGACACATTCTTAGGGATAAGGCCGGGAACGGCTTCCCTTTGGTGGTAGCCATTACGCTGGCGCTTGTGATTATCCTGTGCGGCGTGACGGAGTTTTTTCGGCTGAATATCATTGCCGCCGGTGTGAAAGAAGCCTTGGAGGATGCCATTATTGTAACAGTCAACGACAACTATGCCGATGTGTATCACGGTGTGCGGGAGGGCTACAGCGGCGGTTACCAGCCGGACGGCTCATCCTTTTCCTACAGCATAAAGACCGGCGATATTTACGGTTACATGGACGGTGTCCTCGGTACAAAAAATGTCGGAGGCAGTCATGTGAAATATGCCGGGGATACTTTGGAGTACAAACTCTCCGGCTTGGATGTTACCATCCGAAATGCGCCGCTGGCTCCGTCCTCCCCTAAAAACGCACAGCGCTTTGAAGCGGATGCGGTAATCTGGCTGGAGGTACCGGTCTATTTCGGAGGCAAGGAGCTGGCTCCCATGAAAATCAAGCTCAAGGTTCAGGCCGGATATACCGAAGTGTTTTAACTGCTTGGGAAATTGTCTGGACTTTCCAAAAAAGATGTAGTATGGTGAGAAATACAAAGGTAACATTTTACACTTCTTCGAAGGAGGTTGTCTATATGAGTGATAAAACTAAAAGAAGGCTCGCCATTGCGGGCGCTGCGGTCATCGGTCTTGCGCTGGTGGTTGCAATCGGGATGCGGTATGCCAAGGAACCCGCCAAACCGGATGCTTCTTCACAAGAGCCGGTCAGTTCTTCCGATGTGGCTCCTGATATACAGAATAGCACAGAGAAAAAAGAGGTGGTAGTTTCTCCGCAGCCCACACCGGAGCCGGATACCTCGGAAACGCTGCCGCCTCAAACCGATCTGCCGGAGCAGAAGCTCCAGCCTGATCCGGTAAAGCCGGAAGCTCCCGCAAAGCCTGAGCTGCCGGGGGATGCAGATACCACCAACCCATCCAAACCGCCGGAATACAAGCCGGAGGATACGGAAAAGAAACCGGCTGCTGAAAGCAAGCCGCAGAACGGCGGTGGACTGCCGGGATTTGATAATGTGCCGGACGGCGGTGCCAATCAAGTGATTAACAAGGACTTTGTTTTACTGACACTCATGCCAAAACCAACGGAGATGTCATTAATGGAATCCGAGTACCAGTAGCGCCGAATGAATACCAAACGACTTTGGGTATCAATACTTCGAAGAAAATCGCTGATGCTCTTTGCGACATATCCGGATTCATACTTCGACTCCGTATCCTGTCCAGCTATACAATCCCCAAGTTCAGACAGCAAAATATCAAATTCATTATTGCGCTTTTGAGCTTTGTTGTAGTCGTAACGGTCAAGAGCAATATTACGCATCAATCGTCCTAAAAATGATTTTAGAATTTTTGGTCGAGTAGGAGGAATCGTATTCCACGCAGCCACATAAGTATCATTTTCGCATTCCTCTACATCAAGATAATCCGCAAGTATGTTATATGCGATAGAGCGGCAGTATGATCCGTACTTTTTCGATGTTTCAGAGATAGCCGATTCGGAGCGCTCCCAGTACAAATCGATAATCATTTCATCATCCACATTCACATCTCCTTTCGTGCTTTGTAAGGCCTTCACTTATATAGTAATGATCTCTTGACTAGAAGAGAAATTATTGAGAACCAAATTAATTGTTTTTTATAAAAATATAGGAGGATTTCAAATGGAAAAACCACGCATTTTCACGATGTCTTTTGCGAGTATTTATCCGCTATATATACAAAAAGCAGAGAAAAAAGGAAGAACAAAAAACGAAGTTAATGAAATCATTTTTTGGCTTACTGGTTATGATGAGCATTCTTTACAACATCAGATAATGAGTGAAGTGGATTTGGAAATGTTCTTTAAACAAGCACCGCGTATTAATCCGAACGCTTCACTCATTAAAGGAGTTATTTGTGGATATCGCGTGGAAGAAATCGAAGATGAGGTAATGCGACAAATCCGTTATTTAGATAAATTAATTGATGAGCTAGCGAAAGGGAAAGCGATGGAAAAAATATTGAGAAAATAAGGGCTTGCATATTATTACTCATTTATGTGAGTGTTGGCAATCAAACGCAGATGAAGACATGACATGGATAAGGGCAATAGACAGAAGATTATTTATATAATTGGTAAGTTAGGTACAAGGAGATAAAATGAACGGATTTTTATTGTTAGTTCCTGATAAGATTTGGACTTCTGTTTCTTCATTTCAATATATTGGAATGGCATAGTTCTCCCCTTTTTTGAGTGCTTCTTATAGCACCTCCCGTTATCATTGTTGCAAGAAGCTATCTGATACAAGATCCAATTTTTTATTTGAACTGTTGACAAACTAACGATTGTTAGTTATAATAATGCTAACAACTGTTAGGGGGTGCAAAAATGAGTCTATATTTTGGAGATTTCACATCGACCGTGTCAATATTTTTAGTTTTGGTAGCTTTAGCATACATAGTTCTTACAATGGCAAAGCACAGTGCAGTGGAGCACTGGAGAAGAAGAATCGCTGTCCTTACGGTCCTCGGATTGGTGGTTTGCTGTTTTGTTGCCGCAAGAGATGGCTATCACTTGTCGGTTCAGTCATCCTTTGACGAAACTGTTTCAGCAGGATTGTTTACGCTAAATAGCATACAGTCTGTCCTTTGCTGTATCGGCGGTGGAGTCATTGCGTTTTCGTCCATTTCAAGCATTTTTGTAAAAAATAAGAAGTACCATAAAGCTATGTTCTTCATACTTAGCTTTGCGTTTATATTCAAAACTCTTGTTATCGAAATCTCGCGTTGGTTGGTGCAGCTATGAAGATCGTAATGCTCAACGGTCAAAATCATAAAGGTAGTACATATCATGTTGGAAAGCTTTTAATTGACGGTATAGCTGCCGAAAAACAGGTCGCGGAGTTCTTTTTGCCCCGTGACCTCAACCACTTTTGTTTGGGGTGTTATTCCTGCATAGAAGATGAAACGAAATGCCCATATTATACTGAAAAGAATGCGATCATGGCAGACTTTGAGCAGGCAGATCTGCTTGTTATCACTACGCCCAATTATTGTATGGCGCCCTCAGCACCTATGAAGGCATTTCTTGATTTGAACTTCACGAATTGGCTTTCCCATAAGCCAAAGGAATTTATGTTTAGCAAAAAAGCCGTGGTCATATCAACCACTTCCGGCATGGGCGCAAATAAAGCAATAAAGCCTGTCGCGATATCTTTGTCTTACTGGGGAATCTCTTCGATAAAGAAATATGGTGTGGCTGTTCAGGCAATGAATTGGGAGAGTGTTTCTCAAGATAAAAAAGCAAAAATCCAAAAGGACATTCAAAAAATATTAAAGTCGCTTTCGGGTGATGCAAAGCCGAAAGTAACACTAAAGACAAAGTTTTTGTTCAGTATTTTTTCAGGCATGCAAAAAGCTAATATGGGAAGCAGCAAAACAGAGAAAAAATACTGGGAAGCCAAAGGCTGGCTTGGAAAGGAACGTCCATGGAAAAAGAAATGGCAACCAAAGAAAAAATCATATTCGAGTCTTTAAAGTTATTCTCAAAAAAGGGCTATGACGGAGTTTCTATGCGTGAAATTGCAGCGGCTGTTGGCATAAAAGGCGCGTCTATCTATAATCACTTTTCAGGTAAAGAAGAAATTTTTAACGCAATATTTGACGAAATGAAGCAGCGATATGATAGCTCTGCAATGGAGATGAATGTTCCGATAGAGCAAAATGATAAGACGGTCAAAGTATATTTAAATATAGATGAAGCAGGTTTGCTTCAGTTGGCCGAGGGATTGCTTTGCTTTTTCTGCAAGGATGAATTTACGGTTATGTTTAGAAAGCTTCTTGTTTGCGAACAACACAAATTCCCCATGGCAGCAAAACTTTTAGAGCAATATTACATTGATGCCCCTGTGCTTTTTCAAACACAGCTTTTTGAAGGATTGCAAAAGCAGGGCGCTATGAAGAATTCCGATGCAGGAGTTATGGCTTTGCACTTTTATAGCCCAATTTATTATTTTTTGAGCAAATTCGATTTAGGCTGCCCATACGAAGAATGCGTACAGCAACTTAAAAGTCACATACATGGATTTTGCAAGATGTACAGTTAATCGCATGTTTTTCGCAATATGGAGGTAAATTATGAGTGAGTTAAAAATCAATATACCAAAATTCAGTGACGGTGATTGGATTCCGACTGAGCATTCTGCAAGAGGAAAAGACTTATCACCCGAAATGCACTTTAGGGGGATAGACGAAAAAGCAGTTTCACTTGCAATCACACTTGATGATTCATCTCACCCTCTTTTCCCGAATTATAACCATTGGCTAATATGGAATCTCCCTGTTTGTTCTGTTTTGCAAGAGGCTGTTCCAAAAGGCGAAACAATTGAATCTTTGGGAGGAGCCCAGCAAGGAATAGCCTATGGAAAGCACTGCTACAAAGGACCAAAGCCACCCTTTAAAACAATCCATACTTACACCTTTACGGTTTATGCTTTGGATTCAAAAATCGAGTTGCCAGCGAAATCGGCAAGGGATGATTTTTTGAAAGTGGCGCAAAAACATATTTTGCAGAAAGCGACCTATACAGGCAAATTCCAAAGCTACAGAAAATGAGCATAACCTGTAGTAGCCGTTAAATCTCAGTTGCGCATTATGTTTATAATGGAGGCACTGGCGGCAACGGCGGCATTTTGGAAGCAAGTTTTTGATAAAAGCTGAATAAAAGCAAAAAAATCCCCACAGTCCTACAAAAATAAGACTGTGGGGATTCGTTGGTGCCGGTGGTCGGGGTCGAACCGACACGGTATCGCTACCACGGGATTTTGAGTCCCGCACGTCTGCCAATTCCATCACACCGGCGCAACAATAATATCTTACACGAAAGACATTAAAAAATCAAGAGGTTTTGCAATAATAATTGTATTTTTATTGATTAATTTCCTGCTATCCCGTATAATAATGGCATATTGAACCGCATTGCGGCTGGGGGTATTTTGTGGCGATCTTCGTACGGGACAAGTCTTTTTATAAAACTGTGCTGGCACTCTCTTTGCCGATAGCACTGCAAAACCTGATTACTACAGGTGTAAGCATGATGGATACTGTTATGATTGGAGCGCTAGGTGAAATTCAGCTTTCGGGCACTTCGCTTGCCAATCAGGTTTCGTTCGTGTTTATGATTTTAAACTTTGGCATTGCCAGCGGTACCGGTGTACTCACTGCCCAGTACTGGGGCAAGCGAGATGTGACCACCATCAAGCATATTATGACGACTATGTATCGTTTAAGCATTATCCTTGGTATTTTTACGATGCTGTTCACTCTGATTTTCCCCGAGCAGATTATGCGTATCTTCTCCAGTGAGGCCGATGTTATTGTCGAGGGTGTAAAATATCTGCAAATCATGTCGTTTACTTATGTAATGTACGGTATCACCATCACCAGCATTGGTGTGCTGCGCACGGTGGGCACCGTAAGGATATCGCTTGTGGTGTACAGCGTTTCGTTTTTTGTAAATGTGTTTTTTAACTGGGTGTTTATCTACGGTAATCTGGGCGCGCCGCGGCTTGAGACACGTGGCGCTGCAATCGGCACACTGATTGCGCGCATCACCGAGTTTGCGATAATTATGATTTTTATGCGCACCAAGGAGGAAAAACTTCGTTTTCGTCTGAGTGACCTGCTGCACACTGAAAAAGCAAGGGCCGCCGAGTTTCGCCGAACGGCGACGCCCGTTATCTTCAATGAGCTGTTATGGGCTTCGGGTACGGCGGCGCTTTCTATTGTCTTGGGTCAGATGGGTTCGATCATTGTGGCGGCAAACAGCATCTGCCAGGTGGTGGTGCAGTTCGTATCGGTATTCTTCCAGGGCGTGGGCAATGCGGCGGCAGTCATTATCGGCAATACCATTGGGCAGGGGAAATACGACGATGCGAAAGCACGTGCCAAAAGCTTTCTCGCCATCAGCATGATTTTAGGTGTTGTTGCGGGTCTTATTATGCTAGTGCTAAAGCCCATTGCCATCAACTTCTATAATGTTTCGGATGCCACAAAGCATGTGGCAAACCAGATTATGACCATTTCCTCTGTGGTAGTCATCTTTCAATCTGTGGCTATGATTACAGTCGTGGGCACACTGCGCGGCGGCGGCGATGTGAAGTTCGGCTTGTTTATCGACGTTCTATTCCTGTGGATGGTGGCGGTTCCGCTGGGCTTTCTCACCGGCCTGCAGCTCGGTTGGCCCATTGCGGTGGTGTACTGCTTTATTAAAATTGATGAGATACTGAAATCGGGGCTGTGCATTTACCGGATCAACAGCGGCAAGTGGATGAAAGATTTGACCGTATAGCCTGGAGATATTCACCAATTTGTGAAATATTCATAAAATAGTTGACAAACAAGGATTTTGAGTGTATAGTTAGTTTAAAATCTATATTTATGGAATTGTACTATTTCGGGGAGTATTTGTATGCAAGAAGATTTTTTGTCTGATCGCACATTTCTCACCGATGATGAACTTGTAAGCAAGGCAAAAACATCGGAGCCCGATGCGTTTGCTACCTTGATTGTCAGGTACGAACCCATCGCAAGAACGCTTGTAAAAGGCTATAACATCGCAGGCCTCGAATCGGACGACCTCACGCAAGAGGCGCTTACAGGTTTGATTAAAGCCGTCAGAAGTTTTGACTGCAATTGTAATGTTCCTTTTCGCGCATTTGCTCTTCTGTGTATGAAGCGGCAGGTGCAAACAGCGATCAAAGCTGGGCTTGCTGGTAAACAGCAGCCACTTAGAGATTATATACCCTTTGACGACAGCCCAGAGCTGTCCGTTTATACACCGGGCGACCATCGCACGGAAAGCCCCGAATCCATTGTAATTATGGAGGAAGAGGCAAAAACAAGAGAGAAACAAATGAAATCCCTTTTGTCTGCATTTGAACAGGAAGCACTCAATCTTTATCTCAGCGGTCATTCTTACGAAGAAATGTCCACAAGGATGAAGTCTACCGTAAAATCGGTGGACAATGCCCTGCAGCGAGTAAGACGAAAGCTCAGATCAATGAAGCTGTAATCGATCAGTGTCATTGATGCCAAAATCGTAATATAACCCGTATGGGGTTATATAATAATGTCCCTGGTATGTCTGACGCGTTGGTAACTCAATGTACGGCACAACATCTATGGGCAAATTTTAAAAGCGAGGTAAAGATTATGTACGAAGACAGAACCCTTATTTGCAAAGAGTGTGGGGCAGAATTCATTTTCACCGCTGGTGAGCAGGAGTTCTACGCAGAAAAAGGCTTTGTAAACGAGCCGCAGAGATGTAAAAATTGCCGTGACGCACGCAAAAACAGCATGAAATCTGAGAGAGAGATGTTTGCAGCTTCTTGCGCAGCTTGCGGTAAAGAAGCGAAAGTTCCTTTCAGACCCCGTGAAGACAGACCTGTATACTGCAGCGAGTGCTTTGCAAAAATGAAAGCTGAGTAATTTTAGCTTAAATCATGTTTATAAAAAGAGGATGCTTTATGCATCCTCTTTTTTAATACTTTTTTTATTTTCAGTGCCGCGGATTGGTCTTTATGGTCTTGGCAGCCTGGGTAAGAAGAGAAACAACATCCATTTCATATTGCTGGTTGACAGTATCAAGCTTGGAAAAAAGTTCGCCCTCGTGTGTAATCACATATTTGGGCGGTATTCTGTTTAGGACATAACAAATAATATCCCATTTGCATAGTTCACATTGGCAGCAGCCAAGGGTATCAATGATCTGATCGAGCTTTTGGGCTACAATGGCTTCCATCACGTTGTACGGTTTCATAAGTCCACCTCTAATAATGTCTTGTCTTGTTAAGGACAATATATCATAGAAACCAAAAACTGTAAACAGAATTGATGTGACAAAGTATGACTATTTTGTTGCATTTTTGATTGTACATCGTAAAGGATATTGGTATAATAAGCATGTAAATAGTAAAGGGGGTGCGATAAAATGGCATTTGAAGTTACAAGAGATACCGTCATCGGTGATATTCTTGACCATGACGCAACCACTGCACAATATTTTTTAGCAATGGGCATGCACTGTCTGGGCTGCCCGGCCTCTCGCGGCGAATCGATTGAGGAAGCATGTGAAGTTCATGGCGTAAATTGCGATGAATTGTTGGACAAGCTGAACAAACACCTCGAAAATTAACCACAGACAGATGAAAAATCGTGTCATGTGCTTTTGCCTGACACGATTTTTTGTATAGGAACAAGCAGGAGATTTGACCATATATGAACGAATTACCATTTTTAGATGAGCGGTTGTCACTGATTGCAAGCCTTGTGCGGTGCGGCAGTGTTGTCGCCGATATCGGCGCGGATCACGGGTATCTAGTGACATGGCTGGTAAAGCAGGGCATTTGCCGGCGCGGTTTTGCTTGTGATATCAATGAAATGCCGCTTGCCCGCAGCCGACGTACCGTAGAACAATACGGCGTGGCAGACCGTGTACAGCTGGTGCTGTCAAACGGGCTGGAGCATTTGCGTGAAAGCGATGCGGACGACATTGTAATTGCAGGTATGGGCGGCGATTTGATTTCGCAAATCCTTGCCGCTGCGGGTTGGAAAAGCCGTGAAAAGCGTTATCTGCTGCAGCCTATGACGCGTGCAGACGAGCTGCGCCGCTGGCTTTGCGCGAACGGCTACGAGATTCTCTGTGAGCACTGCGCGCGCGCAAACCGCTTTCGCTATACCGTTATGACGGTGCGCTATACCGGCGAGATTATTGCATGCGGCGATTTATTCGCTGTCGTTGGCAGGCTGCCCGAATGTGGCACGGAAGATGCTCGTTCTTATATCCGTTGGCAGGCAGAAATTGTTCTGAAAAAAATAGGGGGGCTTCGTGCATCGAAAGACCGCACCGAACAGGCCGCCCCTTTTGAAATACTCTACCGCGATATTTTGCGCACGATAGGGGAGGATAAGCTATGAGTACCGTACGCCAGATTTACGAATGCATCGACAGATTTGCGCCGTTTTGTACCGCCGAAAGCTGGGATAATGTAGGGCTTTTGGTTGAGGCAAAGGGCGCAGAGGTGCAAAAGGTTCTTGTCGCACTTGATATTACACCAGATGTTGCCGAGGAGGCACGGGAGATCGGTGCGAACCTCATCATTTCACATCACCCTGTTATTTTCGACCCGCTTAGGCGCATCACATCGGACAATGTGGTGTATCTGCTTGCAAAACATGATATCAGCGCTATTTGCGCACACACCAATCTTGATGTGGCGCAGGGGGGCGTCAACGATATTCTGGCGCAGCGCTTGTGCCTGCAAAACGTTCAGCCACTGGAGCCGCTGGATGGCAACGGGCTGTCGCTCGGCAGGATAGGTGTTTTGGAAGAGCCTATGGAGGCGGAGCAATTCCTCGGCAAAGTCAAACAAAAGTTAGGCTGTAACGGGTTGAAATACACACAGGGCAGGGGCAAGGTCGGGCGTGTTGCGGTGTGCGGCGGCGCGGGTGCAAACCTGCTTTACCGTGCGGCAGAGCTGGGTACAGACGCATTGGTCACTGCCGACAGCAAGCACAACCTGCTGCTCGATGCCAAACGCCTTGGCATTATGTTAATCGACGCGGGGCATTATTGCACTGAGCAGGTGGTGCTTGAGCCGCTTGCAAAACGCCTGCGTCAAGCATTCCCTGCGCTTGTCGTTGAGCTCTCACAGCGTGAGGGCGACCCCGTGCAATATCGATAGAAAAGAAATTAGGTGAAGCCCATGGCACTGGACGGTGCATTTCTCAGTGAACTCAAACATGAAATAGAAACCCTCGCGGTGAACAGCCGTGTCGACCGTATTCATCAGCCTTCGCGCGAGGAGCTGATGATCGCGCTGCGCTGGAAAGGCGGTGGTGGCAAGCTTCTGCTTTCAGCGGGGGCAAACAGCCCGCGCGTCCATTTTACGGAGGTGGCGCAGGAAAACCCCAAGCAGCCCCCAATGTTCTGTATGCTGATGCGCAAGCACCTTGGCAACGCCCGACTGATTGGTGTGCGGCAGGTTGCGCTGGACCGTATCCTACACATCGATTTTGAGTCGGTAAACGAGATGGGGGATTTGGTGGTGCTTACCCTCGCCGCCGAAATTATGGGGCGGCACTCGAATATCATTTTAATTGATCAAAACGGTAAAATTATCGATTCCATCAAACGCATCGACGACGAAATGTCGTCGGTACGCCAAATTTTGCCGGGCATGAGCTACACTCTTCCGCCTTTGCAGAATAAACTGGTGCTGACAAAATGCACCCCTGCGCAGGTGACAGAGCGTGTGCGTACAGGGCGGAGCATAGAGCTTTCCAAAGCGCTGATGGAGGCGTTGATGGGTGTGTCACCGATCCTTTGCCGTGAGCTTGCGCATTACGCCACGCATGGCAAAGAGCTGCTTGCCACCGAGCTGGACAGCGAAACAGGGTCACGCCTTGAGTTTGCAGTGAGTAACCTGATTGCTACACTGCAAAACCATACGGGCACCCCCACGGTGGTTGCCGAGCCAAACGGACGCCCGCGCGATTTTTCGTTTATTGACATCCATCAATACGGGCACTTGATGCTGACGAAGCACTACGACAGCTACTCAAAGCTGCTCGACAGCTTTTACAGCGAGCGCGATCAGATTGAGCGCATGAAAGTGCGCTCGCATGATCTGCTTAGGGTGCTGGCAAACACCTCCGACCGCATTGCGCGCAAACTGTATGCCCAAAAGCAGGAACTTTTGGAGTGCGCCGACCGCGATAAGCTCAAGGTGATGGGAGACCTCATCAATGCGAACATCTACCGCATTGAAAAAGGGCAAACCTACTTTGATGCTGATAATTTCTATGAAGAGGGAAGCCCTGTGCTGCGCATTCCGCTTGATCCGCAGTACCCGCCCGCAAAAAACGCACAGAAATATTATGCCGAGTACCGCAAGGCGGATACCGCAGAAAAGATGCTGCATGGGTTGATTGCGCAGGGCGAGGAGGAAAGCCGCTACATCGATTCGGTGTTTGATTCACTTTCCCGTGCTACTGCCGAGGCGGAGCTTGCTGCCATCCGCGAGGAGCTGGCGCAGGGCGGCTATATCAAAAACTACAAGAGTAAACATAAGCGCCCCGAAAAGCTGTCGCTGCAAAAATATCTGTCATCCGACGGCTTCACGATTTTGTCGGGGCGCAACAATGTGCAGAACGACCAGCTGACGCTGAAGACAGCGCGTGGCTGTGACATCTGGTTTCACACACAGCGTATTGCCGGCTCGCACACAGTGATTATTACCGAGGGTAAGCCCGTGCCCAACCAAACCATGACCGAGGCGGCGATGATTGCAGCGTACAACAGTAAAGCCCGTGAATCTGCACAGGTTGCGGTGGATTACACCGCCATCAAAAATGTGAAAAAGCCCGCCGGTGCGAAGCCCGGAATGGTGATTTACGACCCTTATCAGACAGCCTACGTCACACCGGATAAAGACCTGGTAGAAAAACTGAGAGCTTAAAAATAAAAAGGACGCGCATGCGTCCTTTTTATTTTTAAAACTGGCATTTTGAGGATTGACTTTCTATCCTTGAAACAATAATATTAATATACATAAATATCGGTATATCAAAACATACCGATAATCAAACAGAGGAGGCAGAGAATGGAACAGCGCAAATACGGCCTACCCACAGCAATCACCATGATTGTAGGTATCGTCATTGGCTCAGGCATTTTTTTCAAAAGCGACAATATCCTTATCTTTACAGGAGGAAATCTTCTCTCGGGTGTCATCGCCCTATGTGTTGCCGCTATCAGCATTGTATTTGGTTGCCTTGCATTGTCTGAGCTCGCCTCGCGTACCGATAAGGCGGGCGGAGTGATTACCTACGCCGAGGTATTTTGCGGCGAGCGTACGGCATGCGGCTTTGGCTGGTTCCATACTTTTATGTATTACCCTACCCTCACGGTTGTGGTTTCTTGGGTGGCAGGTGTTTACATAAACATGCTGTTTGGTATCCCAAATACGCTGGAAAACCAAATTTTGATCGGCTCGGTGTGCCTTGCGTTGGTTTTTGCATGGAATGTAATTTCTGCAAAGCTGGGCGGATATTTTCAAAACGCGTCTACGCTCATAAAACTGTTGCCGTTGGCATTGTTTGCAATAGCGGGATTTGCCTTGGGTAACCCTACTGCATCGTTTGCACAGGATATCCAATCTGTGCAGACCGCATCGTGGATTGCGGCAATCGCCCCTGTAGTATTCGCATTTGATGGCTGGATGGTGGCGACATCGGTGTGCCATGAAATCAAAAACTCCAAGCGCAACCTGCCGCTTGCCATGATTATAGCGCCAATCTTGATTTTGATCGTTTATGTGCTGTATTTTGTGGGCATCAGCTCCCTCGTAGGCACCGACCAGGTGTTGGCGCTGGGCGACGCGCATGTGGATTCCGCTGCGCAGATGCTGCTGGGTACGGCCGGTGCCAAGGTGGTGCTTGTGTTTGTCATCATATCGGTTCTGGGTACGGTTAACGGTCTTGTAATGGGCAGCATCCGCCTGCCATATTCGCTTGCACTTCGTGATATGCTACCGGCAGCCCAAAACTATGTGAGCGTTAACTCCAAAACAGGTATCCCAATGCGGTCGGCACTGCTGTCATTTTTGGCCTGTGTCATCTGGATGGTAATCCATTATGTCACCCAGAAGTTTAATCTGATGCCAAACAGTGATGTATCCGAAATTTCAATTGTGGTAAATTACCTGGGCGCTATTTTGTTGTACATCGCTGTTATGCGGCTCGCCAAAAAAGGCGAAATCCAAAATAAAGTTCGGGGCTATCTGCTGCCGGCTCTTGCTGTTTTAGGGTCGATTATTATTTTGATAGCGGGGATGCAAAACCCATTGTTCTGGTACAATGTTCTGTTGAGCCTGCTGGTGGTGGCGGCGTCGCAGCTGTTTTATACCACACGAAAAACAAAATAAAAAAGATAAATCCGCAGAAATGCGGATTTATTTTATGCTTCATTCTTTTCCAGTGTATAATCTTACCGAAATCTTGGAATTTTATAGGTAGGCAATTTATTTACTATTGTGCGCTAAGCATAGGGAAAGGAATGTAGAATTCAATGAACAGCAAAAAAATATTGGCGGTGCTTCTTGCAGTGGCAATGGCATTTTCTGCTGCAGCTTGTACCAAAAAGGGGAATACCAGCTCTTCCGGAGCTGCGACAAGCCCGGGTGTAGGAACAGAACAAACCGAGGTGGATATCTTCCAATTTAAGGTAGAGATCTCCGATGCACTGACCAAGGCGGCAAAAACCTATATGGATGCAAATCCCAAGATTAAAATTAACATTAACACTGTGGGCGGAGGCGACGATTACGGAGCGGCGCTTAGAGCAAAAATGCAGTCCGGTGCCAAGCCCGATATTTTTAACGTCGGTGGCCCGCAGGATTTAAAAGATTGGGCCGAGAAGCTTGAGGATTTAAGTGACCAGCCGTGGGTAAAAAATGCGGTAGAGGGAACCCTGCTTGCCGTGACCGAAAATGGCAAGACTTACGGTCTGCCATACGCGATTGAGGGCTATGGTCTCATTTACAACCGTGCAATTTTTGAAACTGCAGGGATCGCAACAGAAAAAATCAAAACTTACGCAGAAATTGAAAGTGCAATGAAAACACTGAAAGGTAAAATTGATAAGGGTGAGTTGAAACAAAAATATCCTAGTCTTGAAGCAGTGTTTGAGCTACCCGCAAAAGAGACATGGGTAACCGGCCTGCACACGCTTAATTTACCGCTTGCCGCGGAATTTAAAGGCCCGATAGAAGCCTTTAAATCGCCAACCGTAAAATTCACCTATGCGAACGAGCTGAAAGCTTTAATTGACCTGCAGGCGAGCTACACCAAGCATGCAAAAGACCTCGGCAAGCTTAACGCTGTGGATTATGCCACACAGGTTGGCAGCGGGCTTGCCACCGAACGTGTTGCCATGGTTCAGCAGGGCAACTGGATTTACGGCGAAGTAGCAAATGTTGACGAAGATGTGGCGCGCAATTTGGATCTGCTACCTCTGCCGCTTAAGGGCGTTGTCGAAGATTCTATCCCCGTGGGTGTGCCAATGTACTGGTGCATCAATTCTACCAGCAGCGATGCAAAGAAGAAGGCGTCGAAAGATTTCCTCAACTGGCTGTACCAAAGCGAAGAGGGCAAGCGTATCGTCGTAGAGGAGTTCGGGTTCATTCCTGCGTTCACCAATTATGAAAACCTCGAGCCCGCTGACCCTTTGGGCAAGGCGGTTAAACGGTATGCCGATGCAGGCAAAACCGTGCCTTGGGTGTTTATGGGCTTCCCCACCGCCTGGGGGCAGGATGTATTCGGCAGTAACCTGCAGAAATATTTTGCAGGGCAGATGAAGTGGGAGGATGTTCTTAAGGACTCCCGCGTTAAGTGGGAGGAAGCACGCAAAAATATTGCAGGCAGTTCGAGCAGCAGTACAAGTTCATCCTCTGCAAGCAGCGCAAGTCCTTCCTCCTCAAGCAGTAAAAGCAGCGCCGCTTAATCGATAAAATACAAAGGAACAGAGCAAGCACAGAAAAAGGGGAGGGCAGCCCTGTCCTCTCCTTTTATAAATGGTGAACGGCTTTTGTAATAAGCTACAATAGCAGTGCCGGTGGGAGCATTACCGGCGGGAGGAGGCTTACCCATGATAAACAAAGAAAAGTTTTTATCCGAACTGGAGACTATGCTGGAGATAGAATACCAAACTACGCTGGAGCATGCAGCAGCCGACCAGCTGCACTGTGCACTGGGTAAATGGACGATTGGCGAGCTGTATAAAAATTGGGCAGAGAGCCGCCATAACCATGCGAATGCAAAGCGCGCCTATTATTTTTCCGCCGAGTTCTTAATGGGCAGGCTGGTGTTCAGTAACCTTTACAATATGGGCATACTGGACGATGTTCGCCAGATTCTTTCTGAAAAAGGTGTCGATATTGCAATTTTAGAGGATATTGAGGATGCGGCGCTCGGCAATGGCGGGCTTGGCCGCCTTGCGGCATGCTACCTCGATTCTGCTGCAACCCACAATCTGCCGCTCGACGGGTACGGAATCCGCTATAAATACGGTCTGTTCAAGCAGCGTATTGTCGATGGTTGCCAAAAAGAAACTGCGGATGACTGGCAGCGTTTGTGCGACCCATGGAGCCTGCGTTGCACTGCCGATACAGTGCCTGTTGAGTTTGACGGCCAAACCGTCAACGCTGTGCCCTACGATATGGCTGTAATCGGCTATGGCACCGGCAATGTGGGTACGCTGCGCCTATGGCAGGCGGAAGCTGTTGAAGCATTTGACTTTAAACTGTTTAACGAACAAAAATACGATGAAGCAGTACAGGCAAAAAACGATGCGGAAAGCATCTCAATGGTGCTGTACCCCAATGATGATACTCCGAAGGGCAAGGCGCTGCGTCTAAAACAGCAATATTTCTTCTGCAGTGCGTCACTAAAAGATATACTGCGCCGTTACAAGGCGGTATATGGCAAAGATTTTTCAAAATTTGCCGATTGCTTTGCGATCCAACTCAACGATACCCACCCCGTTGTTGCCATCCCCGAGTTGATTCGCCTGCTGATGCACAACGAGGGGTTAGAGTTTAACCTTGCGCTGAGCATTGCGCAGCACACCTTCTCTTACACCAACCACACCATCATGCCCGAGGCAATGGAAAAATGGAGCTGTGAGTTGATGAAGCAGGTGACACCGCGTGTGTTTGAGATTATCAAGATGATTAACGAACACCTGCTTCGTACACTGGGTGAAAAGGGGCTGCACCGCGGTGAGCTGATTGACTATATGATTGTAGGCAATGATATGGTGCATATGGCGCGGTTGGCGGTGTATGTCTGCCATAAAACCAATGGTGTCGCTCGAATTCATACCGAGATTCTCAAGGCACACACCCTGCAAGAGTGGTACCGGCTGTACCCCGAGCGCTTTATTAACAAAACCAACGGTGTAACACAGCGCCGCTGGATAGGGCTTTGCAACCCCAAACTTTCTGCGATGATTACCGAGCTGCTGGGCGGCGATGAGTGGCTCACCGACCTTTCTCTTCTTAAGGGGCTTGAACGGTTTGCCGATGATAAAAGTATACTCGACCGCCTCGTCAGCATCAAGGCGGAAAATAAGCAGCGGTTATGCGATTTTGTCAAGCGTCACGACTGTGTCACTCTGAACCCCGACTTCATCTTTGATATTCAGGTGAAGCGCCTGCATGAGTACAAGCGGCAGCTGCTCAACGCCTTCTCAATCGTTGACATCTACTTTGGGCTGAAAGACGGCAGTATTCAAGATTTTTGCCCCACTGCGTTTTTATTCGGCGCGAAGGCAGCCCCGGGTTACTACCGTGCCAAGGGTATCATTAAGTACATCGGTGAAATTGCGAAGCTTGTGAACAGCGACCCCGCCGTAAACGGCAGGCTTGCCGTGGTGTTTGTGCAGAACTACAATGTTTCGTATGCCGAAAAGCTTATCCCGGCTGCCGATGTTTCGGAGCAAATTTCTACCGCAGGCACCGAGGCGAGCGGTACGGGGAACATGAAGCTTGCACTGAACGGCGCGGTAACGCTCGGCACCTACGACGGCGCAAACGTTGAAATTGCAGAGCAGGCGGGCGAAGAGAACAACTACATCTTTGGCCTGCGCGTTGAGGATATCGAAAGCCTCGGGGAGAGCTATAACCCCAAAGAGCTCTATGAGAAAAGCCCACGCATCAAACGTGTGGTAGATACTTTAATAGATGGCACCTTTGATGATGGAGAAACAGGTGCATTCCGAGAATTGTACAACAGCCTTCTGGAGGGTGCTACGTGGCACAGGCCGGATCAGTACTATCTGCTCGCCGATTTTGAGAGCTATATCGACGCAAAGCTGCGCGTAAACCGTGATTACGGCGACAAATACGCCTTTGCAAAAAAATGCCTGCTCAATATTGCACGGTGCGGCATGTTTTCCTCCGACCGCGCCATCAAAGAGTATGCAGAAGAAATCTGGAATATCAAGCCCTGCAAATAGCAAAATCCCCGATGAGATCATCGGGGATTTTTGTATGTGTATCAGAAAAAATCTCATCCAAGCGTGCGATAAAACTCTTTCAACTCCTTTTTCACATCATCGGGCAGGTCATGCCACCGAATTCCCCGTATAGCACCCTCCAGGCCGCACAATCGGTTCAGGCAGGCGGAGGGGTCTATCGCTTTTATGTTGAGCCACGCCTGCTTACTGCCGGTGTTTTTTAATTGCTCGGCGGTTTCAATGCCAACCTCATTGAGCTGCTCTTCTACAACTTTTCCGATATTAGGCAGCTTGGATAATTCCCCCATGCGGTATTCCTCCCAATGCAATCAGATGATTCTTGCTATAAAATCCTGTATTTTGCCACCAGATCCTTGTCGCCAAGCAGGTGCAGGGTGCGTTCCAGCATTACGCCTTCGCGGGTTTCAGTACCGTAAGAGAAGGTGGTTTTAATGGCGGTTTCAACAAATTGCGTTGCCCTTGCCATAGCAATGGGCAAGCTGTCTCCGCCAAGAAAACCGCCCGTGAGCACGCTTGCGAAAATGTCACCTGTACCGGGGTACGAAACCGGTACGTAGTCGCAGTCAACACACCAGAATGCGCCGCGCTCTTTGTCGTAGCCAATGTTGCTCATAGTGCCTGCAGCCATGTTTACGCCGGTAATCACCACATAGTGCGGCCCTTTTTCCGAAAGGCGCACCAGCATGCTTTTCGCCTTGCTTTGCGTCAGGGGCTCAAAGGCGTACGGCTCACCCAATAAAATACAGGCTTCGGTTAGGTTTGGTGTAATTACGTCTGCAACCGCCGCCAGCTCAATCATACGGCGCTGCATGGCTGCGTTATAGGTTTTATAAGGTTTTCCGTGGTCACCCATGACAGGGTCAACCACCGACAGGGCATCGGGGTACGACGCAAAAAATTCGACGCAATGGTCAATTTGCGCTTCGCTGCCCAAAAAACCCGAGTACACGCATTCAAACTCAAGCCCTAAGCGCCGGTAGTGTGCGAGCGTGGGCATAATATAGTCGGTAAGGTCGCGGAACTCCACCTCGCCAAATCCGCCCGTGTGGGTGGAAAGCACCGCTGTGGGTATTGGGCATACCTGCATGCCCATAGCAGAAAGCACAGGCAAAATCACCGAAAGCGAGCACCGCCCAAAACCCGAAAGGTCATGGATGGCGGCAACCCGCTGTGGCCTTTTATACATAAAATCACTCCGATTAACAATAAACTTGCACTCTGATTATAATGCACATCCGATAAAAAAACAATCAAATCAAAAAATTGAAGTAAATTTTCATTGCAAAATTTAACTTGGTTATTGCAGCAGCATTTGCAAACAATAAAAAAGCAAAGAAATTTGCGTATATTTTTGCATGGGAGGCGACTACCGTGAATAACAAAGCAACGGGCGCTGCAATCACCGGTGTGTGTGTAGCGATGGCGGCAGGCACAGCGGCTTATATGATGGCTGGAAAAAACCGCAAAAAAGTAAACAGCAAAAAAATGAAAAAAACAGCGGGTAAAGCAATTCGCGCGGTTGGCGATGTCGTCGACAATTTCTCCACCTATATGCGATAGCGCAAAAAAGGACGGAATTATGAGTTCCGTCCTTTTTTGCTGCCTGTTCTATTCAGGGAAATACAAGGTAAATATAAGTTTTGTTGTTCTGGTTGAGTGCGCAGGTCGAGCCGCCGGTGACCGTGTTACCGTTGTTCTGTACCGTAAAACCTGTGCTGGTTGCGGCAATGCCAAGGCTTGCCCCCAGCGGTGTATAAATTGCCGCATACACATTGTTTGTGTCAAACGTCTGTTTATACTCGTTTAAGGTGCGGTCGGCAGTGAATAAAATTACCATACGCGGGCGAAAGCCCAGTTCGATGGTACGAGTAGACAAGGTATCTCCGATGTAACTGCCTACGGTAAAAACACCGCTGTTCCACGCACTGCGGTCAACCTCAGAGACATGCGCGACAGCGTTTTGAACATGGTTTTTAATACCGTTATCGATATTTAAATTGTCGCTGTTAAAGTCCTCCCGCTTGGGCTTGTCGCCGCCCAACCACTGGTTCAGGTTTAAAAAAGATGTTTTGTGCGTGCTTGGCATGATTTATACGTCCCCTTCAAAAATAGTTGCGGCGGCAATGTCCAGCCTGCTCCAGGTTTCATCTTTGCTGTCAAACTTATCGTATGTTACATCGCACTCGGCAAATTGATCCCAAGTGAAATTTCCAATTTCAAAATCAGCCTCAAGATGAGCGGGCAGCATGCGCCGTACGGTTTCTTTTACATCATCCATAGTTTCAAAATCACTGATGTAACCATCCTCTATAATGCGAATGCGTCCGTTTGGAATATCCTCCAAAATTTTTGCGTTGAGCCCCGCCGCACGTACCGAACCCAGCATGCCTGCAAGGTTGTAATCGTTTGGCGCCACCGAAAGCCGATACAGCAGCAGCTCACGGCGCTTGGCATTACCGCTTAGCGGGCGCAGCCAAAGCTGCATCATCTGTTCGCGTAAGACAAGGCCATAGCTGCCAGAAGTTTGAATAAAGCTTTCTGCGCAGAGCGTATTCAGCTTATCTTCAATCAGCGCAAAGCCGGCGTCGTAGGCAGCAAGCTCTGCGTCAATCAGGCTGCCGCCACCCAAACGGTACAGGTACAGTGGGCGTAGCAAACGGTAGATGGCTTCGATGCTTTTTGTCATATCACAACCGCCATTCTGCTGATTTCAATGGCACCAAGGGTAAACAGTTCGTCGCTTGCTGCCTGCATGTCCTGTGACGGTGCCTTCAACCTGTAGTTGTACAGCCCTTCGGTGTGATAGAGCGATTCCACAATTCCCGAAAGAAGCAAATTTTGCCCCACCGCAAGCCTTTTGAAACAATCCGCAAGCTTTTTTTCACAGGCCGCTTGCAGATTGTCGTAGTTTACGCCGCCTTGTCCCGCAATTTCCAAGTTCACATTGATCGGTTTCAGGCGTGTGCTGGCGATGGTGACATCTACGTTGATTTCTTTTGCAGCACAGAGGTCTTTGTGAATTTCCTGTACCAGCGTATCAGGTACTGCGGTGCCAACCCCCGCTACATATACGCCTACAGTGCCTTTGCCGTTTAAGCGTGGAACCACATTGGCAGATGCCACACCGTCATAGCTCATGGCGAAATCGTAGTAAAACGCGGCATTGGTGCCGTTGCTGATGGCCGCAAAGCTGCGCAGCAGGCGGGCGCGCAGCTGCTCGTCGGTCTCGCTGTCTGAACCGCCCGTAAAGGCTGTAGGGTTGCTGACACTCGAAATCG
>NZ_DALZQO010000011.1:43554-68189 GCF_032017025.1 Hydrogenoanaerobacterium sp.
CGGTGTAATCATCACATTGATTGCGCCCGGGGCTACGTTGGTGAGCGCCCCGCCATCAGCCGATTGTGCTGCAATATCCACAAAGGTTGAGCCCGCTACCAGCACACCCTGCGCCGTAGTCTCAAAGCGCAGGTTCGGTTCGGCTTCGTTTCGCCCCACCGAGCATATCACCCCTGCGGGTACAATAATATCGGCAGGTGCGGGTGTTTCGCGTGAAAATCGCAGCATACCTAAAGATGCCGTCGCCGCCTTGCGCAGTAACCCGCGTGTCTCGGCGTGGTAATCAAGCGGTGTGCCTGCCGCAGTCTGCGGAAAAACCTGCTTTTTCAGGTCATCCAAACGATTGTCCAGCAAGGATAGCTGCGTTGCCAGCACCTTCAGCCGTATCCCGATATCCGACGCATCGTCCGCATAAAACCCGGTTCGTTGGTAATATTCCTCTTGCATGGCTGTAAGAATTTGTTCGTAGGTTGCCATCAGCGTATCTCCACCTCCAAAGCTTTGGTTTTACGATCAATGATTATCTGCAGTTTGATTCTTAAACTGTCGCCGCTGAGGGTACAGCTTACCTGCGTTACCGTAATCTGGGGCAGCGGTAAAAGTGCCTGACGCACCAGGTTCATTGCCGCCGTATCCATGTCCCGTCCGCCTGTGGTGTTCAGCGTATACAGTTCGCTGCCTAGGTCTTTGTCGGGGGCAAAGCTGCCGTGGCGTACGCTCAGGCGGATCATTGCACGCTGAATCAGCTCTTCTGTGCCATCCGTCAAAAACGGCAGCCCGCGCACACTGCGCTTCATATCACCGCTTTGTAGTAACGTATCTATAGCACCTTCGCCCCGCTTTCTATAATTTTCCCCTCTTTGGTGACAGTAAGCCCGTTAATGAGCACCTCACCGTTGTTTTTCAGTACAATGGCTGCTCCGCCGCTTGAAAACAGCCGCAGTTCACCCGGTTCTAGCCCGACCACGGCATCAGGCGGGCACAAAATTCCGGTACACGCCGCCGCGCCATCAAGCGGGAGGATAAGTGCTTGGGCGTTTTCAGCGGGTATACTGCATACGCCACAGGGTGCAAACAGCGGGATATCCCGCAGCTCACTTTCGCCCGATACGCTAATATCTCCGCCACCGCTCTGTGTGATGGGTACGGCAGCAGGGGAGGAGAGCTGCTGATTTTTGAGTAGTTGCGGTAAAAGCATGATATTCTCCTAACTTACATAGTCGGGCAGTACGAGTGCAAGCGTTGTGGCATAGCCCGTACTGTCCGCTCGATAGGTTACCTCATATACCGCCAAATCGTTGTAGTGCGCCACTTCGTCCTCAATCGAAACACGGTCGCCCACAGAAACAGCGGTAAGGCCGGGCAGCGTTGCGGTTACAAGCAGTTTTTTCAGCATAGAGTCACGCATGAGGCGATCTGCCCCTGTGCGTGGGTCACCCGCCCATTCCTTGGGTGGACTGATGTACCGCTTGCGCCGAATGGCGAGCTGCTCGCTGGACGGGTTGTACACCGCGGTATCATACAGTTTGCTGTCGCTCTTTAAAATGACCTTGGAGATTACCCCGTAGCGTTTGTTGCATACCTGCAGCGCTGAAAACCGCGCGCCGCCCGCCACCGAGTTGGAAAGTATCATCCGCTGCCCCGTCGGCCTTTTCCGCGCTGCAATATAACCGTCGCTGATGTACGGCATCACCCCCAGTGTTTGGCGGCAAAAGCTTTCCAGCGCCTGCCATTCGCTGCGCCCTTTTGGCACAGTAAAGGCGGAGAGTGTGGGGTTACGGTCGCACAGCAGGCCGCGAAAGCCGTACTGCTTGCAGTGCGCGTTGTAGATATCCCATAGATTCGCACGGTAAAATGTCTGTGGAATTGCCTCATTGTCGATCAGTACCGCCGCCCTTGAACGTGCTTTTAGGGTGAGAAATTCCCCCTTGCCGTTTTTAGATAAAACTTGCTCATCAATCAGCCCGTCAAACATGGTTTTGCCCTCCAGCTCCATTGTCAGCGCGGTGAGCTCGCCGCAACCGTAAAGCTGCTGTGCGGGGAATACTCCCTCAAAGCCATCCGCAGGGATATCATACGCCGAGGTGCATTGCAGGGAAATAGGAGGCGGCAAAGAAAAATGTCCGCCCGCAAGGTTGATTGCCGTCAGCTTCAAGATGGCAACACCGCCCGCCCGTTTACCATAACACTGTGTGCTCCCGCTGCTGTGCATGCATTCATATCCTCTACAAACTCAAACGCATAGCGCAGCAAAAGTGGGCCGGCTTCGCCGATTACTTTTAGTGCTGCAAAATAGGCGTACATCGGGCTGCAAAGCGGGCAGAGCAGCCGCCCCGAGCCGCTGTGTAAAAACTCTGCCTGCAACTGCTCAAACTGTACGGTGCAGTCGGTACCAAACAGCTCCCCCTCACCCTTAATGATACGCGGGCGCGTGCCAAGCTCTTGAATCACGGGTGCCGAAAACGGCATGTCAATCATCTTAATGGTTTTAGCATAACCGATTTCGATTTTGCGTGGATTGTACCGCAATGCAAAGCCATTAAACTGTAAGGTGCCTGCCATCAAAGCACCTCCTGTGCAGAAATATCACTTGCGTAGCGCCTGCACTGCGTACAAAGTGCATCATTGACGGCACTTGCATCCACAGTGGGCGGGGTATTGGCAATGCTGATACCGTCTGCCAGATTCATTTCAGCGTAGGGCATTATGCCAAATGGTGCGCTGCCGGTGCTTCCGCTTACCTCATACTGCCGTGTGGGTGTAGCAAGCTTTTGAACTTCACCAATGCTTTGGGGTATACTCGGTAAGCCGTCATCGTCCTTTTGGGCATTGGCAGTACTGATGTGTTCCCGCCGCTGGGCCACAGCCCGTTTTATGCGCTTAAACAGCTTGTTCATAAAAGCTCCATCCTTTTACCTGCCACAATGGTGACCGATTCCAGTACCACCTCACCGAGCGAGGCCACCTCTTGAATTTCGCCCCACTCGCACCCCGAGTAAATAATTTGACGGTCGGGCTTAACAATTACCACATTGAACCCCGAGAGGCTGTGAAAATCAAGGTTGCCACCCATGGCATCCTTGGTGGCGCATACGCGCGAAAGCTCCAAAATATGCCTCAGTCTGCCGCCTACTGTGCCCACGGGCTGTTCGCTGCCGAATGCCTCTACATATCTGCTTTCACGGCTGCTTTTTGCCTTGTAGCCCTGCGCCACCGCTAGCCGCCTGCCGTTGATTTCGATATAAATATCTTTGCTTGTCGGAAAAAGTATCGACATTTTTTCGCCTCCTAGATAGAAATGTGAGCAACGATGTGGATTTGGTTGATGGCGGTTGCCGCCGTAAAGCTCAGCACTACCACGCATACCGATGGGTCACCCGCAAGCAGAGCTGCCCTTGGTGTAGCAAAACTGCTCACAATCCCCTCATCCACAGCAGCGGAAAGCAACACCGTCATCTGTGCCACTATGCTCTGCATCGTTGCAGGATTGCCTCTTGCATTTTTCAGCAGCACCTTCATCACAGTGCGTGCCCGCTGTAAAATATGGTCGATAATGCGCACCGTTGCCACATTGGCGAAACTGTAATCGGCAGTGCCATCTGTTTTGGTGCGTGTGGTTACCGCTTTTATGCACTCTACCGCATTACCCACCGTTTCAAACACCACTACGCCCGCGGCCAGCAAGGTTTGAACTGTGTCTTCGGTGAGGTTATCTTCGTCAAGCACTATGCCTTTACAGATGCTGCCGCTGAGGTTGTCTCCCACAGTTCCTGTTAGCAATTCTCCCGCAAACGCACAGGCACCCGAAAACCCACCGGGATAACACAGGCAGATGCGCTCGCTGTTGAGTGCCTGTGCAAGCTGTACGGCATGCTCCGCATTATCAGCGTTTACAAGGCCAATACGCTCTTTCAACGCACTGCATGAGCGGGTTATGCTCTGCAGCAGCTTTGCCTGCACTGTGGCACTTACACTGTCGCACAGCACTGCCCCAATGTTGTCGAGCCCCTCAATGGCTGCAAATGCTGCCTCATATGCGTTGTCATCTGGGTTGCCGCCATTTGTACCCACAGGCACGCAGATCACCTGCGAAACCCCGCTTTCCAGCAGCAGCTTTACCGCACGAAGCAGCGCACTGTCTGTAAAAATTGCCGCTGCATCGGCATAGCTTGTAAAGCGGTATACCTTACCGGCCTCACCGCCCAAAGCCAAGGCGCATACTGCTGCGTATTGAACCGAAACCACCGCGCCCAACGCCGAGGTTACGGTGTAAGATGAAAACACCCCCGGGCGCAACGAATTGTTTCTTATCATTCGGTCACTCTCCTAATTACATAATTACCGATTGCCTGCTCCTGCCGCTGCTGGCAAACGGTAAGGTGCAGCTTTGCGTAACATGGCAGCACCAGTGCCCCCAATTCTTTTTCAAACTGCACTTTGCCACACCACACACGCGTTACCTCATACTCTTGCTGCACAAACAGCAGGCTGTTGCAGATTTTGCCGAATACCCGTTGGCATTCCGCTGCTTCTTTGCCCGGCGGGCATAAAATTTGTATTGCCGCCGTAATCTCAAGCATTCTGCCGTAAAGACTGTTGCCATCTTCATCCAGCCCTGCAAAATCCGAGAGAGCGCAGGGCAGTAACTCAGCATCCTGCAAACCCACCGCAAGCATGGTTTTGGTAAGCGGCACAGGGTGAGGTGCGCTGGAAAACTGCAGTGCAATTGCTGCCTGCTCGCCTGCAAACGCGGTGCGAAGCAGGTTCACCAGCTCGTGCGCAACATCGTTTATTACATCTGCCATTGGTTTGCCTCCTCATTTGCACGCCTCAGCACCGCCCACACATAAAACGGCTGTTCGCCTACACGCCGCATTTCACAAACCGATACCACAAACCCCTCGCCGCCACAGTCAATTACGTCATCCACAGCAAGGCAATCACCACCGTTTTCAGGTGAACCGATGTACAGAAACGTATTTTGGTCTCTGTATCCGATGACGGAATATTTATCTTCGAGGTATTGGCGGTTTTGGTAGCCAAACGGTGCGATATACGCCGCAAAACGGCGGGTTTGCCCCTCTTTTTGCAGGGTTACCTCTCTGCCATAACGCTTCAGCAGCATTAAAAATTTAGAATAAACGTCCAATCAATCACCCCACCTGTACCAAAAATGCGTCGTCGTATTTCAGCAGCGGCGCAATGCTCGCCAGCAGTTCATCGCATAGCGCCTTTGCATCGGCTCGGCTGATAGCCTGTGCTGAAATCGAAAGGTCTCCCAGCTTAAAGCTGCTCTGTGTGTCTGCCTGTGCCGTCATAGTGTACTGGTACAACAGCATCCCCGCCGCTACGGTGCACAGCGCTTCCTCGTTGGTATCCACATCCGTATCTTCTCTCAGCCGCGCATACAGCCTTGCAACACACAGCCGCGCCATGGGTGCAAAAGGCTGGGCATCTTCTTGCGAAATACCCGCCAACACGGCAAACTGCTGTAAAACCTGTGAAGCATCCATCTGTATTCCTCCTTTGCTGTTCAAACGGGTCAGGCAGTGCCCACCCCGCCTGACATGTTAAAAAAGCCTGTCGGTTAAGCTGCTTTTACTTTCATCACCTGAACCGCATCGGGGAATATTTTGCCGAAGCCGGCAATCGAGGTAATGGCTGCGCGTTCCAGCTGGCTGTCAATCAGCTTGTCATAATCCACCTGAACACCGCCAGCGGTTACCATCTCAAGTGCAAAGCGCTTGTCCAGCGCAATCAGCGTATCATCGGCAACACACGGGGTTTTAATAATTTTTGCACCCAGCGGGGTAATTAGCTTGCCGGTACCGTGGAACGCTAGCCCCGCGGCCGCATCTTGCATTTCAGGTATGGCCAGCAGTTTTTGTACCATAACGGGGCTTGCGAGGATGGTATTCATCTCGTAATCACCGAAATTGCTCCATAGGCTTAGCAGGTCGGCATAGGTAACCTTGCCGGCGTCTGCGGTATTAAGCAGTGTTTCGCCGCTGAGCAGGGTGCTTACCGCATCGCCCATCTGCGCCCTTGCGATATACGCGCCAATCTGTTTAAGGGTGACGGTGAACAGGTCAAGGCGATGGAACTTAATGGCCTCGTAAGATGCAACCAGCATTCTACCGCGTTTGACCAGCTTCACCAGTACATCGCTGAGCTTGATGGCAGTCTCGGGTATTTTAGCCCCCTCGGCAACCGCCGCAATTGTTTTATCCTCCTCCGAAAGATCGGTGACAATCGAACGGTAGTCGAGGCTGTTTACGTTGGTTTTAGTCGCAATGATCTCGCCGAGCAGCGCGGTATCGTTCATCCCCTGTGCCACCGCGCGTGATACATATTCAGGGAATAGGCTGGCACTGTCCGAGGTTTGGAAGAACTTCTGGATCATGTCCGACTGCGCACCGCCTACATGGATATCAAAGCGCTTGAGCTGCCTCTGGTAAGCATCCAATCCTGCAAGTTCGGTGCCCGCGTACTCGGCGGAGGGGTCAAGTTTTTCCAGCTCGCGTGTAAAGGTACTTCCACTCACCTTGTACATGGTTTTATCAAGGTTGATTGCTTTGAAAATAGACATACAATACATCCTTCCCGCGGCAGAGCCGCAGTAAATTTTTGTTAGACAATGGTTTGGAGCTTTCAGCTAGCCTAGATTAAAAACTGTGAGTTTTCACCGCCATCCCCCTGCGTAAAGCTGCCCGCCGTTTGTACCGTAGGAACCGGTCGGTTTCCGCCTGCGCAAGCGAAAGATTTTTTCAGTTCACGCAGTTCTTCGGTGGTAAGTTTATCCGCAATGGCGGCAACCGCCTTGGGGCTGATACCGCTGCCCGAGAGTGCCGCACAGCGCAGCACCTCTTTTTTTAGTTCACCGCGGTAGGCTTCGCCTACCTGTGCCAGCCCGCGCAGCCGCTGCAGTTCTGCACCGAGCAATTCTGCGTCACCGCAGCTTAGCTCTACACTTTTCTGCGCCGCTTTCAGCTTGGCTATAATCATACCTAGGCTGCCGTGTTCCTCGGTATCGGGGGCAGAATACGCCTTGGTTACACCTGCGGCCGGTTGTGCGGGTACTGCCACAAAGCTCCATTCGTATGTGTCGGTGGGCTTGCTCAACGTGTAGTGACATTGCACCCCATCATAGGTTTGGCCGCTTTTGTGGCGGCAGGGCTGCTGTTTTACATTTTTGCCACAGGTGGAGCAAAGAACCTCCTCCACCGCGCAGCCAACGCTTACCTCTTTTTTTATGCCTGCGTCGATGTCGAGAATCAAATCCTTGTTCTTATCACTGCGCACCATATACGCTTTGGCGGTAAGGAAGTGATACACCTCTCCCGTGGTAGTTTTGCGTAGTGTGTCCTGTTCCACCGCCGTGTGAAAGATGCGTGCCGTTTGGTTTGCACCCTTTGGGTTATGGTCGAATATACCCGTTTTACCCAAAAACAAGCGACGCAGCTTATACAGTGCGTCAACCGAGAAACGTTCGAAATCTCGGTCAATTTCGTTGTCGCATAAAATAAGAGGGAACACATACACCTCCTCGGCTTTCAATTCGCGTCTGGTGTAGCGGTTAATCTCGGTTAAATTCTCCGCCGAAAGCTCTTCGGGCGCAAAACCCTTATAAATCATAGCTTGTTTCATTAGGTGTCCTCCGTTTCTTTTGCTGCCTGTGCCAGTAAAAGCTGTGCCTGAGCAGTTTCCACTTCATCCTGCAGGTTGATTATATCCCAATTTACGCGAACATCGGCGTAAAGCCCGTTGGTGGCAAGGAACATGTTGCAGATTTTAACCACTACCGGGGTCAGCAGCCTGCGGTAAGCCTCCAGTTCGCTGGTAAGGATATCCGCCTGCTGGCGGCTCATGCGCTCGGTCGTGCTCCACGAAAGCCCCAGTAAAAACGGAGGAATACCCAGTTTGGATACGATTTGCTGCAGCATCTGGTCAACCGGCACTCTGGTATCGATTACTTGATTGTCCGCGCCGATTACCTTAATATCCACATCGCCAACCGCGACAAAATCCTTGACGCTGCCCTTGGCAGTTGCATTCATCGCCTCGCTCCATTCCTTGGCGATGTTTTGCGCAATCTCGCGCGCCCCTGTAGAGTCGACTCCGCCGTCCCCCGGTTTGTAGGTAACTGCAAAACGCACATTGCCCACACGGTCAAAATTTTTGCCAATGCACTCGTAGATGCGCAGCAGCACGTTGCTGATAAACGGCAGCCCGCGCAGTAACGAGGTTCCGCGAAGCTCGCCTGCAGCGGGGTTTCTTGCGCTGAACAAAATCAATTGCGGATGTGGAGCGGGCACCAAATTTAACCCATCGCGTAGGTAGAACTCGGCTTGTACAGGGCTGTTGGGTGTCGCTACTCTAAATTGCCGAGCGGGCAGTTGTACAGTGCATAAATGCTGTCCCGTTCCGCGCTGAGCACTATTTCACCTGCTGCACTTCCATAGGTGAGCAGGTCGTCGAGGTAGCAAGCTAAAAATGCATCCAACCCGCGCTGTGCACCGCCAACGCGTACCTCATCAGCAAACCTGCGCAGCCGTGTTTGCACCTGTTCATCATCACACTCAAGCCGAAAGCCGCCTACAAGGCGTACAATCTTTTCCAATGCCGCATCAATAATCGGCACAGTGCGGCGCATCTGCTCGTACAGGCTGTGCTCCGCTGTTTTTAGCGGAATAAAGCTGTCGAGTGAGCCCCAGCCTGCGCCATCTCTGCGCGCTCCTGCAGTGCCGTCATTACAAAATAACGCAGTTCGTCCATCGCATGGTCGTTCTCTTTTTTCGGTATGTCGCGGTTCGAACTGTCATCCCAACAGTAAAGCGAAAACTCGCGCAGGCAATCGGTGCAGCTTTCATGAAAACGCAGCTGATTGCTGCTCAGCAGGTCGCTAACGCGCCGTATTCCTACCACCACATCATTGACCGCGGGGATACAGCGAAACACCCCGTGCCGGCGCACGCACTGGATAAAACTTGCCGCCGACGGGTCGACAATCACCGCGGCAACCGGAAGCCCCCCTGCCAGCTCCGCAAGTGCTTCGTAGTATTCCTCATCGGTTTTCAGTACGCCTGCCATACGTGAATTGTGGTAATACTCCCGCCGGCGGTACCATACCCCACCCGAAAGCCCCCAAAGCCCCATCGACATCGGGTTCACCGTACCGTAATCGCACGAGATGTAATACCGCTCGCATTCTGGCGGCTCGCCGTGCACCACATGCTGCTGTTCGCTGAACATCGGGTAAATCAGCCCCTGCGCCGCAACCCATTTTCCCAGTACAAACCGCTCGTAAAATACGCCGGAATACATGTTCTCGTATCGGCGCTTGATTTTCTCAGAGAGAGAAAGATTGTCGTCCATGGTAAAATGAAGATACAGCGCATTTTTTTGCTCCGCTTTCCGAATCCATTCGGTGTAGAACCAGTGAAAGGGGTGCTCGGGGTTGCAGTTAAACCAAAACCGTGAGCGGGGAGCCGAGCAGCGCGCAACTGCCTGCTCTACAAACGAGCGCGGCATCAACGCAACCTCATCCAGCAAAATTCCCGCCAGCGTAATCCCTTGGATGTTAGCGGCCGAGCCTTCGTCTCGGCCGCCAAACAGGTAGTAGCGGTTGGTTTTGCCCCCAAAGCAGATGTCGATGCAGTTGTGTGATAGCCTTTCTTTGCAGGAAAAGCCCAGTACGCTGAGGCTTTGCAGCAGCGGTACTATTAGGTTGCGCCGCACCGAGGCGATGGTTTTGCCGCAGATTGCGAAGGACGCTCCCTCAAAACAGTACATGCTCCACGATACAAACCCCAGCGACATGCTAAGCGTTTTGCCGCTTCGTATTGCCCCATCGCAGATAATTGCATCGCGGCTTTCATAGGGGCTGCCTTCGCACCACCAGTTCATCGCGGTG
Source organism: Hydrogenoanaerobacterium sp. (assembly GCF_032017025.1). Classification (NCBI taxonomy): domain Bacteria; kingdom Bacillati; phylum Bacillota; class Clostridia; order Eubacteriales; family Oscillospiraceae; genus Hydrogenoanaerobacterium; species Hydrogenoanaerobacterium sp. The sequence continues at coordinate 53,468 of NZ_DALZQO010000011.1, forward strand.
AGCTGCCGCTGCGAAAACGGCTTAAACCTCGTCATGCACACTCACATCCGTTTCCTTTGCAGTACTGTCGGGCAGGCTGCCCAAAATCGCCTGATAAAACGGCAGGGCATCCTCCTCCTTGCTTTTGTCTTCCGCAAGCCCGGCTAGAAGTTCCATCGCTTTAAACCGGTCAAAAAACTTTACCTCAACGCCGTTTTTACCCCGTTTAAGCTCCGCAATGTGGAACAAATCCAACTCAGTTAGTTCATCGGTTGTAGGTGCGTCCTCAAAAAAGAGAAGTTTTACTGCATCGGCAATGCTCCCGAATGCCAGCCGGTGCAGCCCCGCTTTTACCTGTGCCGCATAATCCTGTTTCTCATCAAACTTCGTTCGCTTTTTTCGATTTTGTTTGCCTTTCAAATCCTTAGCCTCCCTTTCAATGCAACGGGCTAAACACAGTGCTTGGGGCAAAAGAAGCGCAAAAACTACACACAACCGCAAAAAAAGCTGCGAAACCGCACGCAACCTATTGTGTAAACATTTGGTAACGGGTATAATAATCTGTAGACCAAATAGTAACAAATGGCGGAAACGCTTGATTCTATAAGCCGTTATTCGCTATAATATTATCTGCTGAATCAATCGTTCATGCGGTCAGATGTTATTGCATCTGCAAATTCGGTGCGCAGCGTCAAGTTCTTTGCAAAGCAGCTTTATCGCATTTTTAAAATGTTCAGCACGCAACATAATAAAAATTATTTTACTTTCATAAACTGATTTGATTATAAAGGGGAAACATTATTACAGAATGTCTATTTTAAACCTTGTCCTCGTCGAGCCTCAAATTCCCCAGAACACCGGCAATATTGCGCGTACCTGTGCAGCAACAGGGGCTCGCTTGCATTTAGTGGGGCCAATGGGTTTCGTAATCGATGACAAAAAGCTGAAAAGGGCAGGGCTCGATTACTGGCATTTACTCGATATTACCTATTACAAAGATACCGCAGAGTTTTTTAGTAAAAACAAAGGCGGTGAGTTTTTCTACTTCACCACCAAGGGCAGGCATATTCACAGCGACGTGCAATACCCCGACAACGCCTACCTCGTATTTGGCAGGGAGGATGCAGGCCTGCCCGAGCAGCTGCTGTACCAAAACCCCAATTTTTGTGTACGCCTGCCTATGGTCGATGAGGCGCGCAGCCTCAACCTTTCCAATACTGTCGCAATCGCAGCCTACGAGGTGCTGCGCCAGTGGAATTACCCGACGCTCAAATGGTCTGGGCAGCTTACCAAATATAAATGGGAGGACTAACAGCTTGGAAAAAATTAAATTTCTAACCGATTCTGCGTGCGACCTTCCGCAGGAGATTGCACAGGAGTTCGACATTACCGTGCTGCCTATTCCCATCACAGTAGACGGTGTCGGCTATCAGGAACGGGTCGATTTTACCCCGCAGCAGTTTTATAAGCTTTTGCTTGAGGCAAAAACCATTCCTACCACCAGCCATATCACCGTTATTAGCTTTGCCGAGCAATATAAACTGGCTTACCAACAGGGCTATACACATATGGTGGTTACAACCATCAACTCAAAAGGCTCGAATATGTATGACGCGGCTAATATGGCAAAGAACCTGTTTTACGACGATTGCCCCGACGCACAGGGTAGCTTTACCATTTATGTAATCGACTCGCAGGTATACACCATCCCCTACGGCTACGCCCAATGTGAAGCGGCGAAGATGGCGAAAAACGGGATACCCTGTGCCGAAATTGTGGATTACCTCATCGATTTTTTTGACCGCGTAGAGGTTTACTTTGCGGTTTATTCGCTGGAATTTGCAAAAAAATCGGGACGCATCAGTGTTGCGTCCGCTTTTGTGGGAGATGTACTTGGGCTTCGCCCTATTCTTTCCATCATTGGGGGGGATATGAAGATTGTCGACAAGGTGCGTGGGGACAAAAACGTCGTTCCCAAGCTTGCTGAAATTGCGGAGAAACGGCGTGTGGGCGACACCCCTTACTTGGGTATCCGCGCTATGACCGACGACGTCGGCGAGCAGCTGATGGATTTGATGCAGGAGAAAACAGGTACCCCGCCGCTGGGGCTTTACTATGCGGGTGCGTCCATCACCATCAATGCAGGCCCGCGGCTTGCCGGTATTATGGTTTTAGGGGAGAAACGCACCAAAAAATAGCGATTCTATTCGCCATTTTATACAATGTCGCACTTGAAAAAATCGACATCATGCTATAGAATAAAGTATGGATTGTTTTTAGTTTAACAATACCCCAAACAGGTAATCAAAGATAAGGAAAGGGAGACTGAAATGACAGCTTTCAACAAAAAGACGGTTGACGATATCAATGTTTCCGGAAAAAAAGTACTGGTGCGTTGCGATTTTAACGTACCCCTGAAAAGCGGCGTAATTACCGACGAAAACAGAATTGTCGCTGCACTGCCCACCATTAAAAAACTTATTGCAGACGGAGGAAAAGTAATCCTCTGCTCTCACCTCGGCAAGCCTAAGGGCGAGCCCAAACCCGAGCTTTCTCTTGCTCCGGTAGCCGTTCGTCTTTCCGAGCTTCTCGGCAAAGAGGTTGTTTTCGCTGCAGATGATAACGTAGTAGGCGAGAATGCTAAAAAAGCGGTTGAAGCAATGAAAGACGGCGATGTGGTTCTGCTTCAGAACACCCGTTACCGCGCAGAAGAAACCAAAAACGGCGAAGCGTTCAGCAAAGAGCTTGCAAGCCTTTGCGAGGTTTTTGTAAACGATGCATTCGGCGCTGCGCACAGAGCACACTGCTCCACCGTTGGCGTAACCCAGTTTGTCAAAGAGGCAGCGGTTGGTTACCTAATGGGTAAAGAGCTCAAATACCTCGGCAACGCAGTTACAGACCCTGCCAGACCCTTCGTCACCATCCTTGGCGGCGCAAAGGTTGCAGATAAACTGAACGTAATCGAGAACCTGCTGAGCAAAGCCGATACTCTAATCATCGGCGGCGGCATGGCATACACCTTCCTTGCTGCAAAAGGCTATGGCGTAGGTACTTCTTTGCTCGATTCCGAGAAAATTGATTACTGCAAAGATATGCTTAAAAAAGCAGAGGAGAAAGGGGTCAAAATCCTTCTTCCTGTTGACTGCGTTATTGCAAAATCCTTCCCCGATCCCATCGATGCTGAAATCGAGGTTAATGTTGTTTCGGCTGATGCAATCCCCGCTGATTTCATGAGCCTTGATATCGGCCCCAAAACAGCCGAGCTGTTTGCCGATGCTGTTAAATCTGCGAAAACTGTGGTTTGGAACGGCCCCATGGGTGTGTTTGAAAACCCCGTTCTGGCAAAGGGGACTATTACCGTTGCGAAAGCACTTGCTGAAACCGACGCCATCACCATCATTGGCGGCGGCGACTCTGCTGCTGCGGTCAACACCCTGGGCTTTGGCGATAAAATGACTCATATCTCCACAGGCGGTGGCGCTTCTCTTGAATTCCTTGAGGGTAAAGAGCTTCCCGGTATCGCTTGTGTAAACGACAAATAGCCGGAAAACGTCCGGCTACGCTCCGGGCAGGCAACCTGTACAGCTCTTATCATACTGCCCACATATAACCGCCACAAAATCGGCATAATACAAGGCGCGGGCAGGTACCGCGCCTTTTTCTTCATCCGCCTGAGAAAGCGGGTTAGAATAGAACACGATGAACATAGAGATCATATATTTTTTATAAAGGAGAACTACTATGAATAAAGCATTGCGTAAAGCAGTTATTGCAGGTAACTGGAAAATGAATAAGACCCGCCCAGAGGCAAAAGCACTGATTGAGGAGCTGAGTCCCCTCGTAGCGTCCGCTGATTGTGACGTTGTCATCTGTGTGCCCTACACCAACCTCGAAACAGCTCTCGATATGACCAAGGGCACCAACATTAAAGTGGGTGCTCAAAACTGCCATTGGGCCGCTTCCGGCGCGTTTACTGCTGAAATTTCTGCAGGTATGCTCACCGAAATGGGCGTAGAATATGTTGTCATCGGTCACTCCGAGAGAAGACAGTTCTTCGGCGAAACCGATGTTACAGTTAACAAGCGCGTCAGAGCTGCGCTGGATGCAGGCTTAACCGTAATTCTCTGCGTAGGCGAGCTGCTTGAGCAGCGTGAGCAGGGTATTACAGAGGAGACCTGCGGACTGCAGACCAAAATTGCGCTGCAGGGTGTTTCCAAAGAAGAGCTTGCAAAAATTATTATTGCGTACGAGCCGGTATGGGCAATCGGCACCGGTAAAACCGCAACTTCCGATCAGGCAAATGAAGTCAACGGCTACATCCGCAGTGTGGTAGAGAAGCTGTATGACAAGGCTGCTGCCGATGCGATGACCGTACAGTACGGCGGCTCTATGAACGCTGCCAATGCAGAAGAGCTGCTCGGCAAAGAGCATGTAGACGGCGGCCTCATCGGCGGCGCTTCTCTGAAAGCCCCCGACTTTGCAGCAATCGTTGCTGCCGCGTCTAAGTAAAAGGAGGAATCTCATATGGCGAAAAGACCATTAGCACTTATTATTCTCGACGGCTTTGGCAAAAATGACAATGAATACGGCAATGCAATCAAAGCCGCGCACAAGCCAAATATCGATAAAATTTTTTCACAGAATCCCCGTACCCTCATCGGTGCATCCGGTATGGACGTTGGTCTGCCCGAGGGGCAGATGGGCAACTCTGAGGTAGGCCACACCAACATTGGTGCGGGCCGTGTCGTTTATCAGGAGCTCACAAGAATCACAAAATCCATTGCAGATGGCGACTTTTTTGGCAACGAGGCGCTGAACGCTGCCATTGAGAACTGCAAAAAGAACGGCACAGCTCTGCACCTGATGGGGCTAATGTCTGATGGCGGCGTACACAGCCACAATGCTCACTTGTATGGCCTGCTACAGCTCGCCAAGAACGCAGGGCTCACCAAGGTCTACGTCCATTGCTTTATGGACGGCAGAGACGTCCCTCCGACATCCGGCAAGGCCTTCCTTGTTGAGCTGGAAGCAAAGATGGCGGAAATCGGTGTGGGTAAAATCGCTACTGTGATGGGCAGATATTATTCAATGGATCGTGATAACCGCTGGGAGCGTGTTTCTAAGGCATACGCTGCAATGGCATATGGCGAAGGTAATAAGAACTCCAGCGCGACCGATACCATGACAAAATCTTATGCCGAAAACGTTACGGATGAATTTATTGTACCTACCGTCGTTACAGAAAACGCAACAGTAAAGGCGAATGACTCGGTTATTTTCTTTAACTTCCGCCCCGACCGTGCGCGTGAAATCACCAGAACCTTTGTGGATGAAGCATTCAATGGCTTCGAGCGCAAGAACGGCTTTTTCCCATTGCATTTTGTGTGTATGACCCAATACGATGTGACAATGCCCAACGTACATGTTGCGTTTAAGCCGCAGTCTCTCACCAACACCTTTGGTGAATATATCTCCGATAAAGGTCTTACTCAGCTTAGAATCGCGGAGACCGAAAAGTACGCGCACGTAACCTTCTTCTTCAATGGCGGCGTTGAGGCTGCTTACAAGGGCGAAGATCGGGCATTGATTGCATCTCCCAAAGTTGCGACGTACGATTTCAAGCCCGAAATGAGTGCCTATGAGGTTACAGACGAGCTGCTTGCCCGCATCGCAAGTGATAAATACGATGTCATCATCTGTAACTATGCAAACTGCGATATGGTGGGCCATACCGGTGTGTTCGAAGCCGCGGTTAAGGCAGTTGAAGCTGTTGATACCTGCTTGGGTAAGGTGGTTGATGCAATCCTTGCAAAGGGCGGTGCAGCCCTGATTACCGCCGACCACGGCAATGCAGACAAAATGTTTGAGGATGATGGTTCACCCTTCACCGCTCATACAACAAATCCTGTGCCGTTCATTGTTGCGGGCTACCCCTGTGAGCTTCGTGAAGGCGGTAAGCTCGCTGATATTGCGCCAACCATGCTGGATATCCTGAGTTTAGAGCAGCCAACTGAAATTACCGGTAAATCTCTCATAAAAAAATAGTCATTTTGTATTATAAATGTGAAAGACCTGCGCATACTAACTTGTATGACGCAGGCCTTTTCATAAAAACAGCTTGTTATTTTTTGGCATAGGTATTATAATAGTAGACATAATCTGTCACGATTTTACCGATCATAAAGTAGGGGAGGCAAAAAAATGAAAAGAGGAACTCTGATCTCAATTATTATAGCACTCATCGCAGTAGGTGGTGCGTTACTTGGCCTGGTGGCATATATGAGAAGCAGAAGATGCCTGGAGTGCGGCGGTGTAGAGGAAGATTACATCCCTGACGTTGAAGGTGATTATGACATGGAATATTACGTTGATGATCAGCCCGAAAGTGTACAGCCTGTTGAGGAAACAGTGAGTTACGCTGCCGGTTACGTTTCCACACCGGTTTCTGCAGATGATACCGAGGACGATGACATCACCGAATAAAGCAAAGGTAAAAAATAATACCCTTTGTAAAATATTTTGCAAAGGGTATTGCATTTCTATTCTTTCTGTAGTATAATAATAAAGCACTAGGAAATCCGGTGCGAATAAAATATCGCGGGATGGAGCAGTTCGGTAGCTCGTCGGGCTCATAACCCGAAGGTCGTAGGTTCAAATCCTACTCCCGCAACCAATTTGATCTAAGACGGAAATCAATGTACTTTGTACATTGATTTCCGTCTTATTTTTATGTCTATACGTTCGATCAATAATTGTACAGCTTTTTATCGGGTGATTTTTTAGAGATTCTAACCAAACCTTGATACGGTCAAATTACTTTAAAGGGTTTGTTTATCTTGCGTGCATTATGATTTTAATTAAATAGCATAAATTTACGTTGAGATATTTGTTAATTCAGTTTATTTACAACACTTGTAGTAGTGTGGTATTCTAATAGCAGATTAAAGGTATTACCTATTACCTATTTTGTTATTTAAGCTAAATTTAGGAGGAACAAATGATGGCATATCAAGAACACGTATTTTACCTTAAAAGAGCGGTGGAAATTTCTAAGGAAGCCCGGGCGGCAGGCAACACTCCGTTTGCTGCATTGTTGGTAGACAAAGATGGTAATATCATCATGGAGCAAGGCAACATTGAGATTACCGATAAAATTTGTACAGGACATGCGGAAGCGACTCTTGCGGCTCGTGCATCCCACGAATATTCTAAGGCGTTCTTGTGGGATTGTACTCTGTATACTACTGCTGAGCCATGTGCAATGTGTGCGGGAGCAATCTACTGGGCAAATATTGGTCGCGTCGTCTACGGCATGACAGAGCGCCGACTGCTTGAATTGACAGGAAGTAATGAGCAGAATCCTACTTTTGATCTTCCTTGCCGTGAAGTATTTGCAAAAGGACAGAAAGAAATTACTGTGATCGGACCTATTCACGAAATTGAAGTGGAAGCAGCTGAAGTACATAAAGGCTATTGGGACTAAAACCAAACCTGAAATGAGATAGGAGTCAGATGATGGATATTTTTTCATAAAAGGTATGACTAGGGAAAAATTTAGTAGTCGGGTTTGAACGTGTTTTGGCGATGTGCCCTGGTACGATTGCGGTACCGCTGATTCTTGCAAGCACAACAGGACTTGATGCGAAAACCACTGCATTTCTAATCCCGGCAAACAGTATGGGCTCCCTGTCCTATTTGGTTCAATTATGTCTTCAGCGGTACTCGTTTTTATCATTTTGTTCTTTATGGATAAAGGAGCTCGTGATCTTCCCTAAAGTCATCATCGGCACCTTTGTCACGCTGATTGGTATTAGCCTTGCCCCATTGCGATCAGAGATTTGGCAGGCGGGCCGGGAAGCAAAACATTTGTCTCGTTAGAAAGCCTGTTGCTGGGAATGGGTGTACTGATAGCTATTACATTAATTGAGAAATACGGAAAAGGCATGTTCAAAGCACTGTCATTGCTGGTAGGTAAGCTGCGGGCGCTACGTTTGCACCGGAAATTTTTTCGTAGCTCCCCACTACTTTGGGCATGATGTGCAGCAATGGACTTTTCATGGTCAGTGTTACCGCAATTGTGCTGAACCTTTTGCTCAATAGTAAGAAAGGGCTGAAAAAAGAATCTCAGTAAGCTTAATCTTGACAAAGGGCCATGAATCACATATGCTTAGTCCATGCAGAAAAGGACGTGAGCAAAGTTGTGTGAAAATCGACTGAATGAGATGACACTTTCCGACCGTGCAAAAATTCAGATACTTAAATATATCAATGGGATGGATTTGCAGAAAAGCAACAAACTGCCCCGCGAAGAGGCGCTCGCAGATATCATTGGCGTGAGCCGCATTACTATTCGTTCGGTGCTTAACGACCTTGCTTTTGAGGGAATTGTCTTTCGGAGGCAAGGAAAGGGCACTTTCGTCAACGTGGATTCCCTGAACATTAAGGTTAAATTTAATCCTGTAATGGAGTTTACTGAGATGATCCGCAACAGCGGGTATGTGCCATCGGTTCGGTTATTGAATATCCAAATTATTCCACGAGATCAGAAAATAGCAGAACGCTTACAACTTGATGAAGATGACAAGCTGGTAATTGCAGAAAAAATATTTTTAGCAAATGAAAAATTGTGTGCGTTTTGTGCAGATTTTTTTGGGCTATCTGTACTCGGTGGAGAAACTGCGTTTGAGGAATATACCAAGTACGAAAATTCAGTGTTTGAGTATATCTACCATCAGTCTGGACGGCGCATTGAATGGGATAAGGTTGAAATCGAAACAGTGCTGTCAACCGCCATTCCTAATTTAGAGCGTTATACTGATCTTAAAGAATTAGGTCTGAAGCCGTTCTTACTGCTTAATGGTGTGAATTACGATCTCAACGATAAGCCGCTTGTTTTTACACGGGAATACATTGATACCGATATCATTCGTTTTAGCATGATTAGGCAACGTAACGTTCATTATCGTTTGAGATAACAAAAGCGTGTTTAGTCTAAACCTCATCCTGCCGCCTCCGCGTTTACCTGTACTGCCGTTATTTCCAGGCAAAATTCCTGCCCATGAGCATAAATGATGAGCGCTTGGAAAACGGGTCACATCCGTTTCAATTTCAGCAACAATTTGTTGAGCGCTAACAGCCGAGATTTCCGGAAGTTCATAGATTGCTTTCTTAAATTGTCCCTATGACATGGTGGACTTTTGGACTAGCTTTTTTAATAATAAGTTATCTTGGATTAATAATGTCAAATAGGCTTAGAGTAAAACTAATCTCCAATTATACTCGAATAAAATTTCAGGTAAACAATGTTGCGCACTCCCGCAACCAACAAAAGTGGCTTAAACGGAAGTTTAAGTCACTTTTTTATCTAAATATCCCTTGAAAAACAGTTTTAGTGTTTATTGTTTGAAAAATCAAAGAAAAAGGCTCCGCGTTTACCTAGTTTGGTAATTACGGAGCCTTGTTTTTTATCCTATTTTGTCTTGGCTAGGTGTCGGCGAAAGAATATTTTTTAATGTTTCTGCCGTTGCTTCATCTGCGGATCTAATCGCATGGGCATATATCTTTGTGGTGGTGATGCATTTGCATGTCCAAGTCGATTGGCTACGGTAGTTAGTGGTACGCCTCCTGCAATTTGTAACCTTGCTTTGAACAGTACTTAGAGATAATGCCACAAGCACCCTACTCTAATCGCATAAATTGAAACGATATAACTAGGTGTTTTTAGACATTCATCTAAAATTATTTAAAAGTGTTGTCATTAGTCATCTGAATTTGGTATACTTCTGGAGTGCAAGTTTATCCGCATAGCACAGTACGGCACTACCGTACACCTCACGTTGGAGCCAAAGGCTCACATTTTATAAATTAGAGAGGATTCTCTATAAGGTTTGTGGGTTATGCCCATAGTATCTGTATAAAACAACATGAGAGTATTAAAAGTGCGTTTTTCGTCACTATATAGACTCAAAAACGACCGAAAAATTGGATAAATAAAAAGCGAGCGAAGAAGAAGGCAGCAATGCCCAATCCCAAATTCAATTATAAATAATACAATATAAGGCGGGTATGTTTCAGTTTACAGATACAATTATTTTTTTATGAAAGAGGTAACCCTTATGAAAAAACTAATTGTATTGGCGTTAATGTGTAGCATAATTTTGGCGGGATGCGGTGCCAATGAGGCATCATCACCTGCTTCGTCAAAGCCTACACCTGTTGCAGTATCACCTGAGGTAGTTGATAACACCAACTTTACCGACGAAATGAAAATTCCTTACACTATTGATTTAAGTGAAGAAGATGGCGCTGATAGCGTAGAGCGACTAGGCGACCATAAAGAAAGCCCTTATTTTAAGAGCAATGATTACTACAACATGGAGTCTACCGGTACTCTAACCATTCTCTCCAAATTTAGAACACAGCAGCAGACCAGTGAATGGTCCTGTGGTGTCTCTAGCGGTATGATGGTTATGGATTGGTACGATGCTTTGGGTGGGCATAACGAGGAATCATTGGGAGCGTTCCGCTCCAATGGGCTTACACCACAAGGCACTAGCCTTAGACAGCTTATTCAGGTATTTGAGGGCTTGGGTGGATTTGATTTATACTCCACTTTTGACTGTGTAGACAATGTGGACGAGGTGTTCACGCTAGAGTTTATTCGGGATACTCTGAAAAAGGGCACACCAATTATGATTGGATGGAACGATTGGGGCGGACACTGGCAGGTTATCATCGGCTATGACACAATGGGTACTGAGACTACACAGGATGATGTAATCATTGTAGCAGACTCCTACGATACTACCGACCATAACCAGGATGGATATGGTGTGTACCCAGCAGAGAGATTCTACTACAACTTCACATTCTACAACTTCTTTGAAGAAGAGGAGCTAAACGATAAGGTATTCCTAATCGCAACTCCGAAAGCTTAATTTTCTTGTTTTATGCGGATAGACAGGAGATTGCACAACATAAATTTAGCAAATACACAATCGAGTATTGATTGGTACTTAAAAAAGTCCAGCTATTGCTGGGCTTTTTTTAAATGATTTACAACAACATTACTAGTTGTTAACCTTCAACCCTCAAGCTTCTTATCCAAACCTGGATCATATACTCTAAATTGCTTTCTTCTAAAAAGGTTCCTTCGCTCGCACAATAGCTTCGTGTAGCCCCCTGAATCAAGCTCCATAAAAAACAGCTCAGATCCTTTGCCTTAAAGTCCTTTTTAATTTCGTTGTTTTTCTGCCCTTCTTCCATCAGACGGCAAATTACCATAAAACAGGCATTAGGCTCCTTTTCCTCCCACGCCTTCTGATTAGCGACATATGTTTTGTTATACTGTATCATGATTGAAAGCACTCTGGATTTTAGATAAGCAAAAAACACACTCGACAGGAGAAGCAACCCTTCCACAGAGTCCTTTCCTTGCAGGTCCGATTTATAGAGGGCAGTGAAATATTGGTTCATCCGATGGTACCGATCAAAAAGCAATGCGTCTTTGGAGTCGAAATGGTGATAGAATCCCCCTGCTTTTATGCCTGATTCCTTACAAATGTCCCGGATGGTCATAGACTCAAAGCCTTTTTCTGCAACCAATTTGTCTACCGCGTTTCGAATGTTCTCCAGTGTTTGCTGATACTGCAGTTTTCTTTTATTTACGGTTGGTTCGTATGCCACATCTACAACCTCGTTTCATTTTCAATATTACCTCTCATTATACTTCGTTGAACAGAAAGAAGTCAACGTACTCTAAGTACGTTGACTTCTTCGAAAGATAAGTAAGAATAGTTCTATTTGCGCTTATTTGGAAGCATTCTGTCCGGCAATTCTACCAAATAATGTAATGCCAGCAATTGCGTTACCTCCCAGGCGGTTTGAACCATGGATTCCGCCTGTTACTTCGCCTGCTGCATAAAGTCCGGGAATTACATTGCCCTGTTTATCCAGTACCTGTGTGTTTGTATTAATTTCCACACCGCCCATGGTGTGGTGAACCATAGGATTTGTTAGCCCCGCATAAAACGGTGCTTTTCCGAATTCTTTGTCAAAAACAGTTCTACCAAACGGATCGGTTCCTGTTTTAATAGAATTATTGAACTGATCTACAGATGCTTTCAAATCTTCGTATGGAACATTAATCTGTTTCGCCAGATCTTCCAGTGTATCGGCCTTGAACACATAGCCGTTGCCCACCAGTTGCTCGTCAACTTTAGAACCGTTTACCGTTACGCCATCCTTTACTGTATTCGCGTCAGAAATAATATAGATCTGCGCATCGGTCTGCTCCAAAACAGCTTTGGATAACTCGTCACGTCTGCCATCTTCTTTTACAAAGCGCTTACCTTCTTTATTGATGTAGAACTGGTTCTCAATGTATGCCGTAAACACGCCTTTGCCGTAGGTTGGCAGCATTTGAATCCACTCCATGCCCACCAAGTTAGCGCCTGCGGCTTCGGCCATTACAATACCGTCGCCCGTTGCTCCTACATGGTTCGTCGTCTGTACAGATTCATCTAATTTGGGCCAATGCTTGTTGTACTTTTGGCGCATCTCCACATTAGCACCAAACCCGCCGGTTGCAAGAATTACGTTTTTCTTTGCACGAACTTCAAAAGGCTGACCCTCTGTGGTTTTACCCTTGACGCCTACGCATTTGCCGTTTTCCATAATCAATTCTTCCGCTTTGGAATTCAGCAAAATTTCTCCGCCATTTTTCTCGACATACTCCACTTGAGGTAGCACAAAAGAAGCACCTTTGGCGCCATATTTGGCAGTTGGGGTATGGCTGCGCATCCAGGTGGCACCTACGGCAGCGTTAACTCCGTCAACCCATTCTGCTCCTAAGCCTGTAAGAAATTCATAACCTTCAAAAGCTTTTTCGCCAAACACATCAATCAGCTCTGGGTTGCCTACGTAGTCGCCATCCATATAGGTCTGAAGCTTGTGCAGTGAGGGCGAATCAAACAGATAGGTTCCTTTGGCAGCTTTATAATCTTCGATTTCTTTTTTAAGGGTTTCCTGCCAAGATTTCATTAAATCATTTTTGGGTTCAAGAGCGACGATATCTTCAATTCTTTTCAGCTCGCTCGCGCTCATTTCATGGGTTTTCTGGCGCTCCTGATCGGAAGTGTTGTAGGCGCTGCCTGCCAGAATAGTATTTCCTCCTACAGCCGGCATTTTTTCCACTACGGTGACCGAGCTGCCTGCTTTTAGTGCTTCTACGGCAGCAGACATACCTGCGCCGCCACCGCCAACGATTACTACATCCGATTCTTTCGTAATCGTTTCTGTGGAAACAACATTTTCAACTGCCTTCTCCAGCTTATCCATATCTGCGGCAGTTTGTGTCAGTGCTGCTTTCACCGCTTCCAAAATTCCCTTGGATGAGACGGTGCAGCCTGCAACCGTGTCTACAGCGATAGATTGTGTTTCAACAATTTTCTTAGGGATAGTGCTGAAAGCAGCATCTGAAACACCCTGAGTTTCTTTGTGCGGTAATACTTTAATATTCAGTATTTTATCCGTATCTACTTCTACTTCTACTTCAATGGCTCCACCAAAGCCCTGGCCCTCGCCGGTGTACTTGCCCGGTTTAAAGAGGGAATTTGAATCATTAGCTGGTGCGCCGCAGCCCGTAAACACAGTCAAAACCATGATTACAGACAGTGCAAGGCATAAAAGTTTTCTGATGCTCATAATTTACCACCTTATGTAAATAATTTTTACAGAACATGTTCTGCTAGATTATTATATATTTAACAATCTCAATTGTCAATGGTTTAACAATATTCATATAATATAAATTATTTATTAAAGATTTTCTTTATTTTCTGTTATCACACAATTGTTTCAATAAGAACCCCCTTATTTTTCGGTTGACTTCTATCGCACCATGCCCTTGCAAGAGCAGCAGGTAACAGCGGGTTACACCAACAAAAGAAAGAACCTCCGGCTTAAGCCGGAGGTTCTTTCTTTTGCAATCAGCGATTAAGGATGTAGATATTTAAAAAATATTTCAGAGAATACGACAAGTAAGATGAGCACTTCGGTTATAAAAGTTGCTTGCCTTTTCTTTTTGTCCGTAGAATAGCATGTTTTTAAGCACTTCGGCTGTAGCCGCCCTGTACTTTTAATGGCGTTAGACTAAATATTGGGTGGGCCGACCTTGATTCTTCTAAACGTTTAAATCCAGAACGGCCTGCTCGAGCTGTGCAAACGCCTTTTCTAATGTAGCGCGCGGGCAGGCAATGTTGACGCGTTCAAAGCCCTCTCCTTCGGCACCAAACATAACACCGCTGTCAAGCCATAGCTTTGCCTTATCTACAATTAAATGCTCTCGCTGCGCTTCAGTCAGCCCCAAAGCGGTAAAATCAAGCCAAACCAGATAGGTTCCTTGCGGTTCTACCAGCCGAATCTGTGGCAGGCGCTGTGCAAGAAAGCTGCGAATAAAGGCAAGGTTGTCCGACAGATGACACTTTAATTCCTCCAGCCACTCTTCACCGTGCTCATAAGCGGCCTGGCATGCCACCAGCCCCATGGAGTTCAGTTGGCTGTAGCCGCTTTTATCAATTTCAACCAAAAACTTTTTTCTGATCTCGGGGTTGGCAATAAAGATGTTTGATACCTGCAGACCCGCAAGGTTAAAGGTTTTGCTGGGGGCGGTACAGGTAACGGTACGCTCCAGATATTCGGGCTTGATGCCTGCGAATACGAAGTGGCGGTTGCCCTCATATAC
>NZ_DALZQO010000011.1:68199-74582 GCF_032017025.1 Hydrogenoanaerobacterium sp.
AAAATCTGCATGAATTTCGTCGGATATGACCAAAACATTGTGCTTGACACAGATATCTCCCAACCGCTCCAGTTCGTCGCGTGTCCAAACCCTGCCCACAGGGTTGTGAGGGCTGCACAAAATAAACAATTTTACGTTGTTCTGTACCACTTTTGCTTCAAAATCTTCAAAGTCAATCTGGTATGTACCATTATTGTAAATAAGCGGGCTGTTCACAAGCTTGCGGTTGTTTACCTGCACAGTTCTGGAAAACGGGTAATAAACGGGCTGCTGTATGATAACCGCGTCCCCTTCGTTGGTGAGTGCACGGATTGCCATTGCGAGGGCATAGACAACCCCCGGTGTTTTAACCAGCCAGTCGGGTTCTATGTCCCAGCCAAAGTGCGATGCATACCAGTTTTGCAGTGCCGTAAAATAGCTGTGCTTGGTATCGGAGTATCCGAAAATACCATGCTGCGCCGATTTTGTAAGTGCTTCGGTTACCTCGGGTGGCGCTTTCAAATCCATATCGGCCACCCACAGCGGCAGAATACCGGCCGGCTTGCCACGCTCTGCGGCAAAATCGTGCTTCAAAGAGTTGGTATTGGTACGGTCAATTACTTCGTTAAAGTTAAAGTTGCTCATTGTTACATCTCCTATTTCAATGCTTGTTCTAGGTCGGTTATAATGTCGTCTGCACCCTCTATGCCAACAGAAAGGCGCAGAAGCCGTTCGTTAATGCCTTTTGCCTCACGCTCTGCCTGCGGAACGTCGGCATGCGTTTGCAGCATGGGGTAGGTGATTAGGGTCTCTACCCCGCCAAGGCTTTCTGCAAACAGAATCAGCTTCACGCGTTCCAACAGCTGCCGTGCGGTTTGTTCGCTGTCTGTTTCAAACGAGATCATTGAGCCAAAACCGCGTGCCTGCCGCCTTGAAATTTCATAGCCGGGGTGCGAGGGCAGCCCCACATAATGAACTGCCTTTACCTTGGGTTGCCTGCAAAGCCAATTTGCAATCTTCAGCGCATTCTCCTGCTGGCGCTCCATACGAATTGAGAGTGTTTTAATGCCGCGGATGAGCAGATAGCTATCAAAAGGTGCAAGGCAGGCGCCGATGGTTTTAAAAAGAAAACGCAGCTTCTCGGATAATTCTGTAGTTGCCACAACAACAAAGCCCGCGAGTGTGTCGTTGTGCCCGCCGAGGTATTTGGTGCCGCTGTGGATGACAATATCCGCACCAAGGTCGATGGGGTTTTGAAAATAAGGCGAAAGAAAGGTGTTATCCACAATCAGCAAAAGACCATGCGCCTTTGCAATTTTTGCTACCGCAGCAATGTCGGTTACCTGCATCATTGGGTTGGAGGGTGTTTCAATAAAAATAGCCTTGCTCTGCGGTTTAATGCACCGTTCAATTTGTGAGGGTTCGGTGGTGTCGGCTGTGTCAAAGGTCAGCCCATTTTTCTCTGAAATGTGGTGGAATAAGCGGTGAGACCCGCCGTATAAATCATTCGACACCACAATGTGGTCGCCCATTTTAAAAAGCTCCATAACGGTTGCAACTGCCGCCATGCCGGTAGAAAATGCCATTGCATCCACCCCATGCTCCAAAGCGGCAACCACCTGCTCCAGCTGCTCTCTGGTGGGGTTTTGCAGCCTGGAATAATCATAGCCGGTGCTTTGCCCAACGCCTAAATGGGCAAAGGTGGCGGTTTGGTAAATCGGAACGGTGACGCAGCCGGTATCATCGGTTTTATGCGCATTGCCATGCACGCAGATGGTATTGATATCCATAATATTCTCCCGTCTAAATGTAGAACATATAGCTCGTATCTTTTTTATGCTTTTCAGCCTCGTTTACAAGGTCGTATAGGCTGATTTGTTTCAAGGTTGTTTCAACGGCTCTTCCGAGCGGCTCAAACGCAGATAACTGCATCGCGGCTTCAATATCGGGGGAGTTTTTGCCAACAGTTTCATCCGTTTTTTCAAACAGAGAGATCTCTATCGCAGATAAAACATCAAATGCAGTTATCTGCATGGGCATTCGCGCAAGCTGATATCCGCCCTGCGCACCTTTGATGGAGGTGACAAGACCTGCTCTTTTGAGCAATGAAAAAGTCTGCTCCAGATAAACCTTCGAAATGCCTAGCTGCTCAGAAATGTGAATGATGGTAATATAAGCATCCTGCTTCGCCTGCTCCGCCATATAAATCATGGCTGCAAGCCCATAGCGGCCTTTTGCAGATATTTTCACAATAATCCCTCTTTTCATACTGGCTTTATATGAAATATTTTAAAGATAAACGCGCAAAAAGTCAATATCAGAACAGGTATTTCACAAAAAGAACGCAGTGCAGCCTCGGGGCTGCACTGCGTTCTTTTTACACTTGCCGTTAATCTTCTACTGTAATAACCGATACCGGGCAGCCTTCCTGCGCTTCGACTGCACTGTCTTCCACATCTTCCGGCACCTCCGGAACAATTACCTCGGCTAAGCCGTCATCCGCCATTTGAAACACTTCGGGGCAGGTATCGGCGCAAAGCCCACAACCAATACAACCATCGCGATCAATCATTGCCTTCATAAAGAGCATCTCCTATTCTGCTTAGTGATTTTAACTTTTATTCTAGGCAAATTCAAAGCCTAAAATACAACGATCAAAAAGAATTTCATGCGCTCAGGCGCAAATACCGCATGCGGAATTTCTGACGGCATCACAATCGTTTCACCGGCTGTCAGCTCAAATGTTTCATCGCCTACAGTAATTTTTGCACTGCCGTCCATAACATAAATCATGGCATCGCCGTGCGAAGAATGCGTGCTAATCTCCTCACCCTTATCAAACGCAAACAGCGTCAGGCTCACGCTCTTGTTTTGTACCAGTGTTTTGCTTACAACCTGTCCGTCCTGATAGGTGACCAGCTCATCCATCTTGAATGCCTTTGCAAATTCAATATTTTTCATAATGCGTTTTTCCACGGTTTGTACCCTCGCTTTCTTTGTCTGTGTTGCCTGTAGTATAACACAGTTATATGCAATTATCTGTTGCAGATGCAACGAAATTGAAATTTAGATTAAAAAAGAAGAAGAATAAAACAAGGTAAAAACGAAACACTATTTTTGAGGTGATTGTATGCCAAAAGAGAGCGCTTATTTTATTTTAAATAATGTGAATGGAAACCGTGATGTAAAAGAACTTAAACGTGAGATGGATGCCTTTCCGGGGGTAATTTCAGTCAGTGTGAATGCAGAAAAAAACAGCCTCGCGGTAGATTATGATAACACCGGGGTAAAACAGGAACAGCTTGCAAAACGCCTGGAAAAACTGGGCTATGAGATCAAAGCCGATAAAACAGAAGAACACATCATGTAGGGGGTACAAATATGCCGAAAGACAGCCAACCGGATAACAAAAAGGCACGCGAAGAAAAGTGCAACGGTCAGACGCCCATCACAAGAGAAAATCAAAATCAGAACAGAAACGCAAAAAAACAGTCGAATAAAAATAACGATGTGTAAGGGAGAATCACCATGGCAAAGGCAGGTATGAAACGCCCCGACCCAAAAGAACCCCATGGAACCGAGAGCAACCGTATAACGCATTTCCCCAAAAATGAGGTGCCGCCGGTACCGGAGATTCAGGGCAAGGCAAAGCACGGCAACGCAAAAGCCGGCCCTATCAAAGAGCGATCTTAAGATTGCTCTTTTTCTTTGCGCTCTTGACAATCTGCATCTATACTGTAAAATTGATCTATAGAACAATGTATCATTTTGAAAGGGAGCGCAGCTATGCAAATTGAGATACGAGAGAATAGCAACGTGCCAATTTATCGCCAGATTGTAAATGCAATCTATCACGATATCAAAAGCGGTGCGCTGCCCGCAAATTACAAACTGCCCACAGTACGCGATCTCGCGGCGGAGATGAAAATTGCACGCGGAACCATTAAGCATGCTTATGATGAACTGCAAAATCTAGGCGTAATTGAAATGACACAGGGTAGAGGTACCTTTGTGCTCGATAAAACCGACCATGAATCGGGCAGCAAAAAGGAGCGTGCAATGAAGGCAATTGATGCATTGCTCGACGAAATGGAGGAGCTTTCGTTCTCGGCACGCGAGGTGCAAATTTTCTTTGATTTAAAGCTGCGAGAACGTGAGGAGCGGTATGACAATGTGCGCATTGCGCTGGTGGATTGCAACCCCGAGGCACTTGCGCTGATCGCCGGTCAGATATCTCGCATCTCAAATGTGGATGTATACCAATATCTGCTTGCCGATGTGCTGCAGGCACCCTATAAATTGGGTGAGAACGTTGATTTGGTCATCACCACCTCAACGCATTTCAGCGAGTTGGAAAAAGCGGTGTCGGATGTGCGCAAAATCACCCGAATTGTGCTCACCCCTACGCAAAGTACGGTAGCCGAGCTTGCAAAGCTTGTACATGGCACCCGAATCGGAGTGCTATGTGCCAGCGAAGCGTTTGCACAGATTATTTGCAAAAGCTATACAACGCTCAGCGGGGGGAATACTATCATCGAAACCCGCCTGTTCGGGCAGCAGGAGAATTTTACTGAATTTTTGTTGCAGCAGCAGGTACTGATTGTACCACAGGATTATTTGCAGTTTTGCCCACAGCATGAGGCAGAGCTGGTTCGCCGCTTTCAATCGGAGGGCAATACCGTGATTTCTTATGCGTACCAAATTGATGGAGGCTCGTTTTTGTATCTCGAGGAACAAATTGAACGCATAAAAAAAGCAAAACAAGGATAATTGGACTGGTTCAATGAATGCCGCTTTAGCCAAAATTTTGGCTGAAGCGGCATTTTTATGTCATCTGACAGGGTGGCCAAAAAACAATCTGCCTTTTCTACAATTTGCACAAAGGAAAAAGTAAGCAATTAATTGACATATGGCATAGAACAATATAATATATAGATATAGTACAAATTGAATTTTATATAAAAATAGCGCAATGAATGATAAGGGGTGCGACATGAGTAAGAAGACATTGGTCATTGGCGTAATCGGGGCGGATGTACACGCTGTAGGCAACAAAATTTTGTACCATGCGTTTACCGAAGCGGGGTTTGAGGTGGTCAATCTTGGGGTTATGGTTTCGCAGGAAGAATACATAGCGGCGGCGATTGAATCAAACGCTGACGCAATCGTTGTATCGTCGCTGTATGGGCACGGCGAGCTCGATTGCCGTGGTCTGCGTGAAAAATGCGACGAAGCCGGGCTGAAAGGCATTTTGCTTTACGTTGGTGGCAACATCGTAGTAGGCAAACAGCCGTTCGATGAGGTGGAAAAACGCTTTTTGGCGATGGGCTTTGACCGTGTGTTTGCACCCGGTACAGCACCGGAAACCACCATTGCTGCACTCAAAGAGGATTTGCAGGTGATGGCTTGTGAAGCCGATTCTGCTAGTTGACTTTGGCAGCACCTACACCAAAGCAACCGCGGTAGATGCCGAAAGCGACACCTTGCTTGGTACCGGGTGCAGCTACACCACCGTACAGAGCGATATCAACGACGGGCTTGCGGCTGCTTTGGCACAGCTCGAACGAAAAACGGGTAAACTGGAGTTTGCAGAGCGTTTTGCTTGTTCCTCTGCGGCAGGCGGGCTGCGCATGGTTACCAGTGGGCTGGTACCCGAGCTGACGGCAGAGGCGGCAAAGCAGGCAAGTCTCGGTGCGGGTGCCAAGGTGGTTAAGGTGTACTCCTACCAGCTCACCGAGGATGATATAGAAGAAATAGATACCATACAGCCCGATATTTTACTGCTGACCGGCGGTACCGACGGCGGTAACAGTGAGTGCATGCTGCACAATGCCAAAATGCTGGCGCAAGCACAGGGCAGCTTTCCCATTGTGGTAGCGGGCAACCGCAGCTGTGGCAGAGAGTGCCAGCGTATTCTGCAGGGCAGGCAAACCTATCTTTGCGAAAACGTGATGCCAAAGTTTGGTGTACTTAACATTGAGCCGGTACAAAACCAAATCCGAGAAATATTTTTGCAGCGGATTGTCGAGGCGAAGGGGCTGAGTAAGGCAAACGAGCTGGTTTCAGGTATCTTAATGCCCACCCCTGCTGCCATGCTCAAAGCCATGACACTGCTAGCGGACGGCTGTGAAGGTGAAAATGGAATTGGTGAGTTGATTGGCGTGGATGTAGGTGGTGCCACCACCGATATTTATTCGGTGGCAAATGGTATGCCCGCCAAGGCGAATACCGTTTACAAGGGGCTGCCCGAGCCCTACGCCAAACGCACGGTAGAGGGAGACATCGGCATGCGCTACAGCATCCACGGTATTGTGGAGGCGGCAGGCATTGCGCGGGTGAGCGAGCTTTCGGGCATCCCTGTTGGGCGCGCCGCCGAACTGGTAGATTATCTCGCGGAACACACC
>NZ_DALZQO010000011.1:74649-94492 GCF_032017025.1 Hydrogenoanaerobacterium sp.
AATACCGAGCTCGAGGCACTCGATTTTGCACTGGCCTCGCTTGCTATTGAAACGGCAGTGACACGCCACGCAGGCACAATGGAGCAGATTTATACCCCCATGGGGCTTACCTTTTTGCAAAGCGGAAAAGATTTGGGCGCGGTTAAGCGCATTATTGTGACAGGGGGCGCGCTCATCCATACCGCGCGCGCAAGTGATATCGCAGCACATGCACTGTATCGGGCAGAGCAGCCGATGTCACTGAAACCAAAAGCAGCACAGATACTGATTGACCGCAGTTATATTCTATCGGCAATGGGGCTGCTCAGCGAGCACTACCCCAAAACCGCATTGAGAATTATGAAAAAGGAGTTATTGAGTGATGGACATACAAAATAAGCGCATTGAGGAAGGCGAGTTTAACGCCATCCGCGCACAGGTGCTGACCCAATGGCCGACCGGAAAGGATGTTGACCTGCAGGAGTCGATGGATTTTCATAAAAAGCTGCCGAAGAACAAGATTTTCTCATTAAAGCTGAAAGAAGCGAAAGAGAAAAAGGTGACGTTGGTACAGCCACGTGCGGGCGTTGCGCTTGTAAAGGAGCACATCGAGCTGCTTACCTACCTGCAAGATCAGGGCGGCGCCGACCTGCTGCCCACCACCATCGACAGTTACACCCGCCAGAACCGCTACGAGGAGGCTGAAAACGGCATATCCGAGTCGATCAAGAGCGGTAAATCCATGCTCAACGGCTTTCCGGCGGTCAACCATGGCGTAAACGGCTGCCGTCAGATTATTGAGAGCCTGAATGTGCCGGTACAGATGCGCCACGGCACCCCCGATGCGCGCCTGCTTGCGGAAATAGGCTTTGCGGGCGGCTTTACCAGCTACGAGGGCGGAGGAATCTCCTATAACATCCCATACGCCAAAAGCGTGCTGCTCGAAAAAACCATTCTCGACTGGCAGTATTGCGACAGGCTTACCGGCCTTTACGAGGAGGCGGGTATCTCCATCAACCGCGAGCCGTTCGGCCCGCTTACCGGTACGCTGGTACCGCCCTGCATCTCACATGCGGTGGCAATCATCGAAAGTCTACTTGCAGCAGAGCAGGGTGTTAAAAATATCACCGTCGGTTACGGCCAGTGCGGCAATCTCGTGCAGGACGTTGCAGCAATTCGCACCCTGGAGGAGCTGACTGAGGAATACCTACATAAATACGGCTACCACGATGTGGTGGTTACCACCGTGCTGCACCAGTGGATGGGCGGCTTCCCGCAGGATGAGGCAAAGGCATTCGGCGTTATTTCGTGGGGCAGTTCGGTTGCGGCACTTTCAAAAGCAACCAAGGTAATTGTGAAAACCCCGCACGAGGCAATGGGCGTACCTACAATGGAGGCAAACGCACAGGGCTTGCGCTGCACCAAGCAGGTGATTTCTATGCTGGGCGACCAACAGCTCACCGCAGCGGGGCTGGAACAGGAAAAACGTATCATCACCGAAGAAACACGCTGCATTGTAGATAAATGCTTTGAGCTAGGCGGCGGAGACATTGCACTGGGCGCGGTTCGCGCGTTTCAGGCAGGTGTCATTGACGTGCCCTTTGCACCCAGCCGCTATAATGCGGGTAAAATGCTGCCCGCGCGCGACAACAACGGTGCCATCCGCATTTTAAACGCAGGTGCGGTACCCCTGTCGAAAGAACTGTTCGATTTCAACAAAGAAATGATTGAGGAACGTGCAAAGTTTGAAAAACGCAAGGCGTCGTTCCAGATGGTAATTGACGATGTCTATGCAATCAGCAAGGGTAAACTTGTCGGCAGGCCATAGTGTTTTGAATCATCATATAGCCACAGCGGACACGTCTATTCGTACTTGTGCGCGCTGCGAAACCATTGGATAGTTTAATAAATGGAGGTTTTTTCTATGAAAATTATAGATGTAATTTGCTCGAAAGGGCGTACGGGCTTTTTCTTTGATGACCAGCGTGCAATCAAACAGGGCGCGGTTTCCGACGGTGCGGCGTATATTGGCAAAACGGCGACGGCGGGCTTTTCGGCGGTACGGCAGGCGGGCGAAGCCATCTCCGTTATGCTGCTGCTTGAGGACGGGCAGCTTGCCTACGGCGATTGCGCAGCGGTGCAGTACAGCGGCGCGGGCGGGCGAGACCCGTTGTTCCTTGCCGATGATTTTATCCCCGTGATCGAGCAGTATATTAAGCCGCAGCTGATTGGCACCGAGGTGGCGAATTTTCGTGCACTTGCACACCAAATAGAATCCATTGAGGTAGACGGCAAACGCCTGCACACCGCTATTCGTTACGGCGTAACACAGGCGGCGCTGGACGCAGTGGCAAAGGCGAGCAAACGCCTGATGTGCGAAGTAATAGCCGATGAATACGGCACCGAGGTCAGTGATAGAGAAATCCCTATTTTCACCCAGTCGGGCGACAACCGCTACGAGAATTCTGATAAAATGATTATGAAGGGCGCACAGGTGCTGCCCCATGCGCTCATCAACAATGTAAAAACAAAGTTGGGCGAAAACGGCGAGAAGCTGGCAGAATACGTCGCTTGGCTGCGCGACCGCATTTTAAAACTACGCCTTTCGCAAGATTACACCCCTGTTTTGCACATCGATGTATACGGTACCATCGGTGCTGCGTTTGGTAACGACAACTATACCGCCATGGCGGATTACCTCGAAAGCCTCGCCGAGCTCGCAAAGCCGTTCCGTCTGCGCATTGAGGGCCCGATGGACGTGGAGGACAGAGAAAAACAGATGCTCGCCCTCAAGGAGCTCACCCGTATCATTGATGAGCGCGGCATTGGCGTAGAGCTGGTTGCAGACGAATGGTGCAACACGCTGGAGGATATCAAATATTTTGCGGACAACAAGGCCGGGCATATGGTGCAAATAAAAACCCCCGATCTCGGCGGCGTAAACAACATTGCGGAGGCGGTGCTTTACTGCAAGCAAAAGGGCATCGGCGCTTATCAGGGCGGCACCTGCAACGAAACCGACCGCAGCGCGCAGGTTTGCGTGCAGATTGCTATGGCAACACAGCCCGACCAGATTCTTGCAAAGCCCGGCATGGGCGTGGACGAGGGCTACATGATCGTATACAACGAGATGCAGCGCATCCTCGCCATACGCAGGGCAAAGGCAAATCAATAACAGGAGGGCAGGCAGATGAGAGAAGAATACAGGATACTATCCGCTACGGCGATATTGGGTTACGGCTTCCCAACAGAGAGCTTTGAAGAGGGAATGAAGCGCCGCCCCCACCTGATTGCGGTGGATGCCGGCTCAAGCGACCCCGGCCCCTATTATTTGGGTGCAGGTGTGTCGTTTACCGACCGCGACGCGGTAAAGCGTGACCTTGAAATTATGATACGCGCCGGCGTAAAAGAGAATATTCCCGTTGTTGTTGGTACGGCGGGCGGCAGCGGCGGCGAGCCCCACCTCGCGTGGTGCCGTGAAATTGTGGAGGAAATTGCAAGAGAAAACGACCTGCACTTTAAACTTGCGGTCATCCATGCCGAGCTGAGTAAAGAAGATGTAAAAACAGCGCTTACGGCAGGCAGGGTACACCCGCTTGACCCAGCCCCTGAACTGACAAGCGAAGACATTGACAAAACCACCCGCATTGCCGCACAGATGGGCATGGAGCCGTTTATCAAAGCGCTGGACGGCGGCGCACAGGTGGTGCTGGCAGGGCGCGCGTATGACCCATCGGTGTTTGCTGCCCCTGCTGTGCGGGCGGGGTACGATAAAGGACTTGCCGTGCACCTCGGTAAAATTCTGGAGTGTGCGTCAATTTGTGCAACACCGGGCAGCGGCTCGGACTGTATGTTTGGCTACATCGGCGACGGTTACTTTCGCGTAGAGCCGCTGAGCCCTGTGCGCAAATGCACCACACTTTCGGTTGCGGCACATACCCTTTACGAAAAGACCAACCCATATCTCCTGCCCGGGCCGGGCGGTCACCTCGACCTTACCCACACCAAATTTGAGCAAGAGACCGAAAACACCGTTAAGGTAAGCGGCAGCCGTTTTGTGCCCGCTGAAAAATATACCGTTAAGCTTGAGGGTGCAAAATGCATCGGCTACCGCACCGTTTCCATCGCCGGTACCCGCGACCCAATTATGATCAGCAAGATTGATGATATCATAGAAGGTGTGCGTGCTCGTGTTGCCGATAACTTCCGCGATAAAAACTGGAAGTACTACCTGCACTTTAACATTTACGGCAGAGACGGCGTTATGGCGGGGCTTGAACCGCAAAAAAACGCGCCCGCACCGCATGAGCTCGGTATCATCATCGAGGCGGTTGCCGATACGCAGGAGCAGGCAAACACCATCTGTGCGTCTGCACGTTCCACCATGCTGCACTACGGCTACGAGGGCAGGCGTGCCACCGCCGGCAACCTTGCGTTCCCCTATTCACCCAGCGATTTTCACGCGGGCGAGGTTTACGTGTTCAGTATCTACCACATCATTGAGGTGGATGACCCCGTACAGCCCTTCCCAATTGATTATGTGGAGCTTTAATGCTAGAATAGGAGGAGAACGAGATGAAAACAAGGCTCACCGATATTACCGATATCATTCGCAGTAAAAATTCCGGCCCGTATGAGCTGACGCTCGACATTATGTTTAAAGATTTTGACAGCTTTAACAGAGCCTGCGCAGAAAAGATCATCAATGAAAAAGTGGTGTGCGAGCTTTACCACATTACACCCGACAAAATTATTAATATCATCGAATTCAGGCCTGCGAAGGCAATTAAAATCACCATTAAGCGCCCCATCTGCTCGGGCGACCTCGGCGAAACCGATGTGTACGGCGCCCAGCAGCATGCACCGCTGCTGGGGCTGGAGTTCGAGTGGTAACGGTTCTTTACAGCGCTTAAAGTAGCAAGGAGTGACCCGATGTCGTATTCGCTTCGAATGCAGAAAAACCATCTTTACAGCGTGTTTTTTGCGCCGCGCGGCAATGTCCGCATGGCAGACCTTGGCATGCAAATTGCGCAGCAGTATCTTAGCCCGTTTGACCGGCTCATCGGCATTATTGGCGAGGCGGGCTCGGGCAAAAGCATGCTGGTAAAGGGCATGTTCCCGGGGCTTGAGCTTTCCAATGACGACGAGGGTGTAAACGTGCGCCCGCTGCCCATTCTCAACCTGGATGACGGCGGCTTTTACAGCGCGCATACCTATCATCTCGACATTCGTTTTGAGTCGGCGTTTACGCAGATGCACGTGCTTGCACAGGCCATTCTCGACGCAAACGCCATGGGCAAGCGTGTGGTTGTAGAGCACTTCGAGCTGATTTATCCGTTTATTAAGCGCAATGCGCACCTGCTCATCGGCGTTGGAGAGGAGATTATCATCACCCGTCCCAACCTGTTTGGCCCCATACCGCAGGATCTTGCAGAAATCGTATTTAAATCGATTCATTACCGCAAAATGGCGCATACTGCCGAGGATTTATGCGAGTACTTCATCCTCAAAAAATTTAAAGGCAAGTATGTGCATGATGACGTAAAGCACGGCTTTGTGTTGGGCTTCAGCGACAAGCCGGACATTGATTTGGAGAACCTGGAGCAACAGGTACGCGAGGCAATTTCAGAGGATATCCCGATTTCGTATTTGGATGAGGCCCACATTTTGATTGGAGAAGACAGCCACCGCTGCACAGGCCCGCGCATGCATGTGCGCAGCACGGGTGAGATTGGGCAGTTTACTCTGCTTAAGGAGTTCCCCTACGACGCCGCCAATGATCGCTACCTGATGGTAGGATTGGTGGGCGACGAGTGGGATAAGGTAAACGGAGATTTAAACCGGATTGTGTTTTAACATAGAAAAAGGTCTTGAGCAAAAAACAAACCGGTTGCAAAAGCGGCGGGGGCATTGTGCCTCAGCCGCTTTTGCTTGCAGTTTTTCTCGTCTGCCACTATAATAATAGGTAGAGCATCGTACGGAAAACTTTTACCCGATGAGGTAATAAAAATAAACCGAGAGCGAGGAAAAAATATGCAGCCAATCAAACTTACGCCTGTATATAAAGATTATTTGTGGGGCGGCGAACGGTTGAAGACCGATTACCGCAAACAGACCGATCTAATGCCGCTTGCGGAAAGCTGGGAGCTTTCGTGCCACAAAGATGGAAGCTCGCTGCTTGGGGATGGCAGCACGCTGAGCGATTATGTGCAAAAACACCCCGAGGCAGTGGGCACCCGCGGGGCGGAATTTGCTTATTTCCCCATTTTGTTTAAGCTGATTGATGCAAAGGGCGACCTGTCGCTGCAAGTACACCCCGATGACGAATATGCCCTGCGCGTAGAGCACGAATACGGTAAAACGGAAATATGGATTGTACTGGATTGCGAGCCCGGTGCAAAACTGATCTACGGCTTTCGTGAGAAGATTACTAAAGAGCAGTTTCGTGCAAAAATTGCCGACAATACCATTCTGGATGTAGTGAATTTTATGCCTGTGAAAAAAGGCGACGTGTTTTTTATCGAGGCGGGAACGCTGCATGGCATTGGCAAGGGTATTGTAATTGCCGAAATTCAGCAGAATTCCAACACCACCTACCGCGTTTACGATTACGGCAGGCTGGACGCGGCAGGCAATCTGCGCCCCTTGCATGTGGATAAGGCAATTGATGTGACAAACACCGAGCAATTTCAGGAAGTTGCTCTTGACCACCCTGTGCGCACCGCAGGGGACTGTACCATTACCACACTGGCAGATTGCTCTTATTTTAAAACCGAGCGTATGGAGCTCGATGGTGAGTGCACGCTCAGTGTGGATAAAGGCTCTTTTACGGGGTTGTTTTGTGCCGAGGGTAAAGTGGTTTTAGAAAGCGAAAAGGGTACCCTGCAGCTTGCCAAAGGGGATACCGCATTTCTTCCCGCCGGCATGGGTGCGTACACCCTAAAGGGCAAGGCACAGCTTATCTCAATGGGAGTATAATCAATTTGTTTCAAATACAGACATAAAATAAAGGAGGTAGCACAATGAACAATTTTACTTTTTACTCACCCACTTATTTTGCATTTGGTAAGGATACCGAAAAGGATGTCGCCAAATACGTCAAACGCTTTGGGGGCAGCAAGGTGCTCATCCATTACGGTGGTGGCTCGGTAAAAAGAAGCGGGCTCTACGATACGGTAGTGTCCGCGCTTGGTGAGGCGAACATCCCATTTGTAGAGCTCGGCGGCGTTAAGCCAAACCCCAGAAGCGGGCTGGTTTACGAGGGCATTGAGCTGTGCCGCAAAGAGGGCGTCGATTTTGTACTTGCCATCGGCGGCGGCAGCGCGATTGATTCCTCCAAGGCGATTGCGGCGGGTGTAAAATACGATGGCGACTTTTGGGATTACTACCAGGGTAAGCCCGTGGAAGAAGCGCTCCCCATCGGAACCATCCTTACCATTGCGGCGGCCGGCAGCGAAGGTTCGCCCGATTCGGTCATTACCAAAGAAGACGGAATGCTCAAAAGGGGTGCAAGCGGCGAGGCACTGCGGCCTGCATTTTCTATCTTGAACCCCGCGTTTACCTGCAGCCTGCCCCCCTACCAAAGTGCGGCAGGTGCAACCGATATCATGATCCATGTGTGCGAGCGCTACTTCTCAAATACCACTGAGGTAGAGGTAACCGACCGCCTTTGCGAGGCGATTTTGCTCACCATGATTAAAGAAACACCGCGTATTATTGCCGACCCCAACAATTACGATGCCAGAGCCAATATTATGTGGGCAGGCATGGTGGCGCATAACAACATCTGCGGTGTTGGGCGCGAGCAGGATTGGAGCAGCCATGGCATAGAGCATGAGCTGTCTGCCCTTTATGATGTAGCGCATGGTGCAGGTCTTGCCGTGATTGCGCCGGCATGGATGAAATATGTGATGCCGAAAAAGATGGATAAATTCTTGCAGTTTGCAACACGTGTATGGGGTTGCAGCATGGATTATGAACACCCCGAGGCAACTGCGTTGGAGGGAATTCGCCGCTTTGAGGCTTTCCTAAAATCCATTGGTATGCCGCTCACCCTCGGTGAGCTGGGTGCGAAGGAAGAGGATATTCCGAAAATGGCAAACCACATGGGAATCGCAAAAAAAGGCCCCATCGGTGGTTTTGTAAAACTGGATGTTGCAGACGTAGAGGCAATCTACCGTCTTGCACTGTAAAAAGTAAAAGCGTACGAAGCAGCAGGCGCAGAATGCGTGGCCTGCTGCTTTTGTGTTGTGTACCGTTTGCATAATAAAAGGGAGGCTGCCCTAAAGTAATGAATAATAATGAAGAAGCAGCCGACTTTATAAATAAATGAGAAAAGAGCCTAAGATGAAAGAGATTAGCAACATTGCAATGACCCATGGCGGAAAATTTCACGCAGATGACGTGTTTTCATCTGCACTGCTGAAAATCATAAATCCGGCAATTAAAATAATCCGCACATTTGAGGTGCCGCAGAACTTTGATGGTATTGTCTACGACATTGGAGGCGGCAGGTTCGACCACCATCAGGCAGGTGCCGAGGTGCGCGAAAACGGTGTGCCCTATGCTGCATTCGGCCTGCTTTGGCGCGAGTTTGGTGAAGGTTTAGTGGGCGCGGAGGAAGCTGCCCGCTTGGACGAGCGCTTTGTTCAGCCGCTGGACTTGGATGACAACACCGGCTGCGGAAATGCGGTTGCAGGTATCATCGGTTCGTTCAACCCCAGCTGGGATTCGGACGAAGATGTAGACAGCTGCTTTTTGCAGGCGGTCGACTTTGCGATGGTGATTCTGCAAAAGAAGCTGGAGAGCATACGGAGCATTTTACGGGCACGTGAGCTGGTGCAACACGCTTTGGAGCATTCGGCAGACAACATTGTGGTGCTGCCAAGGTTTGCCCCGTGGAAAATGGTGCTTATTCCCTCAGATGCTGATTTTGTGGTGTACCCCTCACAGCGGGGTGGCTACAGCGCACAGGGTGTGCCCACAGAGGATGAAACCAATGCGCTGAAGTGTGAATTTCCGCAGGAGTGGGCGGGCAAAACAGCACAGGAGCTGAAAAAACTGACGGGTATCGATTCGCTACGATTTTGCCACAACAACCGTTTTCTGGTGGCGACCGATACGGCAGAGGACGCGGTGAGGGCATGCAAGCTTGCACGTGAGTGGTAGTCCAAACACTGTAAAATAAAAACAGGGGGCATCGAAAATCCGATGCACCCTGTTTTTATTTGTTCTGCCCATTGTGCAGGCAGTTATCAATTGCAATAACGAGGCTTGAAAAAAACGCGGCATTTACATGGTTTGGGATACTCAGGCAGTAGGTATCGCCCCAGGTGAGCCATTCTTTATGCACTTCACCAACAATTTCGCCGTTGCAGAGAATGTTAAAATCCATCGCCCAAAAGCTGCCGTCCAGCACGAAGTTGCCGTAGGTGCTCTCCACCGTAAGCTGCGGGCGAAAGAATGAAAACTCCTTTTTCACACGGGCACAAAGGGTGTCACCTGCGTAAATTTCGTATTCCGGCAAAAACACCATCAGCTTTTGTTTGATGTAAAAAAGTTCTTCCCCCTGGAGTGTGTACAGACGAATTTTAGCACCCCAGCTGAATACCTCGCCCTCTACCTGAAAAATAGGCTCGCCGTCGTAGTTGCATATGCTGTATCGGTCGGCGAAAGAAAAGACTTTCTGCCTGATATAAAGATTCATGGTAAAGTTCCTTCCTGTATCAGAATTGTCAAACGCTGTTTTTATTATACAGGAGCAGCCGTGCGTGTGCAATAGAGTAAGTTTCGTAAAAAAATGCCACGGGGCGATTGCCCCGCGGCTTTGTTGTTAACCCAGTATTTTTTTAAGATCTGCTTCGGGGGTAGAGATGGGGGTGAGCCCAAATTTCTCAACCAGTATGTTCAAAACATTGAGGGACACGAATGCAGGGAGTGTAGGCCCGAGGTAGATGTTTTTAATGCCGAGGGCAAGCAGCGACAGCAGGATGCAAACCGCTTTTTGCTCGTACCACGAGAGCACCAGTGAGAGCGGAAGCTCGTTCACACCGCACTCAAACGCACCTGCAAGGGCAATTGCCACCTGAATGGCACTGTATGCGTCGTTGCACTGTCCCATATCCATAATGCGGGGCAGGCCGCCAATTTCGCCCAAGTCAAGGTCGTTAAAGCGGTATTTGCCGCAGGCAAGGGTAAGAATAATCGTATCCTTCGGGGTTTGTTTGACAAAATCGGTATAATAGTTTCTGCCGGGGCGTGCGCCGTCGCAGCCGCCCACAAGGAAGAAGTGCTTGATGGCACCTGCTTTAACCGCATCAATTACCTTATCCGCTACCGACAGCACGGTACCGTGCCCAAAGCCTGTGGTGAGGGTATCGCCGCCGTTGATGCCCGTCATCGCATGGGTTTCGCTATAGCCACCCAGCTCCAGCGCCTTGCTGATGACAGGGGTAAAGTCCTTATCATCGTCGATGTGCACCATTCCGGGGTATGCCACTACCTCAGTGGTGAAGATGCGGTCACTGTAGCTGTCCTTTACCGGCATCAGGCAGTTGGTTGTAAACAAAACAGGTGCCGGCAAACCGACAAACTCCTTCTGCTGGTTCTGCCATGCTGTGCCAAAGTTGCCTTTGAGGTGTGGGTAGGCTTTGAGCACTGGGTAAGCATGAGCGGGCAGCATCTCACCGTGGGTGTAAATGTTGATGCCTTTATCTTTGGTCTGCTCCAAAAGAAGGTGCAGGTCATACAGGTCATGTCCGCTTACTACAATAAAGGGGCCAGCTTCTATGTTCATAGTTACTTTAGTAGGTACAGGTGTGCCATAGGTCTCGGTATTGGCGCGGTCAAGCAGCTCCATGCACTTCAGGTTTACCTCGCCGGTCTCCATCACAAGTGCAAGCAGGTTGTCCGCATCCAGTTCCTCACCAATAGCGGCAAGTGCCTTATAGAAAAACATGTTGACGTCGTCATCGGTGTAACCCAGCACCATTGCATGGTAGGCATATGCCGCCATACCGCGAATTCCAAACAGAATCAGCGACTTCAGCGAGCGGATATCTTCGTTGTCGGTCCATAGGCTTGCCATATCGTAATTATCGTTGCGCGCACAACTCGACTGGCAGGAGGAGCACTGCGGAATCAAATCCTCTTTGGCTGCCTCAGTTTTAGCAATTTGGCGTTCAATCGCATCATCATCAAAGCTTACGTTGGTAATGGTGGTGAACAGGCCTTCAATTACCGTTCTGTGGGTTGTATCGGTGGGGGTATTGCCAATGGTAGCCTTGGCTAGTCCAATAAGTGCACCGGTCAGCTTGTCCTGCAATTCGGAGGTATCCGCTTTTTTTCCGCACACACCCGCACGCCCTTGGCACCCCGTACCACCTGCGGTTTGCTCACACTGAAAACAAAACATGTTTGACATATCCATAACCTCTTTTCTTAAAATTGTGATCCTTTGCCGATATGCCTATTGTACAATAGTAGTCCAACTAAATCTGTTGCAAAAGCAACGGATATAATTTTTCTTTTGGCAGTCTCCTTGTCTGCATTCTCACCCTGTGCTATACTTTTGGCAGATAAAATAAAAGCATATGTCTTGGCTTTAGAAATGCTGCAAGGCAGAGTAGGTAACTCCTATGACATTACTCGCGCCGCAATGCTTCTCTGCCGCAGAAACAGCGGGTTTATTAGCGGTGAGAGCATCACTGTAGACGGCGGCATGACGCGCCCGATGATTTAAGATAACGATGAGGAATGGAGTTATTAGCCAAAGGATGTACATCATGAGTGAGATTCGAAAAATTGATCAGGACAAAAAGGCTTACCTCAATTTGCTGCTGCTTGCCGACCCGGACGAAGCGATGATCGACCGCTACCTTGCCGATGGCGGAATGTTCGTGCTGTTTGAGGGCGAAACAGCAGTAAGCGTTTGTGTTGTAACAGAACTTTCTACCATGGCGTGCGAGCTGAAAAACCTTATTACCGATGAACGCTTTCAGCGGCAGGGTTACGGCACACGGCTAGTGCGCTACATCATGGAATTATATGGAGAAAGCTTTGATGAAATGCTTGTGGGCACCTCCAATGCTGTTGATAGCTCCATTCGTTTTTATCAAAGCCTTGGCTTTGTGTATTCCCATACCGTGCCAAACTTTTTTGTGGATTACTACCCCGAGCCGATTCTTGAAAACGGTGTGCAGTGCAGGGATATGGTGTATCTACGCGCTGCATTGCCAAAAGCAAAGGAGAATACGAAATGAAATATCTATTTTTACAGTACCCAAAGTGCAGTACCTGCCAAAAAGCGAAGAAATGGCTGGATGAAAATGATGTTGCTTACGATGACCGACACATTGTAGAGCAAAACCCCTCCGCAGCGGAGCTAAAGCTGTGGCTGGATCGTAGCGGTCTGCCCTTAAAACGATTTTTCAATACGAGCGGGCTGCTGTATAAAAGCATGGAGCTGAAAGATAAATTGCCGGCCATGAGCGAGCAGGAACAGCTTGCACTGCTTGCCACAAACGGTATGCTGGTAAAGCGCCCGCTTGTGGTGGGCGAAAATTTTGTTCTGGCGGGTTTTAAACCCGCCGAGTGGGAAAAACTAAAATAGACGCAAAAAAAGAGGGCTGACTACTTCGCAGACTTTTTGATAGAAAAACATTTGACAATTGCAAACAATGTGATATACTGAAAATACAAACAATACCTTAAGAGTATACTTTGGGCAACTGCAATGATTGCCTCAATACAAAAATATAGAAATATAAAAACAGAAAAAGGGTGAATTTTTTATGGGAAAAGAATTTAAAAAAGCAATGGAGGACAGGCGTTCCGTCTATGCCATCAGTGCAGAGAGTACGATTTCAGATGAGCAAATTGTCGGCATCGTTGAAAACTCGGTTCAATATGTGCCTTCGGCATTTCACGGTCAAAGCGCAAGGGTAGCCGTGTTGTTTGGTGAGAACCACAAAAAACTGTGGAGCATTGCGATGGAGACGCTACGCAAACTGGTACCTGCCGAGAGCTTTGCCGCTACAGAGGCGAAGATAAACAGCTTTGCAGCGGGATATGGCACCGTTTTGTACTTTGATGATACTGCGGTGACGGATGGTTTAGCGGCACAATTTGAACTTTACAAAGACAACTTTCCTGTTTGGGCACAGCAGGCAAACGGCATGTTGCAGTTTGCGGTATGGTCTCAGCTGGAGGCTGAGGGGCTGGGCGCCAGCCTACAGCACTATAACCCGCTTATCGACGATGAGGTAAAGCAGGCATTCGGTATTCCCGCAAGCTGGAAGCTCATTGCGCAGATGCCTTTTGGCAAGCCCACCGCCGCACCGGACGAAAAGCAGTTTGTCCCCATTAGCGAGCGTGTAAAAATATTAAAATAAAACCGACAGGCCGTCCGATTCTGAAATGATCGGGCGGCCTTTTGTTTATATCGCAAAAGAAGTGGGAAACTATGCTTGAGGTGATTTTGATGAAATCTGTATGGAGTGAAAGCTGCTCACTTCCGAAACGCGAGCCTTTGGCAGGAGATTTGCGGGCAGACGCTGTAGTGATCGGCGCGGGAATGGCGGGAATATTGACCGCATTTTTCCTACAACAGCAGGGGATAACCACCATAGTTTTGGAGGCAAACGAAATTGCAAGCGGCGTAACAAAAAATACAACAGCAAAAATTACGGCACAGCACAACCTGATTTACGATACCCTGATTACCGATTTTGGCGAGGAGCAGGCGCAGCAATATGCACAGGCAAATCTGCTGGCGGTACAGCAATATCAAAAGCTTGTAGAGATACGGGGAATCTCCTGCCATTTTGAGCAGCGCCCCGCCTATGTGTATTCGCTGGATAACGCAGAGCGGATTCAAAAAGAGGTGGATGCGGCAAACCGGCTGGGTATTAAAGCCGGATTCACCACGCACACAGCACTGCCGTTTGGGGTGCAGGGCGCGGTGAAATTTCCCGATCAGGCACAGTTCAATCCACTGGAGTTTATAAACGACATTGCACGTGATTTGACCATTTATGAGCACACCATGGTGCGTGAAGTAAAAGACAATGTGGTAATCACCGACCATGGAAAGGTAACGGCAAAAAATATTGCTGTGGCAACCCATTACCCGTTTATCAACGCGCCCGGGTATTATTTTATGCGTATGCACCAGCAGCGCTCGTATGTAGTTGCACTTGAAAACGCTCCGCAGCTGGACGGGATGTATATTGATGCGGACGAGCAGGGTTATTCTTTTCGTAACTACGGCGATTTGCTGCTGCTAGGCGGTGCGGGGCATCGTACGGGCAAGAACCAAACCGGCGGCAGCTACAAACAGCTTCAGGCGGCCGCTAAAGATTTTTATCCGCAGTCGCAGGTGCGTTACCAATGGTCGGCGCAGGACTGCATGACGCTGGACGGTGTGCCGTATATCGGTAATTATTCCGCATCCACCCCCAACCTGTATGTTGCCACAGGCTTTAACAAATGGGGCATGACCAGCAGCATGGTGGCCGCTATGCTGCTTTCTGACCAAATTGCAGGGAAAGAGAACCCCAACGCAGAGGTGTTTTCTCCGCAGAGGTTCAAGGTGAACGCCTCGGTAGGCAATTTGATGAAGGACGGCGCGCAGTCGGTTGCGGGGCTGACGGCGCAGCTGCTGCATGTACCCGCTACAGAATTAGAGCAGCTGGAAAACGGGCATGGCGGCGTGGTGGATTACGACGGAGAAAAAGTGGGCGTATACAAAAATGAGAGCGGAGAGACCTTTTTGGTATCCACAAGATGTCCGCATCTTGGCTGCCAGCTGGAATGGAACCCCGACGAGCTGACATGGGATTGCCCATGTCATGGTTCCCGCTTCGATTATAAAGGTAAGCTGATTGGCAACCCCGCCCTGCGGGATTTACAGACAGAATAATATCATATGGGGTAGACTTACAGGGCAGCCTTAGCTTATAATAATATTAACCCTCGCGGCATTTGCCGCGAGGGTTAGAAAAAAGCTGTTTTATGCATTACAATAGGGAAAACGACAGAATAAAGGAATGCCGTATGGAAGAAAAGAGCAACTGTGTTTATATGCTGCGCTGTAATGATGATTCCCTTTACACCGGCTGGACAAACGACCTAAAAAACAGAATAAAAGCGCACAGCGCGGGCAGAGGTGCAAAGTACACCAAGGCGCGTCTTCCGGTAAAGCTTGTATACCGTGAGGCTTGCACTACAAAATCGGCTGCGATGAAGCGCGAGTATGCCATCAAACACTTGACCAAGGAGCAAAAGCTGGAACTCATCGGCAGCTGTGAAAGGGCTGCCTCGGGGGAGGTGCGGGCGTGAAAAAGTATTTAGAGCTGCTTCAAACGCTGCCTTTGTTCCGCAACGTTGCGCAGCAGGAGCTGGAGCCGCTGCTCGGCTGCCTCAGCGCAAGGTATGCGCATTACAAAAAGGAGCAATTTTTGCTGCTCGCGGGGGATGCGGTTTCGTGGGTTGGTATTGTACTCTGCGGCTCGGTGCAGGTACTCAAGGAGGACGCGCAGGGGAATACGATGATCCTCACAGAGCTGGGAGTGGGCGACTTATTTGCAGAAACCTTTGCCTGTGCAGCAGTTGAAAAAAGCCCTGTTACTGTGGTAGCAAGTGCAGACTGCGATGTGCTTCTCATTGATTACCGCCGCATTATCACCACCTGCCCATCGTCCTGCGTATTTCACAGCAGGCTGATCGAAAATATGCTGCGCATTATGGCAAAAAAGAACATGTTTCTCAACTCCAGAATCGAGATTGTATCAAAGCGTACAACACGTGAAAAAATACTAGCCTATCTGGAGCTGCAGAGGGGACAAAAACAAAGCGACAGTTTTGATATCCCGTTTTCACGACAGCAGCTTGCCGATTTTTTATGCGTAGAGCGCAGTGCACTTTCCCGCGAGCTAAGCAATATGAGGGAGGAAGGCTTGCTGCAATTCCAGAAAAATCATTTTATTTTATTATAAATACGAAAATAAGAAGAAATCCTTTGCCTTTTCACTTTTGAGCGGGCAAAGGGTTTTTTGTGTCACCATCTCCCTTCACAGAATAGGATAGATTAGTTTGTGAAAGGCGGTGTTGTCCGTTGACATTTTCTTTTTTTTCTACCTTAGAGGCAATTTTGCTTGTTACTGCGCTGTCGGTTGATGCGTTTGTAGCAAGCTTTGCTTATGGTGCCAACCAAATCAGAATTCCCTTTCGGTCAGTTACCGTAATCAACGTCGTGTGCAGTGTGATTTTGGCGCTGTCACTGTTTTTAGGGGCGGTGCTTCGTCCGTTTATTCCCGAAGGGCTCACGAAGGCAATCTGTTTTGTTATCCTGCTTTTGCTGGCGATAGTCAAGCTGTTCGACAGCTCAATTAAAACCTGTATCCGTAAGCACAAGGGCATCAATAAGGAGATTAATTTTTCGGTGTTTCAGCTGCGCTGCATTCTCAGCATCTACGCAGACCCCGAAGAAGCCGATCGCGATTGCTCCAGGCTGCTTTCACCGGCAGAAGCTGCTTCGCTTGCGGTTGCACTATCGCTGGATGGGCTTGCTGTAGGCTTTGGCGCAGGGCTTGCCGATGTCAGTTTTGTACAGATTATATTCTTTTCGCTCGTTTTGGGAACGGTAGCAGTAAAATTAGGGTGCTTTTTGGGCAACAAGCTCGCCGAAAAGCTGCAGCTGAATCTATCTTGGCTCAGCGGGGTTTTGCTGTTGGTGCTTGCCGTAATGAAGCTGTAGCGCTGCCCTTTGTTTTGTATTCTTAAGACATGCGTGGTATAATAAACGCAAAGCATTTGCTATATGTCATGCACAGGACGATGAAACCAACATTCGGTTCGCATGCTATTGTTTGGCGGCAGTGGCTGTACCATGGCTTTAGCGGAGAAAGCATGCCACAGTTGATGGATAAGTAGACTACAAAAGGATAGGGGACTGGTTTATGGGACTGAATACGCTGGGGCTGGCGCATAAATTTATTGCAGAGCATGTAAAGCCCGGCGACTTTTGCATTGACGCAACCGCAGGCAGAGGTGGGGACACCGCCTTTTTGTGTGGTTTGGTAGGGGATACCGGTAAAGTGCTTGCGTTTGATATCCAAGAGGATGCGGTGCAGAGCACGAGGGCACTCATCCATGAAAAGGGCTGCGAACACATTGCGCAGGTGCTGCATGAAAGCCACAGCAATATGGCAGCGCACGCGCAGGCAGAAACAGTGGACTGCATTGTGTTTAACTTTGGCTGGCTGCCGGGAGGCAACCATAAAATATTTACGCAGGCAGAAACCAGTATCGCGGCAATAGAACAAGGGCTGCAATTATTACGGCACGGTGGTGTAATGAGCCTGTGCATTTACTATGGCGGAGAAAGCGGATTCGAAGAACGCGATGCACTGCTTGAATACCTGAAAGACATCGACAGCAAAACATATACCGTGCTGCTCACTCAGTTTTACAATCGCCCCAACAATCCGCCAATGGCGGCATTTATCATAAAGGAAAGCTAACTGTTTGCAAAGTTTTGGAGGTGAACCGATGTCGGCAAAAGTGTGGTATCTGTATAACAGCGGGTTTGCGGTGCAAACCGCGCAGCATTTTTTAATCTTTGATTATTACCTGGACAAGCCAAAGGACGGCGGTTTGGCACAGGGGGTTATTAACCCGAGTGAAATTAAAGATTTGGACGTGGTGGTGTTTGCATCCCACAGCCACTATGACCATTTCAATCCGGTAATCTTTGAGTGGCGCGCACAGCTGCCTAAGGTGCGCTATGTGCTGTCGGATGATATCCGTACACGTGAGGACGCGGTGATGGTACACCAAGGTAACAGCTACGACCTCGGCGATATGAGTGTGAGGGTGTTCGATTCCACCGATATCGGCGTGGCGTTTCTGGTCAAGGTGGACGGGCTTTGTATCTACCACGCGGGCGACCTCAACTGGTGGCACTGGGAGGGGGAAACCCAGCAGTATAATCTGGATATGGCAAAAAAATATCAGTCTCAAATCAACCAAATGGCAGGTGAGCAAATTGACCTTGCTTTTGTACCTGTTGACCCACGCCTTGAGGGCAGTTACCTGCGCGGGCTGGATTATTTGATGCGTACGGTGGGTGCGAAAACTGCGGTACCAATGCATTTTGGTGAGGATTATTCGGCTTTCACACGCCTTATGGCGGATGAGCAGGCGGCAGATTATGCCGACCGGGTTGAGTTGCTTAACCACCGCGGGCAGTGTTTTGAGTTATAATAGGATAAAGAAAAGAAGCAGGAGGCCTTGATGGCTTTCTGCTTCTTTTCTTTTACTTATGCTTTGCTTTTTGAAAGTAGATTACACCCGCAACCAATAAGATGGGGAAAATCAATGCCACGAGCAACCCGCTCTTCAGCCCCAACTGTGCAGGGTCCATCTGCCGTTCGGTACCGATTTGCATGAAGTACTGCGAACCTTGTGCCACATCGCTGATATACCCCGCCATCCATGGTCCAATCGCCGCGCCAAGATCACCGAACACTGCCAGCATACCGAACATCGCGGTGCCCCCGCGCGGAAATTTCTCGGCAGTCAGGCTAAAGGTACCCGGCCACATCAGGCTCACCGAAAAGC
The DNA here is from genome assembly GCF_032017025.1 of Hydrogenoanaerobacterium sp. NCBI lineage: Bacteria > Bacillati > Bacillota > Clostridia > Eubacteriales > Oscillospiraceae > Hydrogenoanaerobacterium > Hydrogenoanaerobacterium sp. The sequence goes on from NZ_DALZQO010000011.1 coordinate 93,250, forward strand.
CGCATACCGCACAGCCGATCAGCGAGAGTATCGGTGATGGAGAAAAAATCGTTACCAAGTAGCACAGGATACACAGTGCTCCGCTGGCGAGCAGTGCATTCTTAAGGTTAATTTTATGTCCCCATATGCCGTATAAGGTTCGCCCGATGCCCATAAGAACCGCAAACATACACGGCCCTGCCAAATCGCCTATCACTTTGGAGACATGCAGCCCTTTTTCTGCAAACAGAGATGACCATTGCGACATCGTAAGCTCAGATGCACCCGCACACATCATCAAAATAAGCGCAGCCCCAAAAAACTTGGAGTTCAGCAGCTCTCGTAACGGCATCAAGTGCTCTTTGGGCAATGGAGGCATCAGCGGTACCTTAGAGAATAAAAACATGTTGATCAATGGAACGATTGCCCACATTACAGGAAGGTACACCCAAATTTGGGTGCCAAATACCCACAGCAGCAGGGTGCTCACCAACACGACAAACACCTGCCCCCAGCAATAGAACGAGTGCAAAAGGCTCATGGCAGATTCTTTTTGTTCGCCCGGCAGCGATTCTACAATGGGGCTGACCAGTACTTCGAGCAAGCCTCCGCCCAACGCATAGATGATGACAGCGGTGGTAAGGCCAAGGTAAGGCGGCAGCAGCATAGGGAGTACCGCAAGCCCTACCAACCCCAGTACACTAAGCAGATGTGCCAGTACAGCAGCCTTGCGGTAGCCGATTCTATCTACATATCGTACCGAAATCAGGTCAGCGGCGATCTGAGTGCCAAAATTAATGAGAATTAATCTGCCAACCTGCTCAAACGAAATACCGAACTGCTGCTGAAAAACAATGAACAGAATGGGTGCAAGGTTGTTGACGATAGCTTGTGTGATATAACCCGTATAACAGGCATATAAGGTGTGTTTAAAGCTGTATCGCATCTGTTGTTCGCTCCTCGTACAAATAAAATCGAATGCCTTCATTATAGGATAGAAAGAAATTCTTTACAAGCAAAATTAAAACATTCTTTGCCAACGATGAAGACAGTAAAAAACTTATTGCAGTAATAGGCCACACTCCCTCGGTGTTGCAGCAAGACCGATGGAGAGAACCAACCACTGGCAAAGCCGATTCGGAATTGATTGTAAAAAAGCTTAAATTATACTATAATAGCAATAAATGCTAGATTATGTTATATCGTACAACGAACTACCGAATGAAATAGGAGGTTTCCCTCATTGTCAAAAAACATGTTGATC
>NZ_DALZQO010000012.1:0-21683 GCF_032017025.1 Hydrogenoanaerobacterium sp.
TGCTGAAAATACTTGGCGGGAAGCTGCCTGGGAAGATAAGTCGATGCCGACACTTGGTTGACTGAAAGACAGAAATGTTTTTCAGTCATTTCCCTTTATATTCCTCCTTAGCTCAGTCGGTAGAGCATGCGGCTGTTAACCGCAGGGTCGTTGGTTCAAGTCCAACAGGGGGAGCCAAAAAGCAGTCTGATTATATAATTAGGCTGCTTTTTTTATTTCTCTCAAAGTAAAGGTGGCAAGGCTGGTGCATTGTATCTAAATGATAAGAAAGAGACACTTAAATAGGGGGTAGACCCTTTTGTGGACTTAAAACAATAAAAGTGCCTGCATGCAACATGCAGACACTTTTATTTGTTTGAGGTGTGTTTTCTTGAGGAGGGTAGAGCTTATACCCATAAACGCTGCGGCTGCGTTTTGTTTGGGTATGCTCTTATTATAAACCATTAGAGAATTTGTTTGTTAAGGTGCTGTAAACAAAGGTTTAATAATCGATAGAAAAATTATAAACAATATAATCCAATATTTACATCAGAGGGCAAACGTATGTTTGCATCAAAGGTTAGAATATGATATGATAGAAGCAGTAAAATAGGGAAGGGTGCAAGCAATGTTGGATCAAAAGGCACAAAATGTGCTGGAATATATCAATGAGCGGATTAATGAAGGCGTACCGCCGTCTGTAAGGGAGATTTGCGCAGATTTGGGCATTAAGTCCACCTCCACGGTGCATAAATATCTAAAGCAATTGGAACAGGAGGGCTACATTGAGCGCGACCAGAACCTTAATCGCTCTATTAAAATGCCGGGTGCCAGCACGACAAAGGTTCCTTTGCTGGGCACCGTAACCGCGGGCTTGCCAATTCTTGCAGTTGAACAGATTGAAGAATATATCCCCTATAAAGCACGCTATGGCAGCGATAAAGACCTGTTTGCCCTGCGCGTTCGCGGAGATAGTATGATGAACGCTGGGATTTTGGACGGCGACATTATCGTGTCTCGCAAGGTAAGCGTTGCAGAGAATGGGCAGATCGTTGTTGCAATGGTGGAAGATGAAGCCACTGTAAAGCGTTTTTATAAAGAGAAGGGGCATTTTCGCCTGCAACCCGAAAACGATGCTTTTGATCCGATCATTGTAGAGGATGTACGCATCTTAGGCAGGGTGGTTTCAGTTATGCGTTTCTACGAATAGTGTCGGTTAGAATTCGTCCTTATCTAAATTTAGGTCGTTGGCGATTTCATTTGGTTTGAGATCTTTCGGACGTTTAATTTCATTACCCTTGTTTACGCCTGAATAGCGGAACAGATAAGTGCTGATATTTTCATACTCATTAGATTCATAATTAAACTCGTATTCCTTGATTTTGATGCTCGAAATAATATGGTTTTCATCTGCTTGCCCTACAAACGAATAGTAAGTATTTTTGTCCTTACTTTGTATCACAGCTTCCAGGCGGTAGCTGCTTCCGTCTTTATATACGTAATCTGACAGAATATTATTCCCTTTGAAAAAGTTTTCACGGATGCCGACGAAATCCTTTTGCTGTATGCGGTTGTATTTGCTGAAGGTGTCGATAAACCAGTTATTTTTATACTTATAATAATACGTATCACCGTCATAATAATCGTAAGGCGGATAATGCCAGAAAACAAAAGGATTACGGTCGCGGTAGACGAGCTGACGCTTGCCTGCCGTGGTTGTATTAAATTTAATTGCGGTTGATTCAGATGTACAGAACTCGAACCAAGAGTGGGTGCTGTAATGCAGCTTAACAAGCTCGCCCGACTCCATTTTGTTAATAAAATCCGAGTATACTGCGGTGGCTCTAAGCCCTTCTACAGGCGTTATTTCCTTTTGTGTACAGGAGGCCGAGTAGGATAATAATATCATGAGAAATACGATCAAAATGGATTTTTTCAAGGCTATATCTCCCTTTCCGGCTTAGATAATTACATTTTACACCAAAAATTTGAAAAAGTACACAAAAACAGGAGAATCAAAGACATTTTGTTTAGTTAAAACAAGATATTTTTGTGCATCTGTAGCAAAATGACGAAAAAAGGGATATAATTATATGCGGTATGAATAGAAAAGCTAGAAGTCTGATATTGAGGAGTAATCGAATTTGATTAGAGAAGATTTACGCAATGTAGCAATCATAGCTCACGTTGACCACGGCAAGACCACACTGGTAGATGAAATGCTGAAACAAGGCGGCGTTTTCCGCGACAACCAAGTGGTTGCGGATAGAGTTATGGACAATAACGACCTTGAGCGCGAGCGCGGCATTACCATTCTTGCTAAGAATACGGCGGCTCACTACAAGGGCGTAAAAATAAATATTATCGACACCCCGGGGCATGCCGATTTTGGCGGTGAGGTTGAGCGCGTTCTTAAAATGGTAAACGGTGTGCTGCTGCTGGTAGACGCCTTTGAGGGCCCGATGCCGCAGACACGCTTTGTTTTGCAGAAGGCACTTGAGCTTGGACATAAGATTATTATCGTTGTAAATAAAGTAGACAAGCCCGGTGCACGCCCCGCTGAGGTTGCCGATGAGGTGCTGGAGCTTTTATTGGAGCTTGATGCCACCGAAGAGCAGTTGGAAAGCCCAGTGGTATATTGCTCGGGCAGAACCGGCACTGCGACTATGGATGCTAGTGCAGAGGGCGAGGATCTTACCCCGATGTTTGAGACCATCCTCTCCCACATCCCCGGCCCAGAGGGCGATGCAGAAAAACCGTTGCAGATGCTGGTTTCTTCCATCGACTACAACGAGTATGTCGGTAGAATTGCCATTGGCAGGATTGAAAACGGCAGCCTGAAGGCAAATCAAGATGTTACCATTTGCGATTATCACCAGGATAGAAAACCTTACAGAAGTAAGGTTGTGAATATCTATCAGATTGAGGGCCTGAAACGTGTACCTGCGACTGAGGTTTCGGTTGGCGACATTGTTTGTTTTTCGGGCGTTGAGAACATTACCATTGGCGATACCGTTTGTCAGCTGGGGTTAGAAGAGCCCCTGCCGTTTGTAAAAATTTCAGAGCCAACGGTTGAAATGACCTTCTCGGTCAATGACAGCCCATTTGCGGGCAGAGAGGGCAAATTTGTCACCTCCCGTCAAATACGCGACCGCTTGTTCCGCGAACTGCTCAAAGACGTTTCGCTGCGTATCAACGAAACAGAAAACACCGACAGCTTCCGCGTTTGCGGCAGAGGTGAGATGCATCTGTCTATCCTCATTGAAACCATGCGCCGTGAGGGTTATGAGTTCCAGGTAAGCACCCCCAAGGTTCTCTACAAAGAGATTGATGGCAAGCTGTATGAGCCCATGGAGGAGCTGGTCATCGATGTTCCCGAGGAATCTTTGGGCTCTGTTATGGAGAAAATGGGCTCTCGTAAAGGCGAGCTTACACATATGCAGCAGGTGGGCAGCCGCTTCAAGGTGGAATTTATCATTCCGTCCAGAGGCTTGTTTGGCTACCGCAGTGAGTTTATGACCGATACCCGCGGTGAAGGTATTATGAACGCTGTATTCCACGATTACCAGCCGTTTAAGGGCGATATTCCAACACGCGCTACAGGCTCGCTGATTGTGTTTGAAACCGGTGAATCGGTTACCTATGGCTTGTACAACGCGCAGGAGCGCGGTGTGCTGTTTATTGGTGCGGGTGTACCGGTGTACGAGGGCATGATTATTGGCTCCAACCCCAAGGGCGATGATATGGCGGTGAACGTCTGCAAGAGAAAGCAGATGACCAACACCCGTGCTTCGGGCAGTGATGATGCATTGCGCCTGGTTCCGCCGCGCCGTTTGAGCCTGGAGGATAGCCTTGAGTTTATCGGCGATGACGAACTGGTGGAGGTAACCCCTAAGAGCATTCGTCTTCGCAAGAAGATTCTTGACAATAACCTGCGTATGAAATCAACAAACAAAAAGGTTTGATAACGAGATCAACCTTGTGCATAGAGATTAAGGGCGATTGCAGCTTAGCTGCAATCGCCCTTTTTGCAATTTTCTTTTTAGTTATTACCTATGATTTGGAATATTATTTTTTCCTCAATCTGCTCAGGTTCAATATACATGTTATCATACAATTCTTTGTCTGCTCCGCTTTTATAGGGGTTTCCACCGCCCCAAGGCTCAGCTAAAAACACATAGGAATTATTTTGCCCAAACTGAAAACCAATCGGAGTTTCCCTGTTTTTAACAATTTCCCAAACATCCAAGGGAACGGCATAAATGCTAAACAGGGGTGCAGCTCTGTCGTCTTTGTAGTAAAATCCGACGTATGTTCCCACGCCGTCTGTTTCTTGAAAAAACAATTTGGCAGCCTGCGCAGTGTAATTATTCGCCCATATTTGCGGAAAAGCAACTGAAAATGCCAACTCGTTGTTAACGTATTCGGCGGGTGTTCCTGTGTTAATACTTTGTTTGGTGGTAAAATCAGAATCGATCTGCTGTGGCGATGGGCTTTGGTCGGTTGTGTAGCCGATATACCGGTAACCACCGCCCTCCAGCAGCCGCACTGAAAGAATCTTATATTCGTTTGGCATGGCGTAAATCCTATTTTCCTCGTTGTAAACCAAAGTCAAGTAGAGTTTTAAAACATCGCCTTCACGTTCTGTTTTAAATAGTACAATTTTAGGCGTCTCCCCAATGCCACCACCACCGCCTATAGTATAACCCTCATACTTTGCATCGTATGCTTTTGCGGAGCGAAGATATTCCGTGGTAACATCAAAATATTTTTGTGCTTTGCTTTCGTAATCCTGCTTTTTAATAAACCATCCCCTGTCTTCTCCGTAGGGGGAAGCATACTTTACAGCTCTTTCTTCATAAGATAGGCCTTCATTCCATAACTGACCCAAATACCACGAGAAATAAGCATCGGCAGGCAATGGGTTTTGCTCATCCCAGTCGCTGTGCCAAAAAAGGCTTGCCCCTTTATGTGCAGACAGTTGATAATCGCTAATTTCAGGAATGTATGCGCCGTAATTGATTAGAATATCGCGGTAAAGGGAATCCTCCTCATTCTTCGCCGGTCCAGAGGCAGAGCTTGAGGAGGAGGAGGCTTCAATAGCCGTTTCGCTTACAGTACTTGATGGCTGCTCATTTCTTGTACAGCCTGCAATCAAAAAAGCAGCCGCTAAAACTACGAAAATTCTTTTTAGCATTATTGTTCCCCTCCATATCTGTAAATCTGCTTTGTATACTCAAAGGCTATTGCCAAATCCATCACAGAACTTGGGGAATGCAGGCCCGTGGAATGCCCTACCGCATAGCGGCAAAGATCACATACAGCACGCCATAAACCACCGGCTGGTGCAGCAGGTAGATAATGAAGGTGTTGCGCCCTAAAAACGCCATCAGGCGGCTGTGGGGGCGGTAGAACCATGCGGGGCACTGCCCGTTTTTAATATACACCCCCGCAAAGGTGCCGCCAAGGTACCATAAAATCCATGGTAGCAACGGAAAATAGTCCGACGACCAGAACTCGGCATTGGGAAAACCAAACGGAAAAAGAAAATTAGTAGAATACCATGCGACAGGCAGGTTCATTTGCCACCCGCGCATACCCCAGTAGCCCGATTGTGTGTTGTAGGTGAGAAAAAACAGCACCGCACATACAATCAAACCGGCGAGAGGGGGAATACGGTCTAAAACGGGCTTCATCAGCGGGAACAGCATCATGCAAACACCGAGCAGATGTAAGATGCCGAATAGGACAATCTGCGAGGGCAGAAACAGCCATGTGGCCAATGTCATAACCATGCCAAAGGCAAAGCACTGAGCGCCGCGCTTGAGGTTGCTGCGCGAAAAGCGCGATGCAACGCCCGAAATAAACACAAAAAGCCCCGCGATAAGGAGCTGAAGGTAACTGGTGAACCTCCAATGGAAAGCGGGGATATTCACCTCGAAGATATAAACAAGGTCATAAAACAGATGGTAGAGCACCATCAGAATGATGAATACGCCCCGAACTTCATCGATCAGCCATACGCGGCGGCTCAAATCCTTCTTCTCAAACATAGCTTTATACCTCATCATAAATTACCGCTGCCCAAAGCGGAGAAGGCAGTGCTGCCGTTACCCGGGTATTTGTTCAAGTATAATGGTACGTGCAGCGTCTACGTCGGCGAGCATTAACATAATTACATAATCACCGCGGGTAAAAATCTCCGCTTCTTTGGCAATGCGGAACGAATCGTGTACATCGTAGTTCTCAAATTCAGCCACACGGTCAGCACGGCGCGTCTCTAGGGCCTCCTGTACGGCTTCCGTTTGGCCCTCAGCAGGCTTGATGATTGCCACATCGGCAACGCCGTAGCGCCCCGAAGAGTAGCGGATAGCGTATTTCTGCACCATATCCGGCTCGATGTGGAATAAGTTGGTGAGGTCCTTCTCGGTTGCGGATTGCAGCTCTTTCATTTTGATGTTCTCATAAATAAGGCTCATCACATCCCCAAGATTCTCGGGCTCGGTTTGCGCATAGGCAACCGATTTTTCACTCGGCTGGGGGGCATCTTGCTCCTCCTTGCCGCAGGCTGTAACAGAAAGCAGCATTATCGCTGCCAATAATAGTGCAACAATCTTTTTCATAAGCATCTCCATTTGTTTTTGAGCAATTTGAACTCTATTAAAATTATAAACGTTTTCGCAGGTTAGTCAAGTTTGGCATCGCTTTATAAAAAAAGTTTACAGTTTTATGATGACAGGACGTTCTTCCTTTTGGCTATCACATATGTTAAAATAAATAGTAAAGCAATTTTTCACTTACCCTTTCCGGTTTGCTGCCGGGCAGAAACCATTGGGAAGGGCAGCATACCATAAAAAGCATTGTTTATGGTATGCCCAAAATTCAGATGAAAAAAGGATGGATTGGTATGGACGGAATGCAAATTGGAATTATGGTGGCGGTATGGGCCGCTATTGCGCTTGTGGTTGTTTTGCTGTGGAAGAGAAGAACAAGCGTTGCAGGGCAGTACAGGCGCGTAACCGGTACGCTTAAAAAATTTGCATCCATTCGCAGTTATAAAGTGCTGCAAGATATTACATTGGATTGCGGAAAAGAAACGGTGCATATCGACCATATACTGGTTGGCTTTTTTGGCTTGCTGTTTGTGAACACACAGGTAGAAAACGCCGATTACTACGGCGAAGAGCGCGAGGAATATTGGTCGGTAGTGAAAGACGACGTAAAAACACGCATTAAAAACCCGTTGAACGAGGGTATTGCCGCCATGGATGCAGCACGCAAAATATTTGCTAAAAACAACGTCTATAATATTCAAATGGAGCAAGTTGTGGTGTTTACCTCGGCATTTAAAAAGAATGTGTTGTATGTTAAGGATACCCTGCCCATTGTAAATGTACGCAAATTAGGCAGCCTGCTCTCGAAAACACGCTTTGAGAAGGATAACGGTGTGGATGTGGAGCAGCTAGTGAAGCTGTTGGAAGAGAATAAGGTGAAATAAACCACCCCAATGCAAGGAGGACGTAGCTATGGCACAGGAGCTAATGCGGCTCGAGCAGGTAACCCGCAGAATAACCAGCGAGTTTTATATCCGCAATATCGATCTCACCATCAATAAGGGCGAAGTGCTGGCACTGGCAGGCAAAAACGCCGCGGGCAAATCTACTCTCGCAAGCGTAATCAACGGTTTTCTGCCCGCAGACAGCGGCAGAATCTATTTTGAGGGTCGACCGGTAAAAATCTCTGAGCCTGCCGTAGCGACAAAGCTCAGTATTGTTACGCTAATGCAGAACAACCAGGGATTTGAGCAAATGTCGGTTGCAGATAACATTTTATTCGGCAACGATCAATATTATAAAACAGGCAGAATGAGCCCCCGCAGGCTGTGCGCCGTTTGCAGCGAGTGCTTTGAAACGCTGGGGATCGATATTGACCCAAGCAAACCTTTCTATACTCTTACTTCTGCGCAAAAGCAGGCGGCTGCCATTGCACGCGCCTATCTGTCCGATGCAAAGCTCATTATTATGGATGAGCCGTCCTCACACCTGCCGCACAAGGAATGCTCGGTGCTGTACGATATGGTGCACGCACTGCGCAAAACGGGAGTGAGTATATTGTATATTACCCACCGTTTGGATGAGATCATTGCGCTTGCAGACCGGGTTGTGTTTGTGGAACGCGGCGAGCTCAAAGAGGTGCGCGAAACCGCAGGCATGACCGAGCTCGACCTGATAGAAGCCATCGAGGGTTTTCAGGTGAGCGACATTTACAGCAAACAGCAGCTGGAGCTTGGCGAACCCGTATTAGAGGTAGCAAGCATTTCTGCGGGGCATGCCAAAGACATCAGCTTTACGCTGCACAAAAGCGAGATCATCGCGCTGGTGTCCGATTCGGGTCTTTGCGCACAAAGTGTTTACCGCATGCTGGCAGGGCTTTTGGAGTATACCGGAGGCATAAAAGTGGCGGGCAGAGAAGTGCGTATTGATAACCCGATTACCGCCGACGCACTGCGCATTGTTTCAGCCATTGATGAGGATACCGAGGAGCAACTGCAGAATTATGACAGCGACGGTGGGCGCAAGGCAGGCAAGCTTGCGCTGCTTAGCGCAAAAATGCGCGACACTATAAATGCCATGGGCAAAATGCTCCACAATGTGGTGGGTGTTAACACACAGCGGAAAGAGTATATGACAGGTGGCTACCGCCAAAGAGAGCTGGTGCAGCGCGCCCTCGCCAAAGACGGCGACATTTTTGTTCTGGTTGACCCCACCAACGGGGTAGATTTGCAGACCAAGCTGAGAATCTACAATGAAATTGCAGGGCAGGCAAAACGCGGCAGGGGCATCCTTTATTTTACGAACGATGTAAATGAGGCGATAGGGCTTGCCGACCGTATACTTGTACTGGGTAGAAATACAATTGTTTTTGACAAAAGTGCAAAAGAAACAGATGCCGACACCCTGACAAAACTGTTAAAAGGGTAAAACTTTGTGAATTTAATTGACTAAAGCGCCAGAAGGACTATAATAAAAGAATCCACTTGTTAAAAAACTAGCAATCGGCGAAGTGCTACAGGTTGCCAGCTTTATAAAAGTAGTAACTGCACAAACGCAGTGCTATAAATTTAATTTATTTAAATGGAGGAAAACACAATGGCAAGAGTTTATAACTTTTCTGCGGGCCCATCAATCTTACCGGAAACTGTTCTTGCAAAAGCTGCAAGTGAAATGCTGGATTACAATGGATCCGGACAGTCGGTAATGGAGATGAGTCATCGATCACCCGTTTACGAAGAGATTATAAACGACTGTCAAAGTCTGCTTCGTAAGGTCATGAACATCCCCGACAATTACAAGGTTTTGTTTTTGCAGGGCGGTGCGTCCTCGCAGTTTGCAATGGTTCCGCTGAACCTGATGAACAAAAACCGCAAGGCAGATTACATGGTTACCGGTCAGTTTGCAAAAAAAGCAAAGGAAGAGGCAACCAAATTTGGTGAGGTGCGCGTGGTGGCGTCCTCCGCCGATAAGAATTTCTCCTATATCCCTGAGGTTACCGAGGGCGATTTTAGCAAGGATGCGGACTATGTCCACATCTGCCTGAACAATACAATTTTCGGCACCAAGTTCCCCTATATTCCCGAGACCGGGGACATCCCTCTGGTTGCCGATATGTCCAGCTGCATTCTCTCCGAGCCGTATGACGTGAGCAAATTCGGCCTTATCTACGCCGGTGCACAAAAGAATATGGCGCCCGCAGGGCTTACCGTGGTAATTGTCCGCGATGACCTGATTGGCAATGTACGCGAGGGTGCCCCCACCATGTTCGATTATAAAACCCATGTCGATAACGATTCGATGTACAACACACCCCCCTGCTACTCCATCTACGTCTGCAAGCTTGTGCTGGAGTGGATTCTCAACGACATTGGCGGGCTGGAGAAAATGAAGGAGCGCAATGAGAAAAAGGCGCAGATGCTCTACGATTTCCTCGACAGCTCCAAGCTGTTTAAAGCCACCGTGCAGGGTAAAAACCGTTCTATGATGAACGTCACCTTTGTTACCGGAGATGCCGAGCTTGATAAAAAATTCTGCAAAGAGGCGGCAGCGGCAGGCTTTGTCAATCTAAAAGGTCACCGCAGCGTAGGTGGCATGAGGGCGTCTATCTACAACGCAATGCCGGTTGAGGGTATTGAGAAGTTGGTTGCCTTTATGAAAGAGTTTGAAGCCAACAATTAAGGCTTGCGCGGGGGGTTCCCCCTTAGCCTATATGAACAGGAGGGTGTATTGTGTATAACATTAAAACTTTAAATAAAATCAGCCCCGCAGGGACCGATAATTTTGATAAAACAAAATACCAGTTTGTAGACGAGAACACATCGGCCGATGCCATTATGGTGCGCTCCGCCTCACTGCACGAAATGACCTTCGACACGCAGCTCAAAGCGATTGCGAGAGCGGGTGCGGGTGTCAACAACATCCCCGTGGAAAAATGCAGCGAGCAGGGCATTGTTGTATTTAACACACCGGGCGCTAATGCAAACGCCGTAAAAGAGCTGGTGCTTGCGGGCATTCTTATTTCGGCGCGCAAGGTGATTCCCGCCATCGATTGGGCGAAAACCCTCAAAGGGCAGGGCGCCGAGGTCGGTAAGCTGGTGGAAAAAGGCAAGGGCGCGTTTGCGGGCCCTGAGGTTGCCGGCAAAAAGCTGGGTGTCATTGGTTTGGGTGCCATTGGCGTAATGGTTGCAAACACTGCCCGCCATTTAGGCATGCAGGTGTACGGCTACGACCCCTATCTATCGGTTGACACCGCTTGGGGGCTTTCGCGCGCTATTGTTCATGCAAAGAGCCTGCGTGAGATCTACCAGAACTGTGATTTTATCACCGTGCATGTGCCGCTTACCCCAGAGACAAAAGATTTGATCAACAGCGAAAGCTTAGAGTCCTGCAAAAATGGTGTGCGCATTCTCAACTTTGCGCGCGGTGAGCTGGTGAACAGTGAGGATATTGTTACCGCAATCGATTCCGGTAAGGTTGCTGCATATGTAACCGACTTCCCCAGTGACGATCTCATCGGTGTAGAAGGTGTCATCGCTATCCCACATCTGGGCGCTTCTACCCCCGAGTCGGAGGACAACTGTGCAAAGATGGCGGCGCTGCAGCTGATTGATTTCCTCGAAAACGGAAACATCAAAAACTCTGTTAACCTGCCGAATTTACAGATGGAGCGCAGCGGCTCGTGCAGAATTGCACTGATACATAAGAATGTACCAAGCATGATCACAAAAATTTCGCAGGCGATTTCGGACGAAGCACTGAATATTGATAACCTCACCAACAAATCCAAAAAGGATTATGCCTACACCGTAGTGGATGTGGACGGCCATGTTTCTCAGGCGCTTTTGGCGAAGCTGAGCGCGATTGAAAACGTGGTGCGCGTTAATCTTTACAGATAAGCAGTAAATAAAAAACCTGTGTATCAAACGATACACAGGTTTTTTTGCTATGTTTACCGCACAGCGGAAGAAATTATTCTTTTGCAATCCATTTATCAAGCAGCTTCATAAAGCGCTCGCTCTCGGTAACTACCTTAACGGGTTTGGTGTAGTCAAGGCTCATCAGGCCCAAAACAGATTTTGCATCTGCTATCTGATCGTCAACGGTATGTACGCCTACATCATCGGGGCACTCCCAAGCGAGGTGCATAAATTCTTTCAGTTGTTCTGCGGTATCCAGTTTAATCAATTTTACCATAATAAAACCCTCCTGTTGGTTTATTTTTAATCTTAATCTTTCTCTATACTATTATTATACCCAATTCTGTTCGAAAAAGATAGATGTAAAATAGCAAATTATGGGGATGAGTTTTAACAAGTAGTTGTGATTATACACAAAAACAATGAATAAAAACTGTTGAAGGTTACAAAAATAAAATTTAAGGCGCCCAAATTAAAAAATCCAAGTGTTTATGGCTATGTATTAGTCTTTAATTTTTACAATGCTGTTGTCATAACTCTGTTCACAGGTGCTGTTTGGGGGAATCACAAGAAACCGCTCGTTATCCCAGTTGCCGTCAATCAGGTCACGCAGCAAGGTGTCATCACCCTTGTGCTCGTGGTGATCCCAGCCAAGGTAGTCGGCGCAGGTGCGGGAGTAGCCGCGGTAATCGGGGTAGGCGATGTCCGGCATCTGCACATAGGCGACGGCGCTGTAACCTTTAATCCAGGTCTCCTCCATCTCCATCAAATATTCGGCGTTATCTTCACCGTATTTTTCGACGTATTGGTCATATTTTTTCGCATAGGTAGTTTCAGACGGTACCAGGCTGTTTTCAATCCAGCCGGGCGTGTACCAAAAAACACCGCCGCTGGTCTGGTCAAACAGGTCACGGTAACGCTCCTTGCTGCCCAAAAACAGAGTAATACAGTCGTGTGCGCGTGGCACCACAATGGGGTAGCGTTTGCTGCGAACACCGCAGATGCCGTTGCTGCACAACCCATAGCCCAATACAATCGCGTCAAATTCACCCACGGTCTCGTTGCATGAAAAAGGGTCGTCGCCGCTGTCAATTTTGTCAATGCACTCCTGCAAAATGGCACGCAGCCTGTCAGGCTCATCATGATATCCCTGCCGTAGCCAAGAGATATCGAGATAATTTGGGCAGGCCGCTGAGAGATACCCCAACTCTCGTGTCAAAACTTTACAGGCAATTACTTTTAGCCGCACTAAATCCACCAACTTTATGAATATTTTGTGTACATGGTCTGTATTTAGAATAGCTGTTTTTCAAGTGCAATTCAACAGGAAAAAGCTTCTTGCAAAACACCCAATAAAATAGTACATGGAATCTTAAGATATTACTGTGGTGGTGTTATAAATTATGCTACAATACTATTGTTGAGGTAAATGGAGGATTGTATATGAAACTGGCAATTGATGATAAAGAATATGAGCAGTCGGCACAAGGGAATCTGCTTTCGATATTGCTGGAAGCAGGCGCGTTTGTAGACGCCCCATGCGGGGGCAAGGGCAGGTGCGGAAAATGCCGAGTCATTGCGGCAGGGGCGCTGTCGCCGCTCACCGATGCCGAACGTAAGCTGCTTTCACCCGCCGAGCTGGCCGCAAACACGCGCCTTGCCTGCGAAACGGTTTTGCTGGGGGACGCACGGGTACAAATTATATCGCATGCAGATATCGACGTATGCGCACAGGGTGACGCGGTGGATTTTGAAGTAACCGCGGAATTTGATGCGGCACAAAACGTTGGCATGGCGGTGGATATTGGCACCACCACTGTGGTTGCGTATTTCCATGAACTTGCCACGGGTAGGCTGCTCTACACCGCCAGCGGCATCAACGGGCAGCGCGTATACGGTGCCGATGTAATCTCGCGTATTGGCGCATGCATCGAAAACTCTGAAAACCTTGCGGCGCAGCAAAAAATAATGGTATCGCAGCTCAACCGCTATATCGCAGATTTTGAGCGGGTGACCGGGGCGAGTGCTAACCGCATTGGGCAGGCTGTTATTGTTGCAAACACAACCATGCAACATCTGCTCTGCGGGCTTGACCCCGCAGGGATTGCGTCAGCTCCGTTCACCCCAAAATCACTGTTTGGCTATGAGCAAAACGGTGCGGAACTGGGGATTAACATAAGCGGCACCGTATACCATGCACCGTCTATTTCCGCGTACGTCGGTGCGGATATCACCGCAGGGCTATACGCGTCGGGCGCAGCATACGACGACCGGCCCGCATTGTTTATCGACATTGGCACCAACGGTGAAATGGCGCTTGCCAGTAAAGATAGGCTGGTGTGCTGCTCTACCGCTGCAGGGCCGGCGTTTGAGGGCGCTCACATCAAATATGGCGTAGGCGGAGTTGCCGGGGCAATCGAAAAAGTTACCTGCCAAGAAAATGCGCTGCACATTGAAACAATCGGCGGGTTGCCCCCCATCGGTATCTGTGGCTCAGGCATCATCGATGCGGCGGCTGCTGCACTGCAGGCAGGTGGAATGGACGATACGGGCAGAATCCTTGATACCGATGAGGCAGAGGGTTTTATTGTGCATTATATTGATGATGACGAGGGGGAAATTGTACTCGATAAGGCCAGCGGAATTTCGCTTACACAGCAGGATGTACGCGAAATACAGCTTGCCAAGGCAGCGATTGCGGCGGGCGTGAACACGCTGCTGCATGAGAGCGGGCTAACGCTGAAGGAGATTGACAAGCTGTACATAGCCGGCGGCTTTGGTGCGCATATCAACAAGGCGAGCGCCTGCGCAATTGGGCTACTGCCGGCTGCGCTGCTCGATAAGATTGTTTTTGTTGGCAACGCAGCGGGTATGGGTGCACAGAGAGCACTGCTTACGGCGGATGGGAAAGCTCGCCTGCGTGCGCTTGCCGACCGTGCGCAATACCTCGAGCTTTCGGGGCACGCTTTTTTTCAAGACAGCTATATTGAAGAGATGATGTTCCCCGAGAGGCAGTGAAATATGATTTTTCGTTGACAGAAGCACTTTTTTGAATTATAATACAGGAAGCTTAAAAAAAGGAGGCGGACAGAATGCGCATTAAAAAGTTACAATCATCAGAGGTTATTTTGTCTGCCGGTGCGGGCGCTCACGCCCATGCATAATGCATGGTACAGCCATGCCATAAATGCGGATAAAAGCACTTCTGAATGATTTCAGGGGTGCTTTTTTATTTGCTTTGTGTCGGGGGTGAGCGAAATGCGCATAATAACATGAGTACGAGTGATTATAATGAAATGTGGTGAAGGATAGAATGTATGAAAATAAAGAAGAAATTCAGCGTGCAATACTGATTGCTGCCGATACCGGTGAGTTTAATGTCGAGGTATCGCTCGATGAGCTTGCCGAGCTTGCCCAAAGTGCAGGTGCTGAGGTGCTTGCAAAGGTTTCGCAAAAGCGCCCCGAATACGACAAGGCAACCTTGATTGGGTCGGGACGACTGGAGGAGGTTAAGCAGTTTGCTGAAGACAGCGATGCGAACCTGCTGATCTTTGACCATGAGCTTACCGCAAGCCAAATTCGTAACATTAGCGACGCTACGGGTGTTGATGTGATCGACCGCACGATGCTGATTTTGGATATCTTTGCACAGCGCGCCAAAACCCGTGAGGGCACCTTGCAGGTAGAGCTTGCACAGCAGCGTTACCGCCTGCCGCGCTTGGGCGGGCAGGGGCAGAGTCTCTCACGGCTTGGCGGCGGTATCGGTACACGCGGGCCGGGTGAGAGCAAGCTGGAATCTGACAGGCGGCACATCCGCCGCAGAATACAGGCACTGGAGGAACAGCTTGCGGAACTCGAAAAGCGCAGGGGCAACCTGCGGGCGCGCCGTAAAAAAGACGGTATTACCACTGTGGCCATTGTCGGCTACACCAACGTGGGCAAATCGACCCTGCTCAATGCCCTTACCGACGCGGGCGTACTTGCCGAGGATAAGCTGTTTGCAACGCTCGACCCGACCGCGCGCAGCCTAGAGCTACCCGACGGGCGCAACGTGATGCTGGTGGATACCGTTGGTTTGGTGCGCCGTCTGCCGCACCACCTGGTAGAGGCGTTTAAATCCACACTGGAGGAGGCGGCAAATGCCGACCTGCTGCTCAACGTGTGCGATGTTTCGAGCGATGAGGTGCAGGAGCAGATTTCGGTCACTGAAAAGTTGATGGCGGAGCTTGGTGTTGCAGGCACGCCCATGATTACGGTACTGAACAAATGCGACAAGGTACAGGGCTTCGAGCCTGTCATTAACCTCGGCAGCAATGTGATGATCAGCGCTAAAACCGGCTTTGGGTTTGAGGACCTGCTGAGCAAAATTGCCCAGACGCTCGACCCCTCGCAGGTGAGAATGACATTGGTCATCCCCTACGATAAGGGCGGGCTGCTTTCGGATATTCGCTTTGAGGGAAAGATATTTGAAGAAGAGTATGTTGAGGCAGGTACTAAAATTGACGCGCTGGTGGATAAAAAGATTGTTCACAAGGTAGAGCAGTATCGGGTATAAAGCAAAAGAGATGGGAAGCGAAGCTCCCATCTCTTTTTTGTTACAGACCAGTATTGTGCCATGCGTACAGCTGCATATTCACATATCCGTCGTCATCCACATCCACACCCTCGGCTTCGAGCAGTTTTCTTTGCTCGCCCTCGCCGCCAAATGCAAAGCCGGGGGCAAGCCTGCCCTCACGGTTTACCACGCGGTGACAGGGGATAATACCGGGCAGCGGGTTGACATGCAGGGCATAGCCTACCGCACGGGAAGCCCTGGGGTTGCCTGCCAGCAGAGCAATCTGCCCGTAGGATGCGACCTTACCTGCGGGGATCATCTGCACAAGCTGGTAGACCTTCTCGTAAAAATTCATTCCTTTGTCAAAACCTCTAGGATCTCACCGATGAACAGCTTGTGAAAGTCCTTCTCGGGGTAGCAAGCGGAAAGCACTTCCTTGTCGAGGAAATTGTCTTCGGTCATCCAGGTGCCGAACGATTTTTTGCACAGCACAACCAGCTCTGCCTCCTCAAAATAGGGGATACCGTCTTTGTGAGCCACTGTAAAACCGCAGTGTGCGATTTTGTCGCCGTCCTTGCCCGAATTTCTGCCGCAATACATTACCTCGGTAGCGTATTTTTGCCCCATAAAGCACAGGCTGTAGCCGCCGGCTGCTTCGAGAATCGGCAGGGTATAGCGCTTGGGCGCACATAAATGGTAGTGACGCAGCGGTTCCACAGGTAACCCATCTGGCCCCAGTTTACAGTCATGGTGTTAATTTTGCCGTCGCTTTCGGCGGTGAGCAAGGGCATACCAAGCTTGATTTGGTCGAATACATTTTCGTGAATTTCGGTGGGAAGAATCGTTTTAAAAGCCATGGTTATTACCTCCTAAAGTTATGATATTCAGATACCTACAGTTTAACACAAATTTTATTTTGTGCCACCTAATATTTGTATCTTAATGCGAAGAAATTTGATATAATAAAGAAAAACATTACGATTATTAACAGGAGGGACAGGCTATGGAGACACCATTTATCCCTGAGTTTCAGGGGAATTTACGCAAGCATTGTTTGGTTGTGCCCGAGTGCATTCGTCGCTGTACCGGCATTAAGATTTTTGGCAAGCGAATAAAATCGATCGTGTTTACCACCGATGTTTCGATTATCCGCAATGTGAACGCAGACGCGGTGATTGCAGTCTACCCGTTTACCCCACAGCCTGTTATTACCCAGTCGATCATGCTCGCGGCGGATATTCCTGTATTTTGCGGCGTGGGCGGCGGCATTACTTCGGGCAAACGCGTTGTAAATCTGGCCTTGCACGCGGAGTATCAGGGTGCTATCGGCGTGGTTGTAAATGCCCCTACTGCAAATGAAACCATACGTAACGTGGTGAATGAAATTGATATTCCTGTAGTGGTTACGGTTGCCAGCGAGGCCGAGGATATTTCGGCGCGTATTGGGGCGGGTGCGGCGATTATAAACGTTTCGGCCGCAGCAAAAACCCCCGCGCTGGTACGAAAAATCCGTGAGGAGTTCCCCCAGCTTGCGATTATGGCGACAGGCGGCCCCACCGATGAAAGCGTGATCGAAACGATAGAGGCAGGCGCCAACGCCATTACATGGACGCCGCCTACCAATGGCGAGCAGATTAAGATGATTATGGATCGCTACCGCCAGGGCTTAGCCTATGGATGAGCACAAATAACGCCTCCGCATTGAGATGCGGAGGCGTTATTTTGTGCATATACCAGTGAATAAAACTAATTATTATGCAACATGCTGCAAACAGAATCTAAAATAAAATGAATATTTATTCATAAAAAGCTTGCAATATAGAAAAAAATATGTATAATTATAAACACAGTCGCAGAAGCAATGTATAAAAAGATTTGAACGACAGAATGAAAGGTTGCATATAATATGAAAAAATATAATAAAGTAGTTCTTGCATACTCCGGCGGGCTAGACACCTCAATTATTATTCCATGGCTCAAAGAAAATTACGGTTGTGAGGTAATAGCCGTTGCTGCTGACGTTGGTCAGGGCAGCGAGCTTTCGGGGCTTAACGAAAAAGCGATTAAAACAGGTGCCTCCAAGCTTTATATTGAGGATTTAAAGGACGTATTTGCAGAGGAGTTTATCGTCCCCACCATGAAAGCGGGTGCAGTCTACGAGGGTAAATATCTGCTGGGCACCTCGTTTGCACGTCCCATCATCGCCAAGCGTCTGGTTGAAATTGCAAAGGCCGAGGGCGCGGACGCCATTGCACATGGCTGCACCGGCAAGGGCAACGATCAGGTTCGTTTCGAGCTCGCCATCAAAGCGTTTGCGCCAAGCATGGATATCATTGCACCGTGGAGAACATGGGAAATCAAGAGCCGTGAAGAGGAAATCGAATATGCACAGGCAAGGGATATCCCGCTGCCTATTACCAAAGAAACCAACTACTCCAAGGATAAAAACCTGTGGCACCTCTCGCACGAGGGGCTGGACCTCGAAGACCCCGCCAACGAACCAGATTACAACAAAGAAGGCTTTTTGGAGCTTGGCGTATCGCCCGAAAATGCACCCGACAAGGCTACTTATGTCACCCTTTCATTTGAAAAAGGCACCCCCACCGCACTCAACGGTGAAACCATGAAAATGGCTGACATAATTGTAAAGCTTAACGAAATCGGCGGGGCAAACGGCATCGGCATCATCGATATGGTTGAAAACCGCTTGGTGGGTATGAAATGCCGCGGCGTGTACGAAACCCCGGGCGGAACAATTCTTTACGCGGCACACAAAAAGCTTGAAGAAATCTGCCTGGATCGTGATACCCATCATTATAAAGAGCAGGTAGCCATTAAATTTGCCGAGCTGGTTTACTACGGCCAGTGGTTCACTCCGCTGCGCGAGGCGCTCTCGGCGTTTGTAGAGACCACACAGCAAACGGTAACCGGTGAGGTTAAGCTGAAGCTCTACAAGGGCAATATCATCGATGCAGGCGTCACCAGCCCGTACTCGCTCTACTCGGAGGAGATTGCGACATTCGGCGAAGACAACTGCTACAATCAGGCCGATTCTGCAGGGTTCATCAATTTGTTCGGTCTGCCCATCAAGGTGAAAGCACAGATGGAAGAGAAAAACGGCTTAAAATAAGAGAAGACAAAGGGAATCATACGGGGCGGGGGCATCCTCGCCCTGTTGTAAATTTGGAGGGAACAGAGTGGCACTTTGGGCAGGGCGTTTTAAAAAAGAGGTGGATGAGCGGGTCAATGATTTCAACTCCTCCATCCGTTTTGATTTTCGCATGTACAAACATGATATACAGGGCAGCATCGCTCACGCAATGATGCTTGCATGGCAGGGAATTATTGAAAAAAGCGAGGCAGACCTGATTACGGCGGGCTTACTGGGTATTTTGAGCGACATTGAAACCGGGAGCTTGGAGGTGGATTTTTCCGCCGAGGATGTGCATATGTTTGTGGAGGCAGAGCTTACCCGCCGCCTTGGCGATACGGGCAAGCGCCTGCACACCGCGCGCAGCCGCAACGATCAGGTTGCACTGGACATCCGCATGTACTTGCGCGATGAGTGCGACGCGGTGATCGACCTGCTGAAAAAGATGGTAGAGACCCTGTGCGAACAGGCAGAGCAGCATCTTGAAACGGTAATGCCCGGCTATACCCACCTGCAGCGCGCACAGCCTATCACCTTTGCACACCACCTGATGGCGTATGCCCAGATGCTGCTGCGCGACATCGATCGTGTGCAGGCGGCAAAGGCGCGCATGAACGTGATGCCGCTGGGTAGCGGTGCACTGGCGGGCACCACCTACAACATCGACCGCAAGCAGGTTGCTGCGCTGCTGGGGTTTGATGATATTACGGCGAACAGCCTCGACGGGGTTTCCGACCGCGACTTCTGTGTGGATATTGCCGCTGCAATGTCGCTGATTATGGTGCACCTCTCGCGTTTTTCTGAAGAAATTGTGCTGTGGTGCTCGTGGGAATTCAAATTTATCGAGCTGGACGACGCGTTCGCAACAGGCTCCTCCATTATGCCGCAGAAAAAGAACCCCGACGTCACCGAGCTGGTGCGCGGCAAAAGCGGCAGGGTGTTTGGCGATTTAATGGCGCTGCTCACCATGCTCAAAGGCCTGCCCCTCGCGTACAATAAAGATATGCAGGAGGACAAGGAAGCAATTTTTGACGCGGTGGATACCGTCAAGCTGTGCGTTTCCACCATGATTCCGATGCTGAGCACCATGAGGGTGATCAAAGAAAATATGCGTGCGGCGGCAGCAAGAGGTTTTATCAACGCCACCGACTGCGCCGATTACCTGGTAAAAAAGGGGATGCCGTTTCGCGACGCCTACAAGGTTACAGGCAGCTTGGTTGCCTATTGCATCGACAATGGCAAAACGCTTGAGACACTCACTATAGAGGAATATAAGCAGGCACACCCCCTGTTTGAGCAGGATGTGTACCGCGCAATCAGCCTGGAAACCTGCGTGATAGAGCGAAAGGTAGACGGCGGGCCCGCACCCGGGGCGGTAAAAAAACAGATACAAGCGGTGCAGGATAGTTTGGAGGCAATGAAACATGAGCATTAAAGTTGGCATTATTGGGGCAACGGGCTATGCAGGTGTAGAGCTTGTTCGCCTGTTGCTGGGGCACCCGCAGGCAGAGCTTGCCGCGGTAGGCTCGGTAAGCTTTGAGGGCAAGCCGATCAGCGAGGTATACCCCAGCCTTGCAGGCATCTTCGAAGCGGTGCTCACAAGCGACGAGCAGGTGCTTGAGAAAAGTGAGGTCATTTTCGCATCGCTGCCGCATGGTTTAAGCGAAAAATACGCGGCAAGCTGTGCCGCACAGGGCAAAGTATTTATCGACCTCGGCGCGGATTTTCGCCTTTGGGCAGAAGAAGATTACAAACAGTGGTACGGCTTGGAGTACGATGACCTTGCATTGCACCAAAGCGCGGTGTATGCGCTACCCGAGCTCTACCGCGAGCAGATTAAGGGCAAAAAAATTCTGGGTAACCCCGGCTGCTACCCCACCTCCATCGGTCTCGGGTTATACCCTGCGTTAAAAAACGAACTAATCGATACAAACAGCATTATTATAGATTCCAAATCCGGCGTGACAGGAGCGGGCAGAGGGCTTTCACAAACCACCCATTACCCCGACTGCAACGAGGCGTTTTCACCCTATAAAGTTGCAGAACACCGCCACACCCCCGAAATTGAGCAGACACTCAGCGATATTGCGGGCGAACCGGTGACCGTCACGTTTGTACCGCATCTGCTGCCGGTAAACCGCGGCATTGTATCCACCATCTACGGCGCGCTTAAGAAAGAAGTGACCCTCGACGAGGTGCATGCCGTTTATACCAGCACCTACGCAAAGGAGCAGTTTGTGCGTGTGTGCCCCATAGGTGGGGCTGCCAACCTTAAAAATGTGCGGATGAGCAACTACTGCGATGTTTCGCTGCACCTTGACGAGCGAACCCGCCGCCTGATTGTAGTGTCGGCCATCGACAATATGGGTAAGGGCGCGGCAGGGCAGGCAATCCAGAATATGAACATCGTATGCGGGCTGCCCGAGAACACAGGGCTAAACTCGGTGCCGCCCTGCTTTTAGCATAGTTTGACAGACGATAAGGAGAGTTACCTATGAACATTCAGCCAATCAGCGGCGGGGTTTGCG
>NZ_DALZQO010000012.1:21693-30108 GCF_032017025.1 Hydrogenoanaerobacterium sp.
AGGCGGAATCCACTGCGGCATCCGTAAAAATAAAAGCAAACGTGACCTTGCACTCATTTACAGCGAGGCACCCTGCGCAGTTGCCTGCACCTACACCCAGAATAAGGTGAAGGGCGCGCCTATCTACGTTACCATGCAAAATGTGGCAAACGATACGGCGAAAGCCATTATCTGCAACAGCGGCAACGCAAACACCTGCAACGCCAACGGAATTGAGATTGCCACCCAGATGTGTGAGCTCACTGGCAAGGCGCTGGGAATCGACCCTGGTGATGTGGTGGTGGCGTCCACCGGCGTGATCGGGCAGCCCCTTTCCATCGACCCAATTGCGGGCGGTATGGAGAAGCTGGTGCAATCACTTTCGGAAAATGGCAGCAGCGAAGCCTGCGAGGGCATTATGACAACAGATACGTTCCAAAAAGAATTTGCTATTCGCTTTACGGTGGATGGAGTGCCCTGCAAGATGGGCGCTATTGCAAAGGGCAGCGGTATGATTCACCCGAACATGGCAACCATGCTCGCGTTTGTCACCACCGATGTAGCAATTGCTCCGACCCTGCTGCAAAAGGCAGTGTGGAGTGTGGTAAGCGATACCTTTAACATGGTGAGCGTGGATGGTGACACCTCTACCAACGATATGTTTACCTGCCTTGCCAACGGTGCCGCTCAAAACCCTGTCATCAACTGTGCCGACAGTGCCGCATATCAAGACTTTTGTGCGGCGCTCTGCCACCTGTGCGAAATTGTTTCGAAAAATATTGCCAAAGACGGCGAGGGTGCCACCAAGCTGCTGGAATGCAATGTGACGGGCGCACCCGACAAAGCGATTGCGAAAAAAGTGGCGAAATCGGTGGTATGCTCCAGCTTGTTCAAGGCGGCAATGTTTGGTGCAGATGCCAACTGGGGGCGTGTGCTGTGCGCCATCGGCTATACCGATGCAGAGTTTGACATCGGCAAGGTAGACGTCAGCTTTGCCTCCCAATCGGGCGATATTGCAGTGTGTAAAAACGGTGCGGGCGTGCAGTTCAGCGAAGAAGCCGCAAAGCAGGTACTTACCGAAAACGAAATTCAAATCAACATTGCTATGAACGACGGCAAGGCGTATGCCACCGCATGGGGCTGCGACCTGACCTATGATTATGTTAAAATAAACGGCGATTACCGCACCTAAGGATGCAAACCAAAACAATTCCCCGCCAAACTGCGTTGGCTGCACTTGTGAATTTCGGTACCATACAACAAGTATGCGCCCTCATTCACATCGTTTGCCGCCTTGTCTTGCGGGTTTTGTTTTGCAGTGCAGGGAAGATCAAACCAAATTCCCATCATACTGCGTTGGCTGCACATAATTTTCTGGCATACCGCTATGGCGGAACTTAAATAAAACAGTTTGAGGAACAGAGCATGAAAATATCCAATACAGACAAGGCGCAGGTGCTGATACAGGCACTGCCTTATATACAAAAATATTACGATAAAATCGTGGTGGTGAAATACGGCGGCAACGCAATGATTGATAAGCAGCTCAAGCAGGCCGTGATGAGCGATATTGTACTGCTCTCGCTGGTGGGTATCAAGGTGGTGCTGGTGCACGGCGGCGGCCCCGAAATCAGCGATGTACTGCATCGAATGGGTAAAGAAAGCAAATTCATCGGCGGGCTGCGCTATACCGACAAAGAAACCGCCGAGGTTGTACAGATGGTGCTTTCCGGCAAGGTGAACAAGGGGCTGGTCTCCCTCATTGAGCAAAACAAGGGGCGTTCCATTGGGTTGTGCGGCATTGACGGCGGTATGATCAAGGCAAAAAAGCTGGAGGGCGAGGTTGACCTCGGTTATGTCGGCGATATTGTCACGATTGATACCTCCACAATTGTAGATTCGCTGAACAACGGGTACATCCCTGTCATTGCAACGGTTGGCAGCGACGACGAGGGCAATGTCTACAACATCAATGCGGATACCGCTGCGGCGCGCATTGCGTCTGAACTGGGCGCTGAAAACGTGATCCTGATGACCGATATCCGCGGACTGCTCGCAAATAAAGACGACGAAACCACGCTGATTCCGCATGTCAACGTCAGCGAAGTGCCTTACCTCAAAAAACAGGGCATTATCTCGGGCGGAATGATACCCAAAATTGAGTGCTGTGTTGAGGCGGTTCGCCGCGGTGTAAAAAAGGCCGTCATCATCGACGGGCGCATTCCGCACTCTATCCTGATCGAAATCCTTTCGGACGAAGGCGTTGGAACTATGTTCAGTTAATAAGCTACAATACACATAATTAATAGAAAGCAGGTGGGCTTGCAAATGGATTTTAACGGACTGCGGCAGATGGACAGCGAATACATTGCCGGTACTTACGCGCGTTTCCCCGTAGCGATTGTGGACGGCAAGGGCGCGGTGTGCCATGGAATAGGCGGCGAGGAATACATTGACTTCACCTCGGGAATTGGCGTAAACAGCCTCGGCTTTTGCGATGATGATTGGGTGGCGGCAGTCAGCAGGCAGGCGGGCACCATTTGCCATATGAGCAACCTCTACTACACGGCGCCGAATGTACAGCTTGCAAAAAATCTTTGCGAGCGCACCGGCTGCAAAAAGGTATTTTTTGCAAACTCGGGTGCCGAAGCCAACGAAGGCATCATCAAGGCGGCGCGCAAATACAGCGCCGACAAATACGGCGAGGGCAGAAACGAAATTATCACACTGGTCAACTCGTTTCACGGGCGCACCATCACAACTCTTGCTGCCACAGGGCAGGAGGTGTTCCATAAAAATTTCGGCCCGTTTACAGGGGGCTTTGTGCATGCGCTTGCCAATGACATTGGCGACCTTAAGGCAAAGGTGAGCGATAAAACCTGCGGTATTCTTATTGAAATGATACAGGGCGAGGGCGGGGTAATTCCTCTGCAAAAGGCGTTTACCCACGCGGTTGCTGCCCTTTGCGCCGAGCACGACATTCTGCTGATGGTGGATGAGGTACAAACGGGCATGGGGCGCACCGGCACTCTGCTTGCCTGCGAACAGTTTGGGTTAAAACCCGATTTGGTATCGCTTGCCAAGGGGCTGGGCGGTGGGTTACCCATTGGTGCGGTGCTGCTGTACGCAAAATGTGAAAAAACCTTTGGCTACGGTGACCACGGCACCACTTTTGGCGGCAACCCCATTGTGTGCGCCGGTGCAAACGTGGTGCTCGATAAATTAACCGATACGCTGCTTGCCGATGTACAGCGAAAAAGCAAACTGATTTTTGATGCAGTGGGCAAAATGCCGCATGTGAAAAGTGTGAGCGGGCTAGGGCTGATGATTGGTGTGGAGTTTGACACCCTTGCAGGCAGAGACGTGGTAAACAAATGCCTTGATGCGGGTATTATCTTCCTTACAGCCAAAACCAAGCTGCGCATGCTGCCGCCGCTCACCATCACCGAAGAGCAAATACAAAAGGGCCTGAATGTGCTAAGCAATATACTTACAAATTGGGAGGATTAAGCTATGAAGCATCTGCTAAAAATAATGGACCTATCGACTGAGGAAATTACCGAAATTTTAAACCTTGCCGACCAGCTCAAATACGAGCAGAAGCATGGCATTAAGCACCACCACCTTGAGGGAAAAACCCTCGGGATGATCTTTCAAAAATCCTCCACCCGCACCCGTGTATCGTTCGAGGTGGGTATGTACCAGCTTGGCGGCTCTGCACTGTTTTTAAGCTCGCGCGACCTGCAGATTGGCAGGGGCGAGCCTGTGGAGGACACCGCACGCGTGCTCTCGCGCTACCTCGACGGCATTATGATTCGTACCTTTGCCCAGCAGGAGGTAGATGACCTTGCAAAATATGGCAGCATCCCCATTATCAACGGGCTTACCGACTATGCACACCCCTGCCAGGTGCTTGCCGACTTGATGACGGTACGCGAGTACAAGGGCAAGCTCGAGGGGCTGAAAATGTGCTACATTGGCGACGGCAACAACATGGCGAACTCGCTGATTGTCGGCGGTATTAAAATGGGAATGGAGGTAGGCGTTGCCACCCCCAAAGCCCACCAGCCCGCGGCGGATGTTGTGGAATTTGCAAAAGGAAACGGTGGATTTACCCTCACCGAAGATGTGTTTGAAGCGGCGAAGGACGCAGACGTGATCTTCACCGACGTGTGGGCGTCGATGGGACAGGAGGGCGAGGCAGACGAGCGCCGCAAGCTGTTTGAGAGTGTTTATCAAATCAACGACAAGCTGCTTTCCGTAGCCAAAAAAGACGCGATGGTGCAGCACTGTCTGCCTGCACACCGCGAGGAGGAGATTGCCGCCGCAGTGTTTGAGGCACACCAAAACGAGATTTACGACGAGGCCGAAAACAGGCTGCATGCACAAAAGGCGGTTATGGTTAAATTAATGGCAGGCAAACAGCAATAAGCAAAAAAAGAGGCTGTCTTTTAAGACTGCCTCTTTTTGTATGCGCATTTTATCGAGTTACCCGCCCGTTTTCGTCCTCGGTGAGCAGCAGAATCTGTTCTTCAATACCGGTATTGGCATTGACATAAATCAGTATTTTATCGCCTGTTTCAGCGGTTGCGGTAAATTCGTAGCAGAAGGTCTCGTGTTGCCCCATTGTGGGTATAATGGCAAGGCGGCTGCTCTCAATCTTCAGCTTCTTACCCACCACCTGCTTTGCCTGCTCCAAGGTCAACTTAGGGGTGGTGAGGGTGCGGTTGTAGTGGTTCGAGATATAACCCCTTGCGTCAAAGCCGAGAATTTCGCCGTTATCCAGCGCAACGGTAACCTTGATAAGATCGGGGTAGATGGTGACATCACCTTGTTTGTATGCAAAATTAATAGTGCACTGGTTACCCCCCACCTGATAATAGGTTGATTCAAGTGAACGCAGGTTTAGCCCCGAAAGGTAGGTTTTGGCAGCGCGCATAGCGTCATCAACAGTAAGGCTGGTTGTTTCGGGCAGGCGCGATTTCATCACGTACGAGATAAAACCGCCCGCCTTGGTTACGCCTACCCACACGTTGTCGCCATAAAAGGTGTAAGACGGCATAGTGGAGTTTTCCTCGGAACCGCCCTTGAGGGCAGAAAAATCTACTCCTGCTGCGGCCGCTGCTAACTTCTGTGCCTCGTCATAAGGGATTTGCGCCGCCCCCTTGAGCATTTGTGGCTCGCGCTTTAAAATATGGTCGGAAAACGGTCCGTCATATTCCAGCTCGGGATATTCGGAGAATGATTTCTCCATATCATCAAAAGAGGTGAGCGTATTGCCCGATACCGGCTCGGCACCGTTGTTTTCGTTCGTATTTTGGATATCCTTTTTAATCTTCTCCATCGAAATTTTGCCTTCGATAATGCTTTGTTCCATTTGGTAAAGCTGGTTGGAAAGCCCTTTGCCGTATTCACACAGTGCGGCGAACTGTTCGCGTTCTTTATCCGAGATGTCTGCGCCGCTCACCGATTTTTTCGAAAGAGCCATTGCATAATCGCCGATTTGAGAAAGAAAGCGGTTGGTATTATCCAAATGCAGCTCACCAATAGGCAGGCTGGTGAGTGCGGTTTTGGCCGCAGAGGCGTCGCGCCAGAGCTGTGCCGAAAGGCTTGAAACCTGCACCGGTGTCGAGGCGTACATCCCTTTGTTTAGGGTTGCTGAAATCCCGGTGAGGTTACTTGCCAGCCCGGTCAGCGACTGCGAGTAGGTATCCTCCAGTAAAATGCGGTAGTGAGCTGCGTTGTTGTAGCCCACCGCAGTGCCCACACCCAAAACCAATACCACCGCGCAAAGGTAGCTGATAAGCCGAACCAAGCCACGTTTTGTAAAATTCAACTGTACAGATTTTCTATTTTCCATGGTTGTTTTCCTCCAGTCAAAGAAAAATATATTTGCAGATATTCAATATTTTTTCCATACATCTTAAAAATATGTAAAATGAGCCTTACAAAAATTGAAACAGAGCGGTTTTTGATATATAATACTAAATTAGACAGCTATCGCCCAAATTACAGGGCTTGCGACAGACAGGGCAAAAGCAGGGCTGATTGTCTTTGATTGGAGCGAAACGACATGAACGAAATATATTTGGACAACAGCGCCACCACCCGTGTGGATGACCGTGTGGCACAGGCCGCACTTTCGATGATGTGCGACTGTTACGGTAACCCGTCCTCGCTGCACAGCAAAGGGCTGGAGGCCGAACTGGCGATTACCGCTGCGCGCAAACAGGTTGCGGCGGCCATCGGTGCGGCGGCAGGTGAAATTACCTTTACCTCCGGCGGTACCGAGGCAAATAATCTTGCCATTTTCGGCACTATGAATATGAGCCGGCGAATGGGCGGCAAGGTGGTAACCACCGCGTTCGAGCATTCGTCGGTTATGGCATCGGTCGCGCAGCTTGAAAAGCTTGACTGCGAAGTAGTTGCCGTAAAACCGGACGGGCAGGGGCATATTGCGGCGCGCGACGTAATCGATGCGGTGGATAGCCGTACCGTGCTGGTGAGCATTATGCTGGTTAACAACGAGGTCGGCAGCATCACCCCGGTGGAAGAGATTGTGCGCGGTATCCACTTTAAAAACAAAGACGTTATCATTCACTGCGATGCGGTGCAGGGCTTCGGAAAGCTGCCGATCAAGGTAAAGCGGCTCGGGGTTGACCTGCTCACTGTCAGCGGACATAAAATCTATGCGCCAAAGGGGATTGGCGCGCTGTATGTGCGAAGTGGCGTGCGGCTGCTGCCCCGCGCATACGGCGGCTCACAGGAGCGTGGGTTGCGCGTGGGCACCGAGGCGGCACCCAACATTGTAGCACTCGGCAAAGCGGCGGAGCTGATTGATTGCGCGCATACGGCACAGAACACCGCGCTGTTTTCACAGACACTGCTACAGGGCATTGCGGGGCTTCGGGGAATTCATATCAACTCCCCGAGCGATGCACTGTCTTCCATTGTAAACCTCAGCGCGGTGGGAATTCGCTCCGAAATTATGATGCACTATCTTGAGCAGCGGGGTATTTTTGTCTCCAGCGGCTCTGCGTGCGCCAAGGGCGAAAAAAGCCATGTGTTGCGCAGCATGGGGCTGGATGAGCGCATCATCGACAGTGCGCTCCGCATTAGCTTTGGCAAATACAATACCTGCGAAGATATTGCAAGGTTTATCACAGTGCTGGGGCAGGGCATGAAAGACATTAAAAGACAGGCTTAATACAGACAGGCTATAGAAATAAAGGACAGAGGTAGAGGAATGAAAGAGATTATTTTGCTCAAAAGCGGCGAAATTGCGTTAAAAGGGCTTAACCGTGGCAGCTTTGAGGACGTACTGATTAAAAACGCACGCCGTAGGCTGGCCAGCCTTGGCAACTTTAAATTTACCAAGTCGCAGTCCACCATCTACTGCAGGCCGGCAACCGATGACCTTGATTTGGATGAGGCGGTAGAACGTCTCTCAAAGGTGTTTGGATTTTCAGCGCTCAGCCGTGCCGCGGTGGTGGAGAAAAATTGGGACGACATTAAAACCAAGACGGTGCAGTACCTTGCGGATACGCTGCCCTATGTGAATACCTTTAAGGTAATGGCACGCCGCAGCGACAAAACTTTTCCGATGAACTCGCCTGAAATATGCAAAGAGCTGGGCGGTGTTTTGCTGGACGCTTACCCAAACCTCACCGTGGATGTGAAGAACCCCGAGATGCTGGTATGGGTAGAGGTGCGCGAAGTGGCGGCATATATACACGCCAGGCAGATTCCGGGTGCGGGGGGGCTGCCCATTGGCACCTCGGGTAAGGCGGCACTGCTTGTTTCGGGCGGCATCGACAGCCCGGTTGCCGGCTATATGATGGCGAAACGCGGCATCGAGCTTTCGGCAATTCACTTTTTCAGCCCGCCGTATACCAGTGAGCGCGCAAAGCTTAAGGTGATTTCACTGCTTGAAAAGGTGAGCGCGTATGCGGGCAGAATCAAACTGCATGTGGTGCCGTTTACCGAGATTCAGGAGCAGATCAAAGAGCATTGCCCCGAAGAGCTGTTCACCATTATTATGCGCCGTTATATGATGAAAATTTCGCAGCGCATTGCACAGGCCAACGAATACAGCGCGCTGATTACCGGAGAAAGCGTGGCGCAGGTGGCAAGCCAGACCATAGCGGCAATTGCCTGCACCGATGCGGTTTGTGATATCCCCGTGTTTCGTCCGGTTATTGGTATGGATAAAGAGGAAATCGTTCAGATCTCACGCAAGATTGATACCTTTGAAACCTCTATTCTGCCGTTTGAGGATTGCTGCACTGTGTTTACGCCAAAGCATCCGCGCACCAAGCCTAAGCTGAAATTTGTTGAAGAGGCAGAGGCTGTATTGGATGAGGAAACTCTCATTCAAAATGCAATCGACAACATCGAAGAACAGATGATTCAAATATAACAGCGGGCGGATGCCCG
>NZ_DALZQO010000012.1:30208-82576 GCF_032017025.1 Hydrogenoanaerobacterium sp.
CAGACAGCTTGGAGTGGGCTCGACAGAAAAATGAACCGAGCGGCCACCGAGCAAAATGTGATCGGTAAGGACATATCGGATTAGCAGCGGCAATTTGCCGCAGACAGCTTGGAGTGGGCTCGACAGAAAAATGAACCGAGCGGCCACCGAGCAAATTATAATCGGTAAGGCCATGTCGGATTAGCAGCGGCAATTTGCCGCAGAAGGGGGTGCCAGAGTGGTTGCAGAAATCATTGGGGTGGGAGCCGGGCTTTTGTCGGGCGACATCATCAATCAAAATGTAGAGTTTCTTTCCGGTGAGCTTGCGGCTTTCGGAATCGACCTGCAGTTTCAATCCACTGTTGGCGACAACAAGCTGCGTTTGCAGAAGTGCCTCGCGCACGCACTCGAGCGCAGCGATCTTGTAATCCTCATGGGGGGCATTGGCCCCACAGCGGACGACATAACCAAACAAACCATAGTAGAAGGCATTGGCAGCTCGCTAGAGCTACACGAGGCAAGCCTTGAGCACATCAAACAGGTATACCAAAAAAACGGCAAGACCATGCCGCCCGAGTGTATGAAGCAGGCAATGCTGCCCAAGGGCGCAACGGTATTCCCCAACAAACGGGGCACCTCGCCGGGTTGTGCCATTTCGGCGGGCGCACAGTGTATGCTGATTTTACCCGAAAACCCGCGTGAGTTGGGGCCAATGTTTCTGGAACATGTTTACGGCTATCTTGCTGATTTTGCCAAAGACGAAATTGCCTGCCGTACGCTGCGTGTTGCAGGGCTGGCACCGCTTACGGTTGCACAGCAGCTTGACGACCTTACCCGCGGCGGCAACCCGGTTTTAGCGCTTTACCCAATGGGCAGCGACAAGGTAATGCTGCGTGTGACAGGCAGGGCAAAAACCAAAGAGCAGGCAGAAAGCCTGTGTACACCCGTGGTGGAAAGCATTATGAAGCGGATGGGGCGCTATGTAATTAGTAAAGGTGCAGCGCCGCGCCCGCAAAACGACACAGAAATGGTGAAAGCGGCTGCAAGCGACGGGGGCAGCAAGCCGCCGCAAAAACGCCGCTGGTACCAAAATATTTTCCCGCAAAAGGGCGATGACGGTAAGGAAATTATCCTTAAACTGGTGCTGATTGTGGCAGTTGTGGTGCTGCTTGGCTCACTGGGCTACATTGTTCATTATTACTACGCTGCAAACGCCAACCGCCAGTTGGTAGAAGGCATGGAAAGCATGTTCTCTGAGGGCGAAAACTACGAGGTGCCGGAGGGCTACCCCAAGGATTACCTGAAAAAGTTTATTCCTTGGTGGGAGATTAACCGCGACGTTGCCGGCAGAATCGAAATTGAAGGTACTCCGCTGAAATATGCGATTGTGCAAGCGGATGACAACGATTTTTACTTGCGCCGTACCTTCTATAAAAAAGATGATAAGCATGGTGTGCCGTTTGTTGATTTCCGTGTAAACCTGAAAAAGGAAAGCACCAACACCGTTATTTACGGGCACAACATGACAGACGGGCAGATCTTCGGTGAGCTGATCAACTATAAAAACCTGGAGTATTACAAGAAGAACCCGGTGATTAAGTTTGATAGCGTCTACCGTGAGGGCAAGTATAAAATTGCTGCGGTGATTGTTACAAAGGCAAACGACCCGCAGTTTATGTACCACGATTTTATCGAACCGAAAAACGACAAAGAAATGAACGAGTTCATCAAAAAGATGCAGCAGCGCTCGCTTATCAACACCACGGTGGATGTAAAGCCCGGCGATAAGCTGATTACACTTTCCACCTGCGATTACTCGTTCCGCGACCCTACTACCAATGAGCGTATCGCACGCTTTGTCGTGATTGGGCGCAAGGTGCGACCCGGCGAAAGTGCCGAGGTTGATACTGCAAATGCAAAGATGAACCCCAACCCCTTGATGCCGGACGCTTATTACAATTCGTCCAGCCAGCCGAGCAGCAGTTCCTCTGTTTCGAGCAGCAGCTCGTCAAGCTCCAGCAGTTCATCGAGCAGTTCTTCCAGTTCCAGCAGCGAGACAACAAGTGACGAGGTGAGCAGCGAAACCAGCAGCTCCTCCAGTTCGAGCAGCAGTTCTTCAAGCTCCAACAGTTCAAGCTCGTCCAGTTCCTCCGCCTCAAGCAGTGAGGAAAGTACGTCCAGTTCTGAACCGCCAAAATCGAGCTCATCGGAGGAATCCAGCAAGGATTCCTCCGATGAACCCGATGATTCGGGCGGTGCGCGCATTGCCCGAACCGATTTGGTGACGGTGGATGGCGAAGAGCTTGAGGCGTTTGACGCAGTATGCGGTATGGTGCAAAATGAAACAGGCGGCACGTATAAAACCGAGGCGCTCAAGGCGCAGGCGGTTGCGATATACAGCAGGCTGGTGGCACGCGGCGGTACAGTTACCGGAATGCCAATGCGAACCCCCAACAGTACTGTGCAAAAAGCGGTGAAAGCAGTATGGGGCGATATGGTGCTATATGGCAGCAAGCCCATCGATGTATACTTCTATTCCACCTCAGCGGGCATGACCAACACCTCAAAAGAGGTATGGGGAGGCGCGCTCAACGGGCACAACCAAAATATAGACAGCCACTGGGATGAAAGCTCGCGTTACTACGGAATGGAAACCGCATTCTCAAAGGATACCGTGATTGACAAGGTTTACGGCAAACTGAATGTTGACCTCGAAGGTGTGCCAGAGGACGAATGGTTTCGTGTGGACAGCAAAACCGGAGGCGGCTACAACGACAAAATGACTGTAGGAGGCACCAAAAAAACGACCGGTCGCGTGATACGTGAAAATGTACTGGGGCTGAAATCGGCCGCATTTGATTGGCATTTTTCAGGCGACAAAGTAATCTTTACTACATATGGCTACGGTCACGGCTGTGGTATGAGCCAAAACGGCGCAAACGAGATGGCGAAGGAAGGCTACAGCTACACCGAAATTTTAGAACACTACTACCCGGGATGCAGTGTAGGGCAATAAAAAGCACCACTTCAATGTGTGAAGCGGTGCTTTTTATTTATGTATTTTTAGTTTAGTAAGATTTGATCAAGGTAATGTTGCCGATGAAAGGAAGTGGCTTGGCCTCAAGCTTGCAGACGTTTACAATACCAAGAATTGCAAGAATGAAAATTGCAAGGCTGCCAACGCCGCTGATGGTAACGCTCAAAAAGGGGAGAATAAAGGCAACGGCATTTGTTACAATACCCAGTGCAACAGCGGTAAGGAACAAAACAAGCCCCTGATTTGCATGGTACTGTGCAAATTTATTTTCTTTTCCGGCCAGCAACGGAATTAAAAATAAAAGACTGATGTATGCAAAGATAGAAAGAACCTTGCCCTGCTCTGCCTCTTGCTTGTCAATTTCGATAGTATTCATTTTAAAACCCTCCATTATAAATTTATCGCCTATATAATACCATATTTTACACTTTAGCGCAATGAGATGTTGTGAAAATTAGCATAAAAAATACAAAAAAATTTGGCGATTCATATAGCAGTAAAACTCTAAATATAGAGCGAAGATATAATATAAGAGAATAAAAAAGCAGGCAGTATTCTGTGCACACTACCTGCTTTGCGCGTAATATCAGTTTTAGATATCATATGATTTTAAGTTGGAATTTGAACTGTCATCACAAAGATTATGCTCATAATCTTATGTACAATTAAAATTAGTTTTTCTTGTAACAGAAACACAGCCAAGAACAATATTCTCCAAAGCTACAGCAAAAGTAATCCATAAAGAATTAGAGAAAGCCTTAAAAAACCGATAAACAGACCAACTATCATCTCCAAGGAATGGCTTAAAAAAACTAATACATACTATACCATCGTTCACATCGATAAAAGTAGAGTTTAAATAGTTTATTCCTAAATCAACGCTAATAAACAATGCGACCGCTAAAATACCTAATGACACTATTCTTAACTTCTTAATTGTTAAATACCTCCTAATAAAATATAAGTAATTTTCTCTTGATTTTATCATAGCTAAAATAAAAAGTCATGCATGGGTTCAAACACTCATGCATGACTTTTTATGGTAATCCACCGGAAATTCGAACTCCCAACCTTATGGATGAAACCGTATGCGCTTGCTAGGTAAACTCAACACAAATCACCAAAGTAGTTAGGAGCAGGTCTACGCATAGTCTGGTTTTGAGTAAAGCATCAAAATATTATCAGCACTTTGTTTTGACACCGCTCTTGCTTACAACCTTTTGCAAAGCAAGGTTTGCAACGAAACAGATAATAGGGAAGATGGCTGCGAATGCCATGCCAACACGCAAACCCACCTGCTCGCCGCCTGTACTGGTGGCGGCAATGCTATCGGCTACCAGCCCAACAATAAAAGCACCGCTCGATGCTCCTACATCACCCGAAGCACTCATCAAGGCAAACAGGCTGGCTCCTGCCGTGGGCAAATTGCGGCCAACAATCGAAACACTACCCGGCCACAGCAAGCTGGCACTAAAGCCCGTCAATGCACAGGCAATCAGCCCGACAGCAGGAGATGCGGATAATGCTGCAATGAGATAAAGAGAGGCAGACATCAGCGACCCCCAGAGCATTAGCTTATGCAAATCTGCCTTACTGCCTGCAATTGCATACAAGGTACGGCCAACTGCCAACATGAGTGCAAAACCGCAAGCCCCCAGTATGTCACCCATAGACTTTGGGATAAGCAAACCGCGCTCAATAAATGCGGATGCCCACTGTGCCATGGTAACCTCGGTTGCTCCCCCGAAAATAATTGCTACTACAGCCAGTAAAAACACAGGTTGACGCACCAGCTGCGAAATAGGCATAGCCTCATGGTGGCTTACACGCTGTACCAGAGGCACAGCGGTAAAGAGAACGGAACTGATAACAGGGGCAGCCGCCCACATGAGGATAATTGCCTGCCAACAATGCTCTCCCCACAGCCACAGCAACAAAGTGGTTGCCGGAATGAACAGAATCTGTCCCCATGCAAAAAAGGAATGCATAAGGCTCATCTGCTGGCTGCGCTTGTCGTCATCGGTCGGCAAAGCATCGAGTATTGGGCTTAGCAACAGCTCCTGCAAGCCGCCGCCTGCGGCAAATACCATGATGCTAATACAAAATCCCATAAACACATTATCGCCAAACAGCTGTGGGCTGAGTGCAAACAGCACCAAGCCCAAGCTGCTAACCAATGGCGCTGCCACAGCAAATCTACGAAAGCCATAGCAATCAACAGGCTTGCTAAAGATAATATCGGAGGCAACCTGTGTGCAGAAGTTGAGCGTAACCAAAATGCCAAACTGGGTATAGCTTAGTCCACAGGTGTTCTTGAGCGGTATAAGCAGTATAGGAAAAACGCTACTAATTGCTTGGAGAAAGTTAGCGAGGCAGCAGGCAAACACCGTGTGCCTATATTGCAGCTTGCTTTTCATGGGCACGGCCCTCTAAACTCTCTTTGCTATTTCTTCATTCACTCTACGGCGCAGGTGCAGCAGATAGTCGGCACCCTCGGGGTATTGCTTAAAGGTTAGCTTGTAGTCAAGATCATGG
Organism: Hydrogenoanaerobacterium sp.; assembly: GCF_032017025.1. Lineage (NCBI taxonomy): Bacteria > Bacillati > Bacillota > Clostridia > Eubacteriales > Oscillospiraceae > Hydrogenoanaerobacterium > Hydrogenoanaerobacterium sp. The sequence continues at coordinate 35,760 of NZ_DALZQO010000012.1, forward strand.
TGAATCAGATTCTCTACAAAATTGCGGTCAGTCAGGCTTTGGAGCAGGGCAAGTGCACGCATATCGGCATAACCCTCCATTTGCACCTCATTGCGTATTGAGCTATAAACATCACCGCCAGGGGCAGGGTATACCAGATATGGGTCACCCGAGGGAAATGCAAATTCACAATCAGACACTCTATACGGGTCGATAGCCCGTCGTGAGAACTGGGAATTGTAGAAGTTGTAGCCCCAATGCAAGAAGCCCTTAATATCGTAGAGGTACATCAGCACACCCATGATACGATTGCGCGCACTGGGCATTGCAAAGAAACGGTTGGGTACATGGTCGCTCTGGGCACAGCAGTAGTATACCCACAGGTCGGGCACTCCGTTATCGATAAATGGCTGAATATGGTCGTTGGCAGGTATTGGATGAGACACCAGTTCTCTCTTGTAAAACTCATAACTGCTCAATGCATCCATAACAATATATCCGTCCAACAGGTCTTCTATCTGCTTCTTGGCCGCAAGGTAGCTGTCCATATGCTCCTCATTGGGCTCATCCGAGATATGAAAACGCAGCTGTTCACGGGTATATCCCTTGCCATGCAGGTATTCTATCAGCTGCGGGACAAATGCCTCGAGGAACGCACGATACTCGAGTGAGGTGGCAGGGACGTCCCAGCCAAAAATGCGTTTCTCGCAGCCGTCAACAGTTGCAATAATTTTGGGTGTGGCATAGGCTCCCCACTGCGTGAAGAAGTGCGCAAGCTCGAGATGAGAAATTTTGTATTTGCGGCACAGGTCACACCAGCGGCCAAGCTGTGCAAAGTCAAAGCTGTAACGGCTGCCATTTTTCTCAATGTTCACAAGCTGCACTGTGGTGCGCTCGCCGCCCACCTGTGTATCAAGCGGGGGAGTAAATATTGGGGTAAGCAACATATTGACACCTGCCTGCTGCCCTGCAAATCGAATAAAGTTCTCCATGATGCGCCAATGCTCGTCTCCCAGTGCAGCAACATGGTAATAGTTAGCAAGGCAGTCTGCATGAAACCATTCGGTGTGCAGCAGCGTCTGCGGCGGAAGCTGTTTGTTGATGATCTCGAGTGTAATGTCTTGCTGCCAGTTCCATGCCGAGGCAGCGCTGCAATCAATTGTCACACCGTTGCTCATAAGATAGGTGGTGTCGGCAACCGATTTTACAGTAAGGGTATAACTGCCCGCCTTCACCTTATCCAGCGGTATGTCTACCCATAAGCTGCGGTACTGGCTGTCAATTGGGGCAACCCGACCGGTACTGGGGGTTAGCAGGTCGGGGAACAAGCCGGGCTGTGTGGTTAGGTAGTTCTTGTCGCGCCCTGCCCAGCAGGGGTACTGCCCCGGAATCAGCTCGACATTACGCAGCTGTACGGGTGCCGGTGAGCCCTCTACCGAGAGAGTAAATGGCTGCCATGCGGCACCGTTGTGCCCGTCGGTGCATGTGTATACAATCTGGAAGGATACGCGATCACCAAGTAGCGCTGACAGCTTGAAATCATGAGAAACAGCAGCAGGACGTTTGTGAGCAAAGACCTTTTCCAATGAGTGGGTAATAAAAAACTCATACTGTGGCATACCGTTTGTCTCCTCTTATTTTTTTATAGGCTATATCCCTAGCCCTTGATACCGCTTAGCGCAATGCCCTCTACAAATTGCTTTTGCAGGCAGATGTACAAAATAAACGGCGGCAGGAATGCCAAGGTAGAGCCCGCCATAACCAGACCATAATTAGTTGCATAGCTGCCCTTGAGTGCAGATATAGCAAGGGTAAGCGTTTGCATATGCGGCTTGGTAGAGATAACCAGAGGCCACAGAAAATCGTTCCATGTACTGATAAAGGTAAAGATGGTAAGAGAGATGAGTACCGGCTTAATAAGTGGAATAACAATTGTAACAAATATGCGGTTTTCTCCGCAGCCATCAATGCGTGCAGCCTCCAGCAGCTCGTCTGGAACGTTGACCATGAACTGACGAATAAGGAAGATGCCAAATGCATTGATGATGGGTAAAAAAAGCGCAGCATAGGTATTAAGCATACCTGCATTTTTCATCATTGTGAATACAGGTATTAGGGTAACCTGCCCGGGAATCATCAGTGTAGCTAAAAAAATAGAAAACAGCAGATCACGTCCGGGAAACTTCTTTTTAGCAAAGGCATAAGCGGCCATTGAGCTAAAGAGACAGTTAAATACGCAGGCGCACGTAGTAACGATAACACTGTTCTTAAAGTTAGAAAGCAGATTAAAATTTTTGAAAACACGACCATAGTTGATAAGGCTGAAGTCGGTACCCGAGAAATCAAGGTTGAGAACGGTTTTTTGTGTAAATGAGATGAGCCCCATATACACAAACGGGCTAAATGCAAATACTGCAAAGCAGAGAAGAACAGCTCCCATTACAATTTTGATAAGTAATTTCTTTGCCTTTGGACTCACAGTTAGTCACGCTCCCTTCCACCACGCAGAATTAGTTTTTGTGCACCCGATATAAGCATGACAAATAAAAACATAAGCAGAGCAATCGCACTGGCGTAGCCCATGTTATACTCCTTGAACGCAGTGTTGTAGATGGTGAGCACAAGGGTAACGGTACTAAGCCCCGGGCCGCCGCCTGTCATGGTATGCACCATATCAAAAACCTGGAAGGACCAGATAGTGCCCAGCGTTACTACAAGGAAAGTGACAGGTGCCAAACTGGGCATGGTTATGCGGAAAAACCGCTGAATGGGTGTTGCTCCATCCACCTGAGCAGCCTCGTAAAGGCTGCGTGGAATATCCATAATTCCTGCAAAGTATATAACAAGGAAGTAGCCTACATTCTTCCAAATAGTTGCCATGCAAATACTTATCAGAGCTGTGCTCTTGCCGCCAAGCCAGTTTACAGGGTTGGCCCCCAATGTTTTGATTAGATCATTTGCTACACCGGTAGGCGAAAGAATGATGGACCATAGTGTACCTACCAGTACAGATGAAGCAATAACCGGTACAAATAGTGCGCTCTTAATAAAATTACCAAAGCGATTGTGGAACAGCTCCGCAATAACAGCCGCCAGCAACAGTGCAAGAATTGTCTGTATAGGTACCGTTATCAGCGTGAACAGTGCCGTGTTTTTGAGTGATGCCCATATGTAAGGATCTGAGAGCATTCTCTCGTAATTGGCAAGGCCTACCCACTGTGCGGGCTGCATGATGTTATACTTGGTAAAACTAAGCCCAAGGTTCATGAAGATAGGTATTATCGAAAATATCATAATGAGGATAGTACTGGGTAACACATAGAGAATGCCCTGTAGTACCTCACGGGTTTTCTTACTCATAAAGTCTCCCCCATTTGTTCAAAACGCAGGCAGATAGACTGGCCATCTGCCTGCGTCAGGCGATTATTGTGTGGTAACAGTATTATCCAATGCTTTTGGAATAGTCTACAGTCTTTTGAATTGCCTGCTCCGGGGTAAGGTCGCCCAGCATCATCAGCTGAAGATTCTTGTAAAGTGTATCCATTACCTTAAAGGCTCCGTTAGCAACCGGAAGTGTATGGAAAAACTCACTCTGGTTCTCGTACATATCCTTGAATTTGGGGTTATCGTTGTACTCCTCGTCTTTGGTGATAGGGGGGAACGATGCAATTTCCTTATGGAAAGCAGTCATAACAGGTGCACTGGTTATATACTTCATCAGGCTGGCTGCGAGCTCTTTGTTCTTGCTTGCATTGTTCATGATAAGAGAATCAGAAGCAACCCATGTTGCCTTTGTTTTACCTTCGAAGCTGTTGAGGAAGTCCCAGTTGATGCCAGCCTTGTCAAGTTGGGTGCTGGACTTGGCATCCATAGAAGCGATTGCAACACGGCCTGCGCAGAACTGCTCGCGAACAGCGTCGCCTGAAAGTGCAAGGCTCTCATCGGTAAGAACACCGTGCTTAAACTTGAGGTCATACAGGAACTGAGCTGCCTCAACAGCCGCGGTGTTGTTCATCAGAGCAACGGAACTTCCATCAGCACTGTAGATATCTCCGCCTGCTTGCCAAAGGTACGGGTAGTAGACGTTGTTGAGTGCACCAATGGCGGGGTCAGCCCACTCCTGTGCAAAGGGGATGACGTCGGGCAGCTGCTGCTTAATCTTAAGGGTGACGTCAACGAGCTCAGCCCATGTCTTGGGAGGCTCGGTAACCCCTACTTTGTTGAGAATATCCATGTTGAAGTAGGGGATACGGGCATTTCCTACAACGAAAGGCAGAGCATACTGTCCGCCCTTCATGTTGCCCTTTTCCCAATAAATGTAGTTGTCTTTTTCTTCCGGAGTGAACTGCCCGCTGATGTCAGCCAGTGCCCCCATCTCGATAAAGTCATTAAACATCTCAAGATACATGTAACCTACATCGGGCCCCTCCCCGGAAGAGAATCCTGTGAGGTACTTCTCCTCGTACCCACCCCAAGGGGTAATCTCGATGGAAAGGTTAACATTGTTTTCGGTTGCCCATGGCTCCAGAGCCTTGGTCCAAAATTCCATGTCAAGTGAGTCGCCTGTGCCAAAGGGAGGCATCCATAGCAATAGGTCGGTTTTTTGGGTGGAAGCAGGTAAGCTCGAGGCAGTAGAAGAGCTGCCGTCACCACTGGGGGCGGGGGGCGTGCCGCAGCCTGCCAGCATGGTCAGACAGAGTGCAAATGCAGTAATAATACGAAGTACTCTTTTCATAAGCTCAAACTCCTTTTGTTATGTGGGTTTATATAGAGGCAACCATCCTCTTTTAAGTACTATTATCATACAAAAATATAAGTTAACTGTATACCAACTGTTTTTATGTATTAATTTATGAATTCGTCGTATTATCAGGCAGATAACTGGATACAATCCACAATTACTAACCTTTTTTTAGCTACCTGTTAACCGTTTTTTAGGTGAAATGAGTAGCCAGAGCACTTCTAATTGATAGGCAGCACAAAATTAGTTAGTAGGCAAAAATGAAAAATCCCGGTGCAGCAGCTGCCACAACCGGGATATAAAGATAGACTAGCCGTGCTTACGCAGGGAACTTGGAGTTCGGCTTTCGTATTTTTTAAAGACTCGAATAAATGAAATGTCACTTGAGAATCCAACCATCAGTGCTATTTCCTTAATACTCATACTTGTGCTTTGAATCAGCAACTTGGCTTGGTTGATGCGCAGTTGGTTAATATACTGCACCAGACCAATGCCATACTTGCTCTTAAATGTAGTGGAGAGGTAAGAGTTGCTTACCTTGAGCTCATCCGAAACAAGATACAGCCCCAGCATAGGATCGGTAAAGTCACGGTTAATGATTGTCTTGGCACGCTCGGCAATAGAGCCCCCCTCCTGACAGTCATCGGTGGTATCTCCACACAGCTTATTCATCAAGCTGTGTGCGGCTGCCCGCAACTGTACCGGCGTTTGGCACCCCACTATTTCCCGTGTGCGGTAAGCCTCAGGGGAGATATCGCCAGCCAACCGGGCCTTGCGCAAGGCTGTGAGCAAGAGGTTCTGTATGGCTGCAAACTGAATATTCCGAAGCTCGGCCGACATTTCGCTATCGGTATGCTGGCTGAGCAGCAGCTCCAGCGATTGCATTGCCAGAGTGTAGCGGCCTTGTTGCAAGTCGGTTGCAAACGCTTCCGATGAAGATATGTTCATCATATCCTTTTCGGCACTTGTCTCCAGTCGATTGCTGTAACATATTACGTTACCAACGGTATCATCGGCATCTTCACCCAGCGCAGATAATGCTTGACTGTAGCTGGCCGGGATGTGAACAAGGCTGTCGTAACGCATGCCCAATGCAGCAGTAGCACCGCCATCGGGGAACACCTGTTGCAGCAGTTGCTTAAATACAGGGACCATACTATGCTGATACACTTCCTCGGCAAGATTGAGCAGCAGTACATAGTTATCCTGAAAGTAGCTGACAATTACATCGTACCCAAGCTGACTGAACCAATCCAGCAGCTGGCCGCCAAGCTGTTCGGGTATCGCGGGGCTAAGGTGCACAACCGCTACCAAATAGTAAGGCTGCTCAAACATAACATCATACCGCTTGGCAGCATTAAAGATGGCATACTCGTTGTGCATACTACCCGCAAGCACGGTGTTTAGGAACAGGCCACCTATCATGTTTTGCTGTGCTTGCAGCTTCTCAACCGAGAGATTGCGCTCTTGCAGCATGCGGTCTATCTGCTGCCCAATAGCCTGGTACTCGTCCTGGGCTTCGCTTACCTCGGCCCCCAGCTTGGTCATTAGGCTGTGCAGGGGTACCGTGTGCCTGCGCCCGATATAAACAGATGCCAGTACCCCAAAGAGGGCACAAAACACCACACCAAACACACATAGGTACAGCGCAATAGAAAATGGTCTCAGCAACTCGCGTTGCATATACACGTTTACATACTGTATTGAGGGGAGCTCCGAGGAACGTTGATACAGTATGGCATCGTTGCTTTCCTGTTTCAAAAGCAGCCGGGAAAGCAGATCTCCATCGCCTATCTGTGCAAAAATCTGGTCATCTAATGATATACCAAATGCCACCTGCGTCGAGCTATCGGCAAGAAGTGGCTCAATAGCCTTAAGCAGCTCGACAGTGTCAAATTGGAATATAATATAGCCTGCCACCCGTCCGTCGCATATCATCTGCCGAATATAGCTAAAGCTCTGCCCGTCAAACTCTGGCAATAGTGCAAAACCATTGGCGGTTTGCTGTATGGCGGAGAGCCATTTATCCAACCCATCGGTAGCAAGCTGATTGTGCAGGGCATAGTAAGAATTGGCGTAGTAGCAGCCCAAATCACCCACAATTAACTGCAAATCAGGATAATAAATAAATACCCCGCTAACAATCTTATTGGCAATTTTGTAACTGTTCATCTGATCACTAAATCGATACATGTCCTGTGTAATATTGGACACGGGAGCGTTAATCCTTTTGAGGTGTGAGTTTATTTGGTTGAGTTCAAGTGTGGCAGAATACTTCTGTACCTCTTGTAGCCTTGCATCGGTGTTTTGTTGCAGATATTGTGTGAGGTCGCTGCTTGTTTCCAGCATATTCTGCCTCAAAATATTAAGCATGTAGCCCAACAAAAATGAGCATAACAGCAGGATAGCCGCAATGGTTACAAGGATTGGTCGAGCCCAACGCAGACGTGTTTTCCCAATGCAAAACAAACCCTCACCTCCAATGATGAAATTATACTAGCAACAAGCATAAAATGCAACAATCAGATCAGATTCGGCCAAGCCTACTCCGATAAAGTGTAGCTTGAAAGGGAGTACAGCTGTTCATGTATTCCCCTGTAATCACTGGTTCGGCATTCTTTTGGCATAAAACAACACCCCCATTGTTTTCAGTATATCATACTGTCTAACAAATGAGGGTGTTGTTCCTTGTTTATAACGAGTGCCTTGCTAATAAAGCCGTATAACGCAAAAAAGCCTATGCACCCATAGACTTTTTTGTGTTATAACAATTGCAAAATGGTGAGCCACCGGAGATTCGAACTCCGGACCCTTTGATTAAAAGTCAAATGCTCTGCCAACTGAGCTAGTGGCTCATAGTGCACTCGCGTTTTTTCGAGTGCCTAATTAGTATACCAAAAATACGAGAGATTTGTCAATAGTTTTCGCGAAAAAAGTTACCATTTTTATAAAAACATCTGACGAGAATGTTTATTGCAGAAAATCCTCGATAATATAACGCGGGCGGCGTTTTACTTCACCGTAAATTTTACCGATGTACTCACCGATTACGCCAAGACACAGCAACTGAATTCCGCCAATCATCCAAATGGAGCCGACTAGGGTCGTCCAGCCTGCTACGGTTTTACCCATCAGCCACACAACCAAAGCGTACAATAGCACCAGCATGCTAATGGCAAAAATAACGAAGCCGAGTGCGGTAATCAGCCGTATGGGTTTCACCGAGAACGAGGTGATACCGTCAAATGCGAATGCAAGCATCTTTTTCAGCGGGTATTTGCTTTCGCCCGCAAAACGCTCGTGGCGGTCGTACTTTACCACCGAGCTCTTGTACCCGATCAGCGGTACAATGCCACGTAAAAACAGGTTTACCTCGGTAAACTCCGCTAAGCCCTGCAGTGCACGCTTGCTCATCAGGCGGTAATCGGCGTGGTTTTCTACAATGTCCACACCCAGTGCCTTCATAAACTTGTAAAAGCCCACAGCGGTGGTGCGTTTGAATACCGTATCGGTGTCGCGCTTATTGCGCACACCGTACACAACGTCGTTGCCTTTGTAATATTCTGCCACAAAGCCATCGATTACATCCACGTCATCCTGCAAATCTGCATCCAGTGAGATTGCCATATCGCACAGCGGCATTGCGGTCATCAGCCCTGCCAGCAGAGCGTTTTGGTGCCCCTTGTTGCGCGAGAGCTTCAGCCCCGAAAATAGGGGGTTCTTTGTATGCAGCTCACAAATCATCTCCCAGGTGCGGTCGCGGCTGCCGTCGTTTACCAGCAAAATTCGGCTTTGTGCGCTTACCGTGCCGCCGTCTATCATTCCTTGCAGTTTCTTGGTCAGCCGTTTTGAAGTTTCGGGCAAAACCTGTTCCTCATTATAACAAGGGATCACCAAATACAAGGTGTCAGCCATCTATTATGCCTCCCATTATTTTTTGTGTTTCTTTTTCTTATTGTTTTGCTTGGGTTTTGATACTTGCTGTGGCGCAGCCTGCTCCCTCTCACCAATAAAGTCTTCCTCGCTCCAGTTGACATCTTCTGCAGCAATCACTTCGTCGGATGCTTGCGGTTCGGCGGGTTCGGTGTGGGCTTCGGGTGCGTCAAGGCAGTCATCCAGCGAAAGCTGATCTTCCAGCTGCTCGTCCAAAATAAAATCCGGTTCAAACAGCTCATATTTTTGAACGCGTTTCCTGCTGGGATACACGCGACGCGCAACCAGCCAGTAAGCCAGCAAAACAATTACCGCGCCGCCGGTTACAGCCAACCCAAACAGCAGGCCGGGCGTCATATAATCAAAGCGTATTTCACATTCGCCTGCAGGAACACGTACCGCCATAAAACCAATGTCCACCGTTTCAATCTGGGCAGGCTCGCCGTTTACGGTAGCAGACCAGCCCTTGTCGGATGGTACACTGAAAAACATCAATCCCGGTTTATCCAGGTTGCTGCGCGCGGTAAAGCCGCGGTTATCCTTTTGGAAGAAATAGCACGAGCCCTCACGGCGTGCGGCGACATCATCAAGAAAATCGGTATAGTCAACGGGCATATCGTTGCTGACCACAACATGGTCGAGCATTGTGCCATAACGTGCTGCCTGCTCATCGTTGAGCACCAGGGCACGCATCAAAATTTTGTGTCGGTCTGCTTCGGGCACTTCCTTAAACTCGTCCTCCGTGATAAAGCCGTCGAAGGCAAAGCCCATCGGCAGGTAATTTTCGTTCTCATAAATGTTAAAGCCAAGCTGTTTGGAGGTAAGGTGGTAGCCGGGCATCGGTTCCTGATCCTCTTTGTCGGTGCCGATGAACAGGTACTTCACCGAGAACAGGCTGCGCAGCGCATAATACTCCGGCTGCGGGCGGGAGGAAACATCGCGCTTTACGCCTACCTCGGGGTAAAACTTCATAATCGAGGTGGGTACTACCGAATGAAATGCCTGAATGTTAGGAATGTGCCAATACATGCCGAAGTTGTCGCCGCTGTCATAAATATCCATACGATAAAATTGTTCGTCCAAATCGGGCATTTTCAGGTTGCGACGCCCCATTATGCCGTTATCAATAATATAGTTGTCCCCCGCCATATCCTGCTTGGAAATACCCAGATACAACGCCGTATAACTAACGCTGAACAGTGCAAGCACAACGATGACCGTGCGGGTAAAGTTCTTATTTTGGCGGGCATGCGCAATAAGCAGGTAGCAAAGCAGCAGGGCAAGTACCGATATAGCGGCGTAAACCCAAAAGAGCTGCATGTCATTGGCAAGCCCGATTTTTTCCACCGCGCCGTCTTTGAATACCGGCGTAAAGCCAACCGCCAAAAGGATCACCCCGGTGACCACAGCTGTCCAGCGGTATCCGCGCATGATATCAATTTTTGCGTTTTCAAGTGCCACCACGGTAGCTGCACAAAGCAGCAGCACCAACATATAGAACCAGCGGGTGTAATACGAGTGGTTAAAGCCCACAAACAGGCTGTTAAGCCCGGGCACCATGGCGATAACAAAGCAGGCAATTATCATTTTACGCAGCCAGTTTTTGCGTGCACTGATGAGAAATGCGAGCACACCAGACATTGAGAACAAGGGCAGCCACGCCGAAAGCGAGGCCCATTTTGCACCATGGTCGGGGAACATGTTTGGGCGCGAGGGTGTTTCGGGCGGGAAGAAAAAACTTGCAAGAATACCCGGCTGGCGCTGCTCGTGGGTGTACAGCCAGAACTGCCAGCCCCCCAGCATGTTTTCGGGCAGAGCAGTGCGTGGGTTGCCCATTACCGCAAGCACACTGGGCAGCAAAGCAAACATCGAGCACAGTACACCAAGTACCGCCTCAAACGCCACCCAGAAGAACTTTTTAATGCCGCCTTTGAGCCCTGTGCAGCGAATAAAGTAGTAGAGGATGACAAACACGACCTCGCCGACAAAAAACCAGTAGTTTACAATGGCGTTAATGGCGACGGTAATGGCAAACACGCCGCGGCGGTTGTTTACCAGCAGTTCCTCCAGCCCGATGAGCATAAGGGGGAAAAACACAATTACTTCGTGGAAGTGGTTGAAAAAGATGTTATAGGCCGTGAAGCCCGAAAATGCATACAACAGCGAGCCAATCACCGCGTAGTTCTTATCCCGAACAAAGCGCTGCAAATAAAAATAGGAAGTCAGCGCTGCGCAGGCGGTTTTCAGCACCAGCAGGGGTGCCATCAAATAAGGCAGTGCCTCGGTGGGAAACGGCAGTGTCAGCCAAAAAAACGGGCTGAAGGTAAGATAAAAGCTGTACGACCCTATAAAGTTAGCGCCAAGGTCGGTGTACCAGTTCCAAAAGATATCTCCGCTGCGCACAGCTTCATGTGCGAGCTTGTAAAACGGAATCTGCTGCACATTAAAGTCGCCAATGTAGATAAAAAACCCGCGGTTATAGATCACAAATGGCAGAAAAATAACGGCGGCGGTGCCGAGCGCCACAAAAAACGCCAGCCAGTGTTTGCTTTTTTGAGTTTTGTATGTTAAGCTGTTCAAATCTTTTCACCCCATATGGAAATTAGTACAACATAAATTATATCATATTGTGGAAGTTTTACAATTACAAATATAGAATTGAAACTGCAAAGTTGCTATAATAGAGTAGATACTATTGTTAAGTTTTACACAAGAAGCGCGGAATATGCTGTGCTACCCAAATAGTGGCTCTTCTGCGCTCGTTTTTTGCAGATAAGAAAAAAAAGATGTGTTTTTGGAGGACGTTTGATGGACAACAGCAGCTTTTATGCAATGCTTTCGCGCATGAAATACATCAATCGCTGGGGGCTGATGCGCAGCACCCGAGAAGAAAACCTCGCGGAACACAGCTTGGAGGTAGCGATTCTCGCCCATGCACTTGCGGTAATCGGCAACCGGAGGCTGGGAAGAAACTACGATGCAGGCAAGCTGGTGCTGTATGCCCTTTACCACGACTGCTCTGAAATTATAACGGGCGACCTGCCTACGCCTATCAAATATCAAAACCCGCAGATTCGTGATAGCTACAAGGCAATTGAATACACTGCCAACCAAAGGCTGCTCTCGATGCTGCCCAATGACCTGCGCCCCGATTACGAGGGCTTTTTTGCGGTGGAGCCCGAGGACGATGCTGCAAAACTGGTAAAGGCTGCGGATAAAATTTCGGCCTTGCTGAAGTGTATGGAGGAAGAAAACGCCGGCAACCGCGAGTTTCGCAAGGCGCGGCAGGCAACCGAACAGGCGATTCGCGAAATGCATCTGCCCGAGGCAGATGTTTTTTTACACGAGTTTTTGCATTCATACGACTTAACGCTGGACGAGCTGTAGAAAACGGCTTTGACAGCGGAAGATGTAACAGGAGAATTTACAATGAACGAAAAAAGAAAGGCGCTCAAAGCTGCGTTTCCGCATACCATTCCGGTGCTGACGGGTTTTTTGTTTTTGGGCATTGCCTACGGAATTTTAATGAATACAAAAGGTTACGGTGTGGGCTGGACGGTGCTGATGAGTGCCGTGGCGTTTGCGGGCAGCATGCAATATGTGGCAATTACGCTGCTTACCACAGTTTTTGACCCGATATATGCACTGCTCATTACCTTAATGGTGAATGCGCGCCACTTGTTTTACGGTATTTCTATGCTCGAAAAGTTCCAGGGGACGGGGCGCTTTAAGCCTTATCTTATCTTTGGTTTGTGCGACGAAACCTTTTCTATTCTGTGTTCAGCCGAGCCACCGCAGGGGGTAGACCGCAATTGGTTTATGTTTTTTGTTACCTTGCTGGATCACGGGTATTGGGTGCTGGGCTCCGCACTGGGCGGCGCCTTAGGGCCAATGATAAGCTTTGACACCAAAGGGCTCGATTTTGTTTTGACGGCGCTGTTCGTGGTAATCTTTATCAACCAATGGAAAAGCAGTAAAAAGCATACACCCGCCGTAATTGGTGTGGTGTGCTCGGCAATATGCCTGGTTTTGTTTGGGCAAAGCCACTTTATGATTCCCGCAATGCTGTCGATTCTTGCGGTTTTAACTCTGTTTCGAAAAAAAATTGAACAGGAGGCGGTGTGATGACGCTTACCTTTATGCAAACGCTTGGCATTGTCGGTGCGGTTACCCTTGGCACGATGGTTACGAGGTTTTTACCCTTTTTCATCTTCCCCGACAGTAAAAAAACATCGCCCTACATTACGTATCTCGGTAAGGTGCTGCCCTATGCGGTAATCGGCCTATTGGTGGTGTACTGCCTCAAAGGGGTGTCGTTTACCACAGCCCCCTTTTCCATCCCTGAGGCTATTGCAATTGCCTGTATTGTGCTGCTGCATATTTGGAAGGGCAACACCCTGCTCAGCATTGGTGCGGGCACGTTGGTTTATATGCTGTTGGTGCAGCTTGTATTTGTATAAAAAGCAGGCGTAAAACAACGGCGTTTCCTTGCAATTGCAAACCGTTTCATATATAATTAATCTAGTTGTAATGACGAGATAAACATTTGTTCTTTTATAGGGATGTTTGTCGGAAGGGACGGAAACAAATGGCAGTAGATAAACAAAAAGCACTGGAAACGGCGCTCAGTCAGATAGAAAAACAATTTGGTAAGGGCGCGGTGATGAAGCTGGGGCAGAACTCAACGCTGAACGTCGAGGCAATCTCCACCGGCTCCATCTCACTTGATCTTGCACTTGGCATCGGCGGTGTTCCACGTGGCAGAATCGTAGAGATTTACGGGCCGGAGAGTTCAGGTAAAACCACCGTTGCACTGCACATCATTGCAGAGGCACAGAAAAACGGCGGCGAGGTTGCGTTTATAGACGTAGAGCATGCACTCGACCCCGTTTATGCAAAGGCACTGGGCGTTGATATTGACGCACTGCTGGTTTCGCAGCCCGATACAGGCGAGCAGGCGCTGGAGATTACCGAGGCGCTGGTGCGCTCGGGTGCGATTGACGCAATTGTAATTGACTCGGTTGCGGCAATGGTACCGCGCGCTGAGATTGAGGGTGAAATGGGCGATGCCCATGTGGGCTTACAGGCGCGCCTGATGTCGCAGGCACTGCGTAAGCTCACCGGTGTCATTTCCAAATCCAACTGCGTTGCACTGTTCATTAACCAGCTGCGTGAAAAAGTGGGCATTGCCTATGGCAACCCCGAGGTAACTCCCGGCGGGCGGGCACTGAAATTCTACTCCTCGGTTCGCATGGATATTCGAAGAATTGAGCAGTTGAAAAACGGTACAGAGGGTATTGGCAACCGCACCCGCGTCAAGGTTGTGAAAAACAAGGTAGCACCTCCGTTCCGCGAGGCGGAATTTGATATTATGTATGGCACCGGTATTTCAAAAGAAGGCGAGGTTCTCGACCTTGCCGTAAAGCTTGAAATTATCAACAAGAGTGGTGCATGGTTTAGCTACGGTGAAACCAGGCTGGGGCAGGGCCGCGATAATGTCAAGGAATACATGAAGGCCAACCCCGAATTTACAGCCGATATCGACAAGCAGATTCGCGCAAGGGCGGATGAGCTTGTGATGGTGCGCGGCGGCGGAAAAACTACCGGCAAAAAAGGTGCTGCGGCAAAGCAGGTCGACCTTGATGTGGAAGTTGAAGAATAATGCTGATTACCGCGATTGAAAAGCGAAAGGGAACACGCTGCGCTGTTTATGTAGACGGGGAATATGCAATGATGCTGGATGCCGAGATTATTTTTAATGTGGGGCTCAAGGCAGGCAAAGCAATTGACCGAAACGCATTACTCGAGCTGCAAAAGCAGTCAGACCTGCGCCGTACCCGCGAGCGCGCGCTGTACCTGCTGGGCTACAAAAGCCACACCAAAAAAGAGCTGACCGATAAGCTTACCAAAACCTCCGATGCGGACACTGCCGCTGAGGTTACAGGGCGTATGGAGGAGCTTGGGCTGGTGAATGACGAGGATTACGCCGAGCGCTACGCCAGGCAGCTGGCAAACAGCAAAGGGTATGGCATGTCGCGCATTCGGCAGGAGCTTTACAAAAAGGGTGTCGACAAAGAGCTGATTGAAGATACCCTGGAACAGCTTGCGCAAACGGTGGATGTAGACGAGAAAATCACTGCGATTATTGAGCGGAAATATGCGCGGTATTTGGGCGATAAAAAGGGCGTTGACAAAACAATCAATGCGCTTATCCGCCTTGGCTACCGCTACGACGATATTCGCCGTGTGCTGAATACATTTGAGATACCGCAGGCGGATGACTACGACGAATAAAATTGTAAAAGATAATGGAGATAATGGAATGCCGATTAAAGTAGGAATGGTGTCGTTGGGCTGCACCAAAAATCAGGTTGACGCGGAGATTATGCTGTCGCTCATCACAAAGCAGGGTTACGAGCTGTGCGGCGATGCAAAAAAATGCGACGTGGTCATCATCAACACCTGTGGGTTTATTGAGGACGCAAAGCGCGAATCGATTGAGAACATCCTCGAATTCGTGGGGCTCAAGGAGCAGGGCAGGGTGAAGGTTGTAGTGGTGACGGGCTGCCTCGCCGAACGCTACCAGATGGAGGTTGCGAAAGAGATACCCGAGGCGGACGTGGTGCTCGGCATCGGCTCGAACAGCCAGATTGCCCAGGCGATTGAAAAAGCCATGCAGGGGCAGAAGGTGTATGAGTTTGCCGACAAAAATAAGGTGATACTCAGCGGCGAGCGTGTTATGACCACCGCACCCTACACCGCATACCTCAAGGTTGCCGAGGGCTGCGACAACCGCTGTACCTATTGCGCCATTCCCATCATCCGCGGCGGCTTTCGCAGCAGGCCGATGGAGGATGTGCTTGCAGAGGCAAAAACACTTGCTAAAAACGGCGTGAAGGAACTCAACGTTATTGCACAGGACACCACCCGTTACGGCAAGGATATTTACGGCAAGCTGATGCTGCCCGAGCTGCTTGACAAGCTTTGCGAGATTGAGGGGCTGCACTGGATTCGTATTCTTTACGGCTACCCCGATACCATTACCGATGAGCTGCTGGATACCATGGCGCGCCAGCCCCAAATTTGCAAATACATTGATATTCCGCTGCAGCATGCGAGCGGCAACATCTTAAAGCGGATGAACCGTCGGTTTGACCGCGAATCGCTCACCGCACTGATGAACCGTGTGCGCGAAAAGATAGACGGCGTAACGCTGCGTACCACGTTTATCACAGGCTTCCCCGGTGAGACCGAGCAGGATTTTGAAGATCTTTGCGTGTTTATCAAAGAGGTGCAGTTTGACCGTCTCGGCTGCTTCCCCTACTCGGCGGAGGATGGAACCCCTGCTGCGGAGTTTGGTGAGCAAGTTGATGACGAGGTGAAACGCCGCCGCGCCGATATTATTATGGAAGAACAGATGGGCATTATGGAAGCCCGCAACCGTGAGAAAATTGGTAAAACACTGGAAGCGCTGGTGGAAGGCTTTGATAAAAAGAACAAGCTGTACTACGGCAGAACCGCCGCCGATGCCCCCGATATTGACGGCAAGGTATATTTCACCAGTGAGACAGCGCTGCAAGCGGGCGACTTTGTGATGGTTACCATAGAAGATGTCATAGAATATGACCTTGTTGGTCACACACAGGAGGCGAATTGAATTGAATCTGCCAAACAAACTTACGGTGCTGCGTATGGCGCTTGTTCCGGTGTTTTTGGTGTTCATGCTGAGTAACGGAATTCCGCAGAACTATCTGTGGGCGCTTATTATCTTTGTAATTGCGTCCCTTACCGATTTGCTCGACGGCCAAATTGCCCGTAAGCGGGGGCTTGTCACCGATTTCGGCAAGTTTATGGATCCGCTCGCGGATAAGATCCTTGTCATGGCGGGCATGATCTGTTTTGTGGAGCTGGGCTATGCACCTGCGTTTGTAATTGTTATTATTTTGGCACGCGAATTTTTGGTTACCTCGCTGCGTCTGGTTGCGGCGGGCAGCGGTATTGTTATTGCTGCCGACAAATGGGGCAAATACAAAACCGTGTGCCAAATGATATGGATCATTTACACCATTCTTGTAATGTGGCTGTTGATGAATTCAGGCCTTGTAAGCCCGAGCGATCAGGGAATGTGGGTGACTCTGCGACTGCCCGCCGATGTACTGATGTGGCTGTCGGTAGCTCTCACCGTCATTTCAGGTGTCAACTACGTTTGGAAAAACCGCGGCTGTATCAACACCATGCAGTAACCGGCTGAGGTAGTTATTTTGTGGTTCTGCGGGGTCCGCCCCCCTTTTGATAGCGCTTAAGGCAGAATGCCGGCCCGTGGCAGGGCACTCATTCTAATTCAATCTTCGGAGGAACATAAATGAAAGTATACAATACGCTGACAAGACAAAAAGAAGAGCTCATCCCCATTACCCCGGGCGAAATTAAAATGTACGCCTGTGGGCCTACCGTTTACAACTTTATCCACATTGGCAATGCACGCCCTATCTGTGTATTTGACGTGTTGCGCCGTTATTTGGAATACCGCGGCAACCAGGTTACCTTTGTGCAGAACTTTACCGATATTGACGATAAGCTGATTAAAAAAGCAAATGAAGAGGGCATTACTGTAGCAGAGGTTGCTGCCCGTTACATTGAAGAGTATAAAATTGATGCAGAGGGTTTGGGCGTGCGCGAGGCTACCCACCACCCCAAGGCGACCGAAAATGTTGATGAAATCATCAGCATTGTGCAAGAGCTGGTGAATAAGGGCTTTGCCTACGCGAGTGGCGGCGATGTGTACTTCCGCACCAAAAAGGACCCCGGCTACGGCAAGCTTTCGCATATGCCGCTCGAAGAGCTGGATTCGGGCAACCGCATTGATATAAGCGATCAAAAAGAGGACGCCATGGACTTTGTGCTGTGGAAAGCGGCAAAACCCGGTGAGCCCGCGTGGGAATCGCCGTGGGGCAAGGGCCGCCCCGGCTGGCACATTGAGTGCACCGCAATGATTCGCAAATACCTTGGTGAAACCATCGACATTCACTGCGGCGGGCAGGATTTGATTTTCCCACATCATGAGAACGAGATTGCGCAGGCAGAGTGCTGCTCCGGCAAGGATTACGTCCGCTACTGGATGCACAACGGCTACATCAATGTGGATAACCGCAAGATGAGCAAATCGCTGAACAACTTCTTCACCACCCGTGACGTGGCAAACCAGTTTGGCTACGAGCCAATCAAGTTTATGATGCTGCAGGCGCACTACCGCAGCCCCATCAACTACAGCCTTGAGGTGATAGAGCAGTGCCAGGCGGCACTTGCACGCCTGCATACCTGCCGCGACAACCTCGATTTTGCACTGAAAAATGCAGTGGATGAGATTGGTGCGGGTGAAGCAGAGATGAAAAAGCAGCTGGAAGCCCGCCGCGAGCAGTTCATTACCGCGATGGACGATGACCTGAACACCGCAGACGGCATTGCTGCACTGTTTGATATGGCGCGCGACATCAACACGGCCATTGCCGAGCCGCGCAGCAAAGATTATGTAACCTTTGCTGCAAATATCTTTGATGAGTTGACCGATGTTCTCGGTTTGCTCTACAACCGCAAAACCGCCAGCATTGACGCTGAGGTGGAAGCGCTGATTGAGCAGCGACAGGCTGCGAGAAAGAGCAAAGATTTTAAAACTGCCGACGAAATCCGCGATAAGCTGAAAGATATGGGCGTGGTGCTGGAGGATACACCGCAGGGCGTAAAATGGAGCCTCGCTAAATGATTCGGAGAATCAGCATGCTGGATGTTCCGCGTGTCATGGAGATCTGGCTGAATGCCACGATACAGGGGCACCCGTTTATCTCTGAAGATTACTGGTACGGCAACTACGATACCGTCAAAAATGCCTGGCTTCCCTCGTCCGACACCTATGTGGATGAGCGGGATGGCAGGGTGCTCGGCTTCATCAGCGTGATTGACAATACGTTGATCGGTGCACTGTTTGTGGAATATGAGCAGCAGGGCATCGGCATAGGCACCGCACTTATTAATTACGCGAAAGCTCTGTACAGCGCTCTTACGCTCGAGGTGTACAAGGAGAACCGTAGTGCAGTGCGGTTTTACCGCTCCTGCGGGTTCACTGTTACCGACGAAAAAAAGGCGGAGGACAACGACCATATGCTGTATGTAATGGCCTGGAAACAGAAATAGACCAGAAATAGACGCAACAAAGCCCTCTCCAGATGGAGAGGGCTTCTCTTTTTACCTTCGTGCTTCGGAAGCACGGGCATGCTTGAAAAACACCTTGTACGAAAACGGTGAAAACTGCAACTGCTCTACATTAGGCGAAGCGGCATAATACGAGGTTTCAAAGGCGAGGGGTAAATATACTGCGTTGTCCATCAGCATGCGCTCTGCCTGCTTGTAAAGCATTGCGGCTTCTGCAATGTCCTCGGCAACCATGGCGTCGGTGAGGGTCTTATCAAACAGCACATCCGAATATCCGGTGATATTCAGGTTGGAATAACCCGAAAAAGTGTTCAGCACAGCATCGGGATTGTTTCGCCCTGCGGTAAGCGGCACCAACGCAAGCATATAATCGCCGCTGCGTACCTTGGCGTTAAGCGAATCCATAGGCATCGGCTCCAGATTGATGAAAATGCCCAGTGCCTCCTGCAGTTGACGCTGCAAAACACTCAGCATGGCGGCGAACCCCCCGGTATCGGGGCAGATGATGGTGGTTTTTGAAAGCTTGCTTACTTCCAGTTCAGAAAGCCCCTCTTGCAGCAGTGTCTTGGCAAGCGCAGGGTCTCGCTCGGTGCGCAGGTTGTCCCCCGCAATTTCGCGGTAGGGCTTGTCCAGCATGGTTACCGCAGACGGAACAATTGCATGAGCAGGGGCAAGGTTTCCGGTAATAAAAGGCGCGAGCTCATCTGTATCCATCGAAAGCATCAGTGCACGGCGTATTTTCTGGTTGCCGTAGGTGTTGGTGTTACAGTTGAATGCCAGCCCCCACACGGTGTTTTCAAAACTGTAGATGGAATCGCTGTTTTCGGTTTTCAGCAGTTCCACATCACTGTAAGTAATAGGCGCTGCATCAGTTTTACCGGTATAAAAGCGTTCCAGCAGCTTTTGTGTGCCGGTTTGGAGCACGGCACCCGGATCATCCGGATCCGGTTTATCATCAAATTGGAAGTAAAGGTCTACCCCGCCGGCAGTAACCGGTGTGCCGGAACGGTAATCATCGTTTACCCGCAGGCTCATCCGGCGCTGCTCGTCAAAGCTTTTGATGATAAACGGGCCGTTAAACATCAAATATTTTGGCTCTAAGCCGTAACGTCCCTTGGTGGAACGAAAAAACTCTTCGTTGCAAGGCATTGCTGCGGCTGAGGTGACGATCTCAGCAAAAAATGGGTTGGGTGTTTCCAGAGTGACGACAAAGGTGTAGTCATCCTTGGCAGCAACCCCCAGTGCCGAAGCGTCAAGCTCACCCCGCAAAATTTGTGGGGCGTTTCGCACGCACAGCAGGCTGGAAGCACTTGCCCCGCCTGTAACAGGGTCGACAACACGCCGAAACGCAAAGACAAAATCATGCGCGGTAACGGGTGTTTTACCGTCACTCCACATAGCGTCGGTGCGCAGCTGAAAGGTATAGGTGAGGCCGTCTTCCGAAACTTTATAGTCGGTGGCGACGCCGGGCACCAGTTCGCCGTTTTCGCCCTGTCGCAGCAGTCCTTCAAAGGTGTTTTCCACAACCATCAGCGATTCGCTGGAGGCGGCAAGCTGGGGGTCGAGCGAGCGCGGCACACTGGTCAAATCGTACTTTACAATGTAACCTGTTTTATCTTTTTTGCCACAAGCAGTAAAGCCCGTCAGCAGTAAAACTGCTGCAAGCAAGGCAGAGATTAGTTTTTTCACGCTCTATGTACCCCCTTTCCGAAAGTTGGATAAAGCCGAAAATTAAACGCGATGAAGCAAATCGGTATAAGTGGGCATTGGCCAGTACTGGCAGCCCATAATCGTTTCCATTTTGTCGCAGCTTGTACGCAGTGCATCCATAGCGGGCAGCACATGGTCTCGCATTGCGGCTGCATGCGGTTTGTGAGCGGTAATGCCCTGTGCGGTGCTGTAGGCTTGTTCCAGCGCGATGATGTTTGCCTGTATTTGAGCAAGCAGCTCATTAAGCTCTGCGAGGTAATTTTGCACCGCGGCTGCACTGAGCCCGGCAGCGGTCATGGCATTGTAAGAGGCGGCGGTGTCACCCGTGTATTTGATGCAGGCGGGGAAAATCTGGCGCTTGGCCATTTCCAGCATCGTAGATGCTTCGATACAGACCACCTTGCAATAGTTTTCGAGCATGATGTCGTAACGGCTGCGGCACTCCAGTTCGGAGAAGACACCGGTGCGCTCAAACAAGTTGATGTTTTTGCAGTCGATCATCGCCTCAATGGCATCCACAGTGTTGGCGAGGTTGGGCAGGCCACGGCGTTTCGCTTCTTCCACCCATTCGGCGGTGTAGTTGTTGCCGTTGAAGATGACAGCGCTGTGATCGCGCACTGTTTCTGAAATAATCGCCTTCAGCTCGGTGTCAAAATCATCAGACTGGGCGAGGCGATCAGCGTAATCGTGCAGTACATCGGCAACCGCGGTGTTGAGCATCACATTGGCAAGTGCAATCGACTGCGACGAGCCCACCATACGAAACTCAAACTTGTTGCCTGTAAATGCAAACGGCGAGGTACGGTTGCGGTCGCTGTCATCCCGTTTGAGGTTGGGCAGGGTCTCTACTCCCATTTGCAGTGAAACCGTAGCGGGTACGTCGACATGTTTGCCGCAGG
This sequence comes from Hydrogenoanaerobacterium sp., assembly GCF_032017025.1. Classification (NCBI taxonomy): domain Bacteria; kingdom Bacillati; phylum Bacillota; class Clostridia; order Eubacteriales; family Oscillospiraceae; genus Hydrogenoanaerobacterium; species Hydrogenoanaerobacterium sp. The sequence goes on from NZ_DALZQO010000012.1 coordinate 57,228, forward strand.
CAATGTCGGTTAGAGTGTGTGTGAGCTGTTCCCCCAGAAAAACAGAGATAATTGCAGGGGGCGCTTCATAGCCGCCTAAACGGCGGTCGTTGCCCGCACTGGTGGCAGAAAGGCGCAGCAAATCGCTGTAATCGTGCACTGCGGTAATCACGGCGCACAAAAAGGTGAGGAACTGCACATTCTCCCACGGGGTTTTGCCCGGATCGAGCAGGTTAAGCCCGTCATCGGTGGAAAGTGACCAGTTGTTGTGCTTGCCGCTGCCGTTTACCCCTGCAAATGGCTTTTCATGTAGCAGGCAGGCTAGTCCCAGTTTTTTTGCGGTGAGCCGCATCATCTCCATGGTGAGGTGGTTGTGGTCACACGCAATGTTCGCGCTTTCAAACACAGGTGCAAGCTCATGCTGCGCGGGCGCAGCCTCGTTGTGTTTGGTTTTGGCGGTTACGCCAAGGCTCCACAGCTCTTGGTCGAGGGTCTCCATAAACTCCGCCACACGCAGGCGAATTCTGCCGCAGTAGTGGTCATCCAGCTCCTGCCCTTTGGGGGGCTTTGCGCCGAACAGCGTTCTGCCGCAAATTTTAAGGTCCAGTCGCTGTTCATACAGCTTGCGGTCAACCAGAAAATACTCCTGTTCCGCGCCCACTGTGGGAATAACACGGTGCGAGGTGTTGTTGCCAAACAGGCGCAGTACGCGCAAAGCTTCGGTGGAAAGTGCCTGCATTGAGCGCAGCAGGGGTGTTTTCATATCAAGCGCCTCGCCGGTGTAGGCGCAAAAAGCGGTGGGAATATACAGGGTATGGTCGCGGATAAAGGCAGGCGAGGTGGGGTCCCACGCGGTATAGCCGCGTGCTTCAAAGGTGTTGCGCAGCCCACCGTTTGGGAAGCTGGATGCATCCGGCTCGCCCACAACAAGGCTTTTGCCCGAAAACTCAAGAATCACCGAGCCATCACCGGCCGGTGTGAGAAAGCTGTCGTGCTTGCCTGCGGTAATGTTGGTCATGGGCTGAAACCAGTGGGTGTAGTGGGTTGCCCCATTTTCAACCGCCCAGTCCTTCATCGAGCCCGCAACCACTTCTGCAATAGCAGGGTCGAGCGGCGTGCCTTCGCGGTTGGTGTGCTTTAGGCTGTCGTAAACACGTTTGGGCAATCGCTGGCGCATCACCTTGTCATCAAACACCTTGCTGCCGAAATTCGCAATCATATCCATAATATGCCCCCAATTAGTAAGATTTCTGTCAAATGGGTATCTTGGTCAGTGCCGGTCAGCCGCTTGCACCGCCTACAGCAGATGGATGCCGTTTGCTTCACACGCGCTCGCCATATCATCGGGCCAGACAGAAGCCTGAACCTCGCCGATATGTGCCTTTTGCAGCAGCAGCATGCAAAGGCGTGACTGACCAATACCGCCGCCCATGGTGAGGGGCAGCTCGCCGCCGAGCAGCATTTTGTGAAACGGCATTTCGCGGCGTTCTTCACAGCCCGCAAGGGTAAGCTGACGGCTAAGCGCCGCCGCATCCACGCGAATACCCATGGAAGAAAGCTCGATTGCACGGTCTAGCACAGGGTACCAGATAAGCAAATCGCCGTTGAGATCCCAATCGTCGTAGTCGGGTGCTCTGCCGTCGTGCGGCTTGCCGCTGCGCAGCTTGCCGCCAATTTGGGTAATGAACACCACACCGTAACGCTTGCATATTTCGTTTTCGCGCTCTTTCGGGGTGAGCTCGGGGTACATATCCTCCAGCTCCTGTGAAGAGACAAAGTGCACATCCTGTGTGATAAAACAGTCGAGCTGCTCAAAACGTGCGCACAGTTTTTTCTGTGTGGCAACAATTGCCGAGAGAATATCACGGACGGTATGCTTGAGAAAATGCATGGTTCTGTCCTCATCCAGAATCACCTTTTCCCAATCCCACTGGTCAACGTACACCGAGTGCAGGTTGTCGAGCTCTTCGTCACGGCGAATCGCGTTCATATCGGTATACAGGCCGGTTTCAGGCTTGAAACCGTAACGTTTGAGTGCCATGCGCTTCCATTTGGCAAGGCTGTGTACAATAGCCACATCTGCACCGATATCCTTGATGTCAAACTGTACGGGGCGCTCCACGCCGTTAAGGTCGTCATTTAGTCCGGTTTCTGGGCGCACATACAGCGGCGCGGAAACACGGGTGAGCTCTAGCACAGCGGCGAGCTCGGTTTCAAAGGTATCCTTCACCAGCTTAATCGCTTTTTCAGTATCCATAATATCAAGCTTGGCAGGATATACCTGCGGGATCATAAGGTTTTCAATTGACACGGTTGATTCCTCCGTTTCGATTCTTTGCAATATAAAATAAAGTTTATTTTACAATTCTATTTGCGGCAGATCGTGTGCTTATGGCAAAATAAGCGCTAAAAATCAAGTAAAGACCTACCGCTTCGCATCCTTAATAATATCATTTTTGGCACTTAATTGCAATGTTCGCAAAAAGCGTTGTATAATGTTTGTAGCAGTATACCACAAAGCAAGAACGTGCTGCACTTTATTTAGATAAATTAACATTTCAAGCTTTGGCAAAAGCCCGCTTAATCGCAGTGTTTAAGGAGGTAGCTGTATGGCTGAAAACCTGCTCCCGGCCACAAAGCCGATTCCTGTTTTTTCGTGCTGTGGCACAAAACTATAGATTGACTTTTTTGTATCACCTGTTACAATGAAAGAAAAGAAATTTGGGTACTGCGAGCAATTGCTCATAGGCAAACCGGGTCTAAAATCGAAAGGGGGAATTGCTATGGCAACAGCAAGAATACGCTGGATTGCACTCAATTATAATCTGCCCATCAATCCCTCAAAAAATAGAGTATATGTATGGCGCAAGCTGAAGGATGTTGGCGCTGTAGCGGTGAATCAAGGCATTTCACTGCTACCCAAGGGCAGTAAAAAGGTGAGCGAGCTGGTATTGCTCTGTGAAAAAATAAAAAGCTTGGGCGGCGAAGCTGCTATTATTGAAATGAACTTTGTCAACCAAAAGGATGAGCAGGCGATGATTGCGCGGTTTGAACAGCAGAGCGAGCAGGAGTACAATGACCTGATTGCAAATTGTGACAATCTGCTGCTCAAGATTAAGGCGAGGTCATCCAAATTGGATGAAGCGACCTCCGGTGAGATCAAACGCCTTGTCAGGCAGTACGGCAGAGCCAAAAGCCGCAATCACTTCGGCGCATCTGCCGAAACCGAGATGGAAAAGCGCATCGACCGCATTTTCGACCGCTGTGTAGCGGATGCGTCGGATTTTACCGGGCAGCTCAAAAAGCTGATTGATAAGGCTAAATTTTAACAAATCTTGTATAATTTTAATATGAATATGAACAAACGCCAAAAGGCAGAGCAAGAACGTGAAATAAAGAGGAAAACAATGGTTTTCTGCCTGCAATCTTAAAAAGACTGTGATAAGCATTCGCTTATCACAGTCTTTGCTACATTTCAGCAGTTTGCAGATGGCATGTACGCGGGAGTATAATAAAATTATCCAAAGAACAACCACTCCGGCAAAAACACAATTAGGGGTGGAATTTATGCCATAGCCATACTTACCTAATCATACAACAGGCAAACACATTTTTTAATGATGATAAAGGTGAGTGAAATCGTGAAAACCGAAAGTTTATACCGGGTAGACAGAAAAGACGAAGAGAAGCTGAAACAGTTGTTGACTGAGTGCTTTCGTGAAGACCCGCTCTACTGTCAATTGATACCGAAACAAGAAATAAGAAACAAAATTCTGCCGGATATTTTTAGTTGTGATTTGGATGAGATGTTTGAAAACTGTGAGATTTATGCAGACAGCAAGGATGTGAACGGTATTATTGTTGTATCGGACGAAAGCGAGCCGTACAACCCGATCAAATACTACGCCACCGAGGTTTTTTATGCACTGAAAACAGCAGCATACCTCATTAAAGATGACCCGAGCATGCAAACGTTCATCAACTTTATGAAGGGCAAGAGCTACCTCAATTCGGAATGGACAGAGGGAATCAAGCAGGAAAATCGTCTGCATATCATTTATTTTGCGGTGCGGCCGTCCATGCGCGGCAAAGGCATTGCAAGCAGAATGATGAGCTCTGTGCTGGAATACGCCGATAAAAACAACATGACTACGTCGCTTGAGACACATAATGTAGAAAATGTGCATATGTATGAGCATTATGGCTTTAAGCTGTTTGAAACGGTGCAAAAAAACTTTAAACTCAAGCAGTTCTGTATGGTAAGATGAAACTGAGAAACTGCTGCCCAAAAGGCAGCAGTTTTTTTGTCGCAATGCGGCGGTAAAACAGGGCAGTTTCATTACTTGGAGGGAAATAGGGCTTTTTTATGCGGTTTTATTGATATTTCGCCATTACAAAAGTATAATATAGGAATGTGCAAGATTAATTTAAGGCGGCGCACCCTGCCGCAGAGGTGGTTTACAAAATGGACAGTAAAGTGAAACGTTTTTTTGACACGCTGCAAAACAAAAAGGTAGCGTTTATTGGTGTGGGTGTAACCCACACCAGATTGATTCAAATGATGGCGGGCAAGGGTATTGACTGCACGCTGTGCGACAAACGAACAGCAGAGCAGCTTGGTGATGTGGCGGACGAGCTGAAGGCCTGCGGGGTAAAGTTTGACCTTGGCGAACGCTACCTTGACGGCCTAATGGCATATGACGTTATTTTTCGCACCCCCGGCATGTACTACAACAACGAAAAGCTTACCGCGGCGCGCGAAGCGGGCAGGGTGGTCACTTCTGAAATGGAGGTGTTCCTTGACCTGTGCCCCTGCAAAAAATATGCGGTAACCGGGTCGGACGGCAAAACCACCACCACCACGCTTATAGGTGAAATGCTCAGCGCACAGGGCAAAACCGTGCACATCGGCGGCAACATCGGCAAGCCGCTGCTGTGTTATATAGAAGAGATTGCACCCGACGATTGCGCGGTGGTAGAGCTTTCGAGCTTTCAGTTGCTCTCTATGCGTCAGGCGGTGGACGTGGCGGTGGTCACCAACGTTGCCCCCAACCACCTGGATGTGCATGGCACCATGGAGGAATACATTGGCGCGAAAAAGCACCTTGTGGTACATCAAAATGCGTTTTCCCGCACGGTGCTGGGTGCAGATAACGAAATCACCCGCAGCTTTGCCGAGCTTGTGCGCGGCGACCTGCGCTGGTTTTCGCGGCAGGGCGCAGTGGAAAGAGGGGCTTTCCTCGATAGCGAGGGTTACCTTTGCGCGGCGGGGGAAAACGGTGTTACCCGTGTGGTGCACCGCGATGAAATTCGCATACCCGGCGTGCACAATATTGAAAATTACCTTACCGCGATTGCCGCTGTGTGGGGAGAGGTTTCGCCCGAAAACATTGCGCTGGTGGCGCGGGTGTTTGGTGGCGTGGAGCACCGTATTGAGCTGGTGCGTGAGTTGGATGGCGTAAAATGGTACAACGACTCAATTGCAAGCAGCCCTACCAGAGCCATTGCGGGGCTAAACTCGTTTTCGCATAAGGTGATTCTGATTGCGGGCGGTTACGATAAAAAGATTCCGTTCGAGCCCCTTGCACCTAAAATTGTTGAAAAGGTAAAGCACCTGATTTTAATGGGCGATACCGCAGATAAAATACAAAGTGTAGTACTGGCATGTGAGGGCTACAACCCCGAAGCACTTTCGATCTACCATGTGGACTCAATGGAGCAAGCTGTTGCGAAAGCAAACGAGCTTGCAGTACAAGGCGATATTGTAACGCTTTCGCCCGCCTGTGCCAGCTTTGATCAATATGCGAACTTTGAGCTTAGGGGCAGGCACTTTAAAAGCATTGTTAACGCTTTATAGCGTTTCTCGCAACAAACCAGAAAAGCAAGCATTGGCAACTGATGTAAAATAGCACCATGAGGGGGATAAACGCAATGGATATAAAAGAACTTACCCTACAGCTGGCGGCCGCTGTAGGTGTTTCGGGTGCAGAGAACAACGTCACTTCATTGGCGGCTGACATTCTTGCCCCGTACGGAGCCGTACGGATCGACAACCTTGGCAACCTCATTTGCAGTGTGCGTGAGGCAAAGCAGGGTGCGCGCCACTATATGCTCGATGCGCATATTGATGAGATCGGTATGATTGTCACCTACATCGATTCGGATGGCTTTCTCAAGGTGAGCATTGTCGGCGGAATTGACCGCCGGCTGCTGCTCGCCTCTGAAGTGGTGGTACACGGCAAACAGCCGCTCACCGGTATTATCTGCTCTACCCCGCCGCACCTGCAGGGGGACGGCGAAAAAAAGAACCCGAAAATAGATGATTTGTACATCGACATTGGTATGAACCGCGAGCAGGCGCAGGCGGCGGTATGCCTTGGCGACCGTGTCACCATCAAAGCGCGCAGCCGTGAGATGCTTGGCGACCTCATCACGAGCAAAGCGTTGGATGACAGAGCGGGCTGTGCCGCGGTAATTCGTGCCGTGCAGCTTCTGGCGGATACCGACCTTGACTGCGGTATTACACTCACCCTCACCACGCAGGAGGAAACTGGCGCGGCCGGCGCTAAAACAGCAGCGTTTTCTGTCGCACCCACCCATTGCATCACGGTGGATGTCAGCTTTGGCTACACCCCGGACGCGCCCCGCCACAAATGCGGTGACCTCTGCAAGGGCCCAATGATTGGGATTGCACCGATCCTCAGCAAGCATATGAGCGACCGTATGATTGAAATTGCGAAAGAATGCGGCATTCCCTATCAGCTTGAGGTGATGGGCGGCACCACCGGCACCAACGCCGACGGAATTGTGCCCAGCGGCGCGGGTGTTGCTACAAGTTTGCTCTCCATTCCTCAACATTACATGCATACGCCTGTTGAAAAAGTGAGCGTAGGCGATATCGAGAACACCGCGAAACTCATTGTAGAATTTATCAAAACGGAGGAGGCGCACAAATGATTGATTTAATCGAGCGCCTGAGCCTGTTAAAAGGTGTTTCGGGCGATGAAGCCGCTGTGGCGGAGTTTATTATGAAAGAAATTGACGGGCACTGTGAGTACCACATCGACAATGTGGGCAACCTGCTCGTGTTGAAAAAGGGTGCAAAGCGCCCCAAGAAAAAGGTGCTGCTCGCTGCACATATGGATGAAGTGGGGTTTATTATCACCTACATTGACGATAGCGGGCTGCTTAAGTTCTCAACCGTGGGTGGCATTGATTCGCGCGTCATTATCGGTAAATCGGTGCTGGTGGGTGACAACGGTGTGTACGGCGTAATCGGTGCGCGCCCGGTGCATTTGCTGGAGGCTGCCGAAAAAGACAAGGTGATTGAGACCGATGCCCTGTATATCGATATCGGTGCAAAAGATAAGGCTGAGGCAGAGCAATATGTACGCATGGGCGACCGTGCGGTGTATGACAGCGACTTTGTCCACTTCGGTGACGGAATGATTAAGGCGCGTGCGCTGGATGACAGAGCGGGCTGTGCGATTTTGATTGACATGATTAAAGGTGAGCTGGAATATGATACATGGTTTGCCTTTACAGTACAGGAGGAAATCGGCACGGTTGGGGCAAAGACAGCAGCATTTGCAGCCGACCCTGACTGTGCAATTGTGGTGGAAACCACCACAGCGGGTGACGTGGGCGGCGTACCCGACGCAAAAAAGGTGTGCTCGGTTGGCAAGGGGCCTGTTGTAGGTTTTATGGACCGCGGTACCATCTACGATAGCGGGTTGTATCAATTGGCGATGGAAATAGGCAGCAAAGAGAATATTCCGGTGCAAACCAAAGAGGGCGTGTATGGCGGCAACGATTCACGCTCCATTCAGTGCTCGCGCGGCGGTGTGCGGTGTATTGCGGTATCGATGCCCTGCCGTTACCTGCATTCACCCTCCTGTGTGTTGAAAATAACAGATATAGAGCACACAAGAGCTTTGGTGGCAAGGCTGAGCAGGGAGATGTCTGCCCTTGATTAGGCTTGCAGATGAGGTGATATGCACACAATCGGTATACAATGCCAGGATTTATACACAATGGATTGCGTATAAAGACTTGCCCAACCCGCCCTACTTCTACCGCACCGAGGAAGGCACCTTGCTTTCAAACTGTGACGGTGTGCTCACCATAGATGACAAGCAGTTTGACCCCGCCGAGCTGCGCCAGTTTATTCGTATGTGCGGCTGCCATACAGTGGTGTGTGCAGAGCCGGCAGCACAGCGGCTGGGGCTTCGGGGCGATTATACCGCCGCGACGGTAATGTGCTACAGTGGCACGCAGGTGCAGCCCACCAGACAGGTAGAAACTGCTCCAAAGCTGGACCACGTTTTCCCACTGCTGCAAGCCACATTTGAAAACATGCAAAACGCGGTATTTGAACTTTGGTATTGCGATATATCATTGAAAATACGCCGTGAGCTTGCCTATGTCTATGGCATCTACAATGACGGTAATTGTGCCCAAAACGGGCGGGAGGTACCTACATTGGCGGCTACGGCGGGCGTATACTACCAGAACCCGCAAACTGCGGTGATCGGTTCGGTTGCGACAATACCCGAGCAGCGGGGAAGAGGGCTTGCAACCGAAATTTTAAAAACGCTGATTGCACGCATTCAAAGTGACGGGCGTTTACCGCAAATTGTGGCGCTTAACGAGAGTGCCGGCCGGCTCTACCGCAGGCTGGGCTTTGAGGAAACCGAAAAATTCATTGAAATAAAGCTGCATCAAGAATATTAAAAAATAAGGATAGAAACATGGAACAAAACTTTTTTCAAATTGATTCGTATTTAAAGGAAACAGCGAAACAGGCGGAGACAAAATGTGCGGCTCGCTTTGCAGAGATAGATGAGATTGCCGAATACAATCAGCTTAAGGTGTTGTCGGCATTCAATCGTCAGGGAGTGAGTGAAACCCATTTTGCAGGCAGCACCGGCTATGGCTACGGTGACCGCGGCCGTGAGGTGCTTGATGCCGTATTTGCTGAGATAACAGGGTGCGAAGACGCATTGGTACGGCACAATTTTGTGTCGGGCACGCATGCACTCACCACTGCGTTGTTTGGTGTTCTTCGCCCCGGCGACGTGTTGCTTTCCATCACCGGTGCGCCGTATGATACCATGGAAGAGGTCATCGGCATCCGCGGCGAAAACACAGGCTCACTCAAAGATTTTGGTGTGCAGTACCGCCAGCTCGACCCATTACCCGACGGTACGCCCGACTACGAGAAGATGGCAGAGGCGGTAAAAGGCGTAAAGGTTGCGTACATCCAGCGCTCACGCGGGTATGCATTGCGCCCCTCGCTGCGCATCTCCGAAATTGAAAAGCTGTGTAAAACGGTACGTATGGGCAACCCCGATGCAATCATTATGGTGGATAATTGCTACGGTGAGTTTGCTGAGGAGAGGGAACCCACACAGGCGGGTGCAGATCTTATCATCGGTTCGCTGATTAAAAATGCGGGCGGCGGCATTGCGCAGACCGGCGGGTACATAGCGGGTAGAAAAGACCTGGTGGAGCTTTGCGCCTATCGGCTTACCTCGCCGGGTATGGGCAAGGAGGTTGGCTGTACGCTGGGGCAGACGCGCAATATGTTTATGGGGCTGTTCTTTGCACCCGATGTAGTGGCAAGCGCGCTCAAAACCGCGGTGTTTGCGTCGGCATATTTTGACCTGCTCGGGTACGAGGTGTACCCGAAGTACGATGAACCGCGTACCGATATTATTCAGGCGGTGACGCTGGGCAGCGATACCGGTTTGGTAGCATTTTGCCAGGGCGTACAAAAAGGTTCGCCGGTAGATGCGTTTGTACAGCCTGAACCGTGGGAAATGCCGGGCTACGAAAGCCCTGTCATTATGGCGGCAGGCGCATTTACGATGGGGGCGTCTATCGAGCTTTCTGCCGATGGCCCAATTCGCGAGCCTTATGCGGTGTGGCTACAGGGCGGGCTCACCTACCACAGCGGTAAGATGGGTATTTTACTTGCAGCGCAATCGATGCTGGATTGCGGTGTTATCCATACAAAATAGTACAATCTACAGGAATTCTCGCAATTGCACTTGACGAAACATGGTGTTCTATGATAGAATAACTCTTGCAATTGCGGATGTGGCGGAATTGGCAGACGCGCTAGATTTAGGCTCTAGTGGATTACCCCCGTGAGTGTTCAAGTCACTTCATCCGCACCATAAGAAATGGTAGTAAAAGATGTCATCGGCAGAAATGCCGATGACATCGCTATTTACAAGCATTTTTTCTCAAAAAATAAGCGTTTTTTTGCAAGTCATTTTCGTGGATGTGAAAACTTCGATTTTCGGCTGTCAGTGTATTTGAACTATCACGATTTTGCACATAATAAGCTCCAAAAGCACAGTACATAGTGGCAAAATAAAAAGTAACGCCCTTTTTTGAGAGTGCTGAAAAACCCAGTGTTTAAGCCACTTTGTTGCACCCTGTGTAAAAGGGCGCCACTCATAACAATCGAATAAAATATAAGTAAGGCCCTGATTTCAATAATAAGAAATCAGGGCCTTTTTTGCGTTTTAGAAGAAAGGAACTAAAATCAATGAATATAACCTGAAATACAGCTGTTACCCCTCACATATATGGGTAGCGCCCTTTTTAACCAAAAGATTTAACGAGGGTTTCAAAAAGGCGCTACTTCAAATTAAGGCCAAGTCTATGGAGAAATCCAAAGACTTGGTCTTTGTTTATTTCCACCCCAAATTAAATCGAAAGGAATGAGAACAATGTCACGTAGCTTTATGTACGGCACGAGATTACAAGAAATGGAACAGATGATGATGTCTGTTCCTAATTTTTTACCGAGAACGAAAGGAATGTTTATCATAGGACAGAAAACAATTGACGAAAAGGAAGAATTCAAGAGGTGTATCTATTGCAGTGAATACAGCAAGGGCGGCTGCCGAAGGTTACAGTGCCCATATCTTTTGGAGAGAGCAGATTTTGGTCAAATCGGATATGCTGATTTTATCAAGGATAGCTTTTGGGACTCAGATGACTTCTTTTTCAAGAAACGACTCCGAGGTTTGTTCCGCAGCTTCACCGGCGAATGGTTCATGTCCTCCTATCACAAGGATAGATATTTATGTCTTGCACAAGGTAGCGCCCTTTTGCAAAGCACAAAGAAACAAAACCTTGCACTGCTGTATTTACTGACAGCCAATGAACAGCTTTGGGATAGAGCAAAAGATCACATCTATCCAAACAAAATTGCACTATCGGAAATCACTCTCACCGGCATTAACACAACCTGTTATGCGTTATTTCAAGCAGCCAAAACCATTGCAAGCGGTAAGCTCCACATCAAGGAAAATGAGCTTGCCGATAAAACTCTGATTGGTGAGGTTGCCTTTAAAACCATTATACAGGCTTTCTTAATTGAGAGATATGGCGATGAGATTATGACTGTGAATCAGTAAAAAAGAGCCTGTCGAAAGAGACTCTTATCGTTACTTTGAATAGGTCATTAAATCACTGATGTCGCAGTCTAAAACAAAACAGATACGAGTCAGCACATCAACATCCATACGCTCTATGTTTCCGTTGTACCATTTGTCAGCGACCTCAAAACGAACATCAGCAAGACGAGCTAAAGCACTGCGTGTTAAGCTCTTCTTATCCATGATTTCCTTAATATGAAAGGATATTTTGCCATAGTCTTTTATCTCAAAAATAGAATTTGCGTTACTCATATTTCTCACCTCTCTATAAATAGTCTATCTGAATTTGTTACGCTTGACTATTTACACATATATAGATACTATGTATATAGTATTATTTGAAAGGAAAGATAATATGCAAACAAAAGAACATTCACTCTGTTTCACCGGTCATCGCAGTGAAAAGCTACCTAAGACAGAGCAAGAAATGGAGCATCTGAAACGAAAGCTTTTAGCTGAAATTGACAATGCAATCGAAAACGGCATTGATACCTTCTATATGGGAGCCTGCTATGGATTTGATTTACTTGCTGCCCAAATGGTGCTACGAAGGAAAAAGGTCATTTCACTGAATGAGCCAAGACAAAAGCCACTCAAACTTGTAGCAGTGATTCCATTTGGGGAGCAAGCTTCTCGATGGAGCGAGAAAGACAGAGAACTTTACTTTGACTATACTCTGCCCTACTGTGATGAGGTCGTTACACTAAATACGCACTACAAGCAAGGCTGTTACCATGAACGCAACCGATATATGGTAGACCGATGTAGCAAGATGATTGCCTATTATGACGGTGGATCAGGCGGAACAGCGTACACAGTAAACTATGCAAAAACAAATGGTTTGGAAATCACAAATCTATATGAAAGCTAACGCTTAGAGTCACTTCAATTTGAAGTGGCTCTTTTTTATAGCCTAAATCAGAAATGGAGGAACAAAAATTGAATATTAGAATTAAAACAAAAGACAGCACCACAGGTTTTACAATACCTTGCAGTGAAGAACAAATCGACAAGCTTTGTGAGGTTCTCGGTATCTCCAATAACAGTCAAGCTGAGATAACAGTCGATAGTGTGTATATGGATGACAGAGCCAATGCTCTACTCCAGAACAAGACTTTTAATCTGGACAAACTCAATTACCTTGCCAAAAGACTGGACAGCTTTGACGGAAAGGAAATGACCACATTCTATGCAGTAGCTTACGGCGAACAGATTGAAGATATTGACAGCCTCATCAATCTCACCTTTAACACCCACTGTGCCAGAGTTGTGAGCGATTTCAGCGACCTTGACGCCATAGGCAAGAGTATGTACCTCGTAGAGCGTGGCGGCGTGACTATGGAGGAATTAAACCGACTGAATGGCGAGGAATATTTCAAAAAGGTGCTTGCCGATAACCCTAATCCGTTGGTAATCCCATACGGCATTATTTACAAAAACAAAAATGAGTTTGAACAGGCCTATGACGGCACCCATTTCCCCGAATATTACTGGGAAGAAAATATGGGAACCCTCACGCTGAGCAAGGATGGCTTTGCGGAATACCTCTATCTACCCTATGCGGAAACGGAGCTTACCAAGGCATTGGAACGATTGGGTGCAAGAGATGTTTCCGAGTGCGAGATCACAATGGACAGCAGCCTATTTAATGATGAGATGAAGAATATCCTAAAAGCCTTACCGAAAAACAGTCAAGAACAGCTTGACGGCATCAATCATATTGCCAAGAGAATTGCTGAAATGGGTAGTAAAGAAATGCCATATTTCAACAATCTTACAGGTGATTTACAGCCGCAAACCATGAAAGACCTTGATGCAATTTTCGATAGTGCCTATGAATTTGAAATGTTCGATGGAATTTATAATGCAAAGGACTACGGCAGATATATGATCTGTGATAGCGGCCACTTTGAGTATGATGATAACTTAGAGGAATATATCGACTTTGAACGGTACGGCAGTCAAAGACTGAAATGTGAAAACGGCGCATTTACAAGCGCAGGATATCTTGTCTATCATGGCTATAACCAAGATCTCGCTGAAATGCTTTCTGAGATCGGTATTGAAATTTCGTCACAACAAACACAAACTCTCAAGCTGTATATGCCACTCAAAGGCAGCACCTACTATCCTTGGACTATGGCGATATTTATGATAAAATGGATACAATCCTTGGACTTTACATTGAAAATGGTTACCATGTGAAATTTGCAAGCGATACCACCGAGGTGCAATTTAAGGTGTGGAATCTCAATGTAGATATTGAAAACGCACCACTTGCCGCAGCAGATCGTGAGGGAAACAGATTTAAGGTAGATAGTTCTATCATGCTCGAAGTGCCTGTTTCCTTTGGTGGAAAGTTATTGGCACCTATGAGAATTAAGGTGAAAAACAGTGCCGGGTACACCCCTATATTTTAACTTTTCCTTAACTATCATCTTTCAGTAGCTATTATTTGCTTTGTGTGGTAGTGTTTGCCTTAACAAAAATACAGGAGGAAAAACCTTATGAAAAATATAACAGATAAAACCAAGAAAAGACTTGTAATAACAGGTGGTCTTGCCATCAGTGCAGTGCTTGTAATCCTTATTTCAGGAGCATTTAGAACTCCTGCCACTGACGATGTGAATATTCTCGACAGCAGCACTGAACCCCAAAGCATTGTGGTAGAAACACCCGATACCACAGAAAAAGAAAATAAAATTGTGGTCCCCGACATCGAAATCCCACAGGAAACAGAAAATACACATGGCAATGACAAGGGCACCGACCAAACAATTCAATCTGACATCCCCCAAAAGCCTACCTATACCGCGGAAGAACTTACTAACCCAGAGCAGAAACCGAATAGAGAGAAAGTGGATAAACCTACTGAGGAAAACCCCACTCCTCCGCAGACACAGGATAAGCCCGCAGAAAAGCCAAACAATCCAACCGGTGGCTTGCCGGGCTTCGATAATGTGCCTAATATGGGCGATAACCAAACCATTAAAGGTGACAGCGACGGAGATATCAATAAACAAGTCGGCATTATGGACTGAATATATATAATAAGCTAAGAAAAATGCGCTGCAGTCAAGCAGTGCATTTTTCTTTGTGGAAAGGAGATTAGATGAAAAAAATTCTAACAGCACTCTGCCTAACCCTTGCCATTGTTTGTAGTTTTTCTGTCCCTGCTTTTGCTGTGGGAGATGGAAACATTGACGGTGGCGGCGGCGATATGGAAAGCGGCACAAGCACCAATGTGTGGTCACTGGGTAACGAAGGAGTAAGAGTAACAGTGGTAAAATCAGACACCCACACTGCGGTTACTACACCCATAGATATCAGTAACCGCACACCAAGCTCCTCAATATACAACTTTGGTAAAGTAAGCAAGATTCAATACAGCAATGGTAAGGCACTTTCCCCGCAACAAGGTGGATATACTTGCATTAATCCTGTACAGGCTATGCCAAAAATTATAAGCACCAATGGTAGCAACAACATTGATGCTATAAAGAAATATTTTTGTTCTGAATACACAATTAAATTAATTGCCAATCAGACAGGGATGAACTACGATGTGCTCATCAGTGGTAAATACAAGTTGTTGATAGAGCCATTTGCCTTTTATAAGTTTGAGGGTGTTATGGTTTTAACAACAGCAACCGAAGCGGCTATCTATGATGAGCAAGTCAGTGGTCTGCTTCGCAGACGAATGGCATCATTATCTCATAAGAACCTACCTCTTGCCATGTTTCTCGAAGTATCTGACCTCGGCTATCCTGCATGGAGTGGCAGTACCACTAAAACTGTATCTAATGCAGATATCAAGTCCTCTCTCGGTCTTGGCATCGTCAGATTTACCGAGCAGCCCGAAAAGCCTGTGGTGTCCTCCTATGACTATGAATATCGAGTAAACACCGAGGTCATCACAGCTGTAACTGTCAGTGGTGGGCAGTCTGATCCCGATAATCCTACAACAGTTAGCTTCAGTATTGGAGGTAGAACCTATAATGTGGGCAATGTCTATTACCCCGATGGCGATAGTCAACTTGCTTGGGTAAAATGGACTACCCCGGCTACCGAGCAGGATATGGTTACTAATGTTTCTGTTCGTGGCCCGGGTGGTACAGATAAAACTACTATCAACTACAAGATTGTTGACCTTGATAAGAATCCACCTCCGAACCCTGTTGCCGATGATCGTAACGATAGCTTCTGCCAAGAATCTGTCCCTACAAGGGCAGAAAAGAAAAGAGCAGATTGGTCGGTGTGGCGTCCGTGGTGGCAAGAGTACTGGGTGGACAGAGGTCATTGGGAGTCAGATGATTGGACGGATAGTGAGGGCAATTCCCATTCAAGCAGTTATTGGGTGTCAAACTGGGTAGATGAGGGATGGTGGGAGTTTGATTTGAACCGCTACTATGCTTCCTTTTCTGCCAATATGAATATTACCTGTGACAGCAAAAATCCAACAGCCACAGGCTCTACTATGAAAAGTGGATATGGTATCAACCAAAAGGTGTCGGCATCGGTCAGCACCAACCAGTCCTCAGCAGTTTCCAAGCCACAAAATGCTGTCAGCTATTTCCCAGAGTTTGGCTACAAGACCTACTGGAGATTGCTTGAAAGAATGAGCGGTGGCAGCTTTGAGTTTAAGAAAAATAACTACTCCACCTACAAAAACAGAACCCACTTCACACCTGTGTGGTTTCCAAACGGAAACTATGAGGTGAACACTTGGGTAATTGATAGTTGGACACCCGTGGGTATGCTTTCATCTAACCTAACCAACACATTAAACATCAGAGGATCTGTTTGGGATGACTGGCATATCGGTCCTCTGAACCCTTAAAATGAAAGGAATAAATGTATGACAAAAAACAAAAAAATAGTATTCTGCATTGTGATTGCAGTGATTGTGTGCCTTGCTTTTAGCACCACAGCTTTTGCTGCGGGGGATGTTGCCGGAGCCATTGAGGGAACTTGGAATGATGCTTCAGGGCAGATTAAAACCGTAGTAAATAAGGTTGTATTCCCTGCAATCGACCTCATATTGGCAGTGTTTTTCTTTGCCAAATTGGGGATGGCGTACTTTGATTATCGAAAAAGTGGTCAGTTTGAATGGACTGGCCCAGCAATTCTATTTGCTTGTTTAATTTTCACGATTACCGCACCGACTTATATTTGGCAGATACTTGCATAAGGACGGTGGAAATAGAAAAAGGACAACTAATCTTAAGCACAAATAGTCTTTATGGGCTTATATCACATTACGTAAGATTCATACAAAAAAGATGCTTGCAAAACAATGTAGCCAGCAGGCATCTTTTCTTTTTAATTTAAGAAGATTAAGTTCTTCTCATAGCTTTCATATCAAAAATAGTGTATAATATTTCTTGGAAACGAGGTGAATATGTGAGTCGATACAAATCAATTAATTATGATAAAGCCAATGGTGTAGTTTATACCCCAGCAGTAATGGCTGAATATCTGGCAGATGAGATGATGTTAGCAGATTCCCAAACAAATCTTAAATCAATAAGAATTTTAGATCCTGCTATAGGAGATGGAGTACTTGCAGTAGCATTGCTTGATCGTCTAAAAGAAATAGATTGTTCGATAAGCCTAATAGGATTTGAAACAGATAATAATGTTGCATTGAAAACAAGGGAAAACTTAACAATGTTATATCCGAATGTCAATGTCCAAATACATTGCAAAAATTTTATTGAATATACAATTAACAATCCTACATTACAAGAATGCTCTAATATTAATTATGTAATTGCAAACCCACCATATATTCGAACACAAATACTGGGAGCTGATAAGGCACAAGAGCTGTCTGCAAAATTAGGATTGAATGGAAGAGTTGATATATACTATGCTTTTATGATGTTAGCTGAAAAAATGTTAGCATCTAATGGAATAGCGGGATTTATAACATCAAACAAATTTATGTCAGTCAAGTCTGGATCACAATTACGTAGCTATCTAATTGAAAATACTACATTGAGAAAAATTGTAGATTTTGGTGATACACATCTTTTTGATGCTGCCGTTCTACCATGCATCATTGTTTTTAAAAAAGCAACTACTAAAATGCAAGAGCCAACTTTCACAGCTATATATGAATGTGATTTCGATGCATGTGCAATTGAAGCGGAAAATGTTTTCAAGGTAACAGATAATGCAGGAGTTTATAAGTTGCCTAATGGTAATTGTTATAGAGTAAAAACAGGTAGGCTTTCTAACATAAATAATTCATCAGATATATGGACAATAGCTACTGATGATATAGACCTATGGTTGCAAATGGTTTCTCAAAAAACATGGAAGACATTTTCTGAGATAGGAAAAATTCGAGTAGGCATAAAAACCACAGCCGATAATGTTTTTATAGGGAATGATTGGGTCGAACGAACAGGTAACCAAGTTCCCGAGCTACTGCATCCACTTATAACTCATAGAAATGCGGGACAAATTATTGCTTCAAATAATGATCATTGGGAAGTTCTATATACTCACCAAATAGTGGACGGTAAAAAATGTGCTTATGACATGACTCTTTACCCTAAAAGTCTTGATTACCTTAAAAAGCATAAAAAACAGTTAGCCTCTCGAAAATACATTCAAGAGGCCAAAAGAAATTGGTATGAAATATGGGTGCCACAAAATCCTGAAATATGGCAAGATATGAAAATTGTATTTCGGGATATAGCAGCACACCCTACATTTTGGTTAGACCAATCTGGTGCTATAGTAAATGGTGACTGCTATTGGATTGATATTTTTCAAGGTGTTGAAATGGATATAGTTGCTCTTGCATTAGCAGTAGCAAATAGTAAGTTTATTGAAGATTTCTATGATATAAAATTTAATAATAAACTATACTCTGGAAAAAGAAGATACATGACGCAATATGTTAGTCAGTTTCCAATTCCAAATCCTAAAACAGATGAAGCACAAAGAGCAATAAGTATAGTGAAAAAAATACTTAATGATAATAAGATGGATCAAACACAAAAAGAAAATTTAGATGATTTGGTTAAAAAAATGTTTACAGTTAGCTAATCAAAAAAATTAGTAGGCAAAGGAAGTTGTATCTTTGCATTTTGAATATTACCACCAAACATCGGGAAATATTTGCAAAAATCTTCACCATTTACAACATAAAGATGGTTTAAGATTACAAAGTTATCCTCAACTTTCGCATCTACAATGACATATCTAATGTCAGAACTATAAAATAAATTCCCATTTATTTGTAATATGGGGTTCGTTTCTTCTGGAGAATGTAACCCTAAATCAATAGTTGGAGAGGTTTGCAGTTTAATTTCAACTAATTGATTTAAAATGTCTGGGTATGTTCCATCATCTGCATAGTGATTAAAACCGAGATGCTGACAGATTAAACGGTGAAGTTCAGCACCTCGATTTCTTTCTTGTATGGCATCAATTCTATTGATGCGTTTGCCTATTAATGGTAACAGTCTGCAATAGATTTGCGAAATTGGCAACATTGACCTTCTATTTGGCATACTATTGGGTGCATCAAATATTGTTTCAGATACAGTGCTATTACATAATAAAGATACATTTTGAGTGTCTCTGTTGGAAAATAATCTGCTTTCACCAAAATTGCGCATTGTTGCTTGAAACTTTGTTGTAAGAGTTCCAGTATTGTCAAAAAAAGCAAGCTGATCTCCAGTCAATACTCTTACACGGCGCATAACATCATTGTTGTCAATTTCAATTATTACATAGCGTCGAGTAGGATCTATTTCCTCATTCCAAATTTGCAAGTTCATGGACTTTTGGGTATAAACATCAAAATTTTGGGATGGAAACCTTGGCTGTGTCTTTTTAAATGATTTTGGAATAGGGTATCCTAAAGCCTCACATATAGAAGATTTCACTACTTTTGAACGTGTTCGTAGTGCTAAGCCATTTAAGCTTATACCACACAAAGCTTTGTTTAAAATATTTTCAAGTTCAATAGTAGGGATAAACAAATCTTTATTTTCTGGTGAAACTAATTCATAAATACTTATTCCGCTTTTACGTATGTTATTAATATAATTTGGCATAATTAACCTCCTTTTTAAATATTCTATCACATCAGTATCTTTTTGTATAGCTATTCATCCCCTCTTGTGGTATTGTGTTGTGCTTGAGGAGGAGATGAAAATGCAGAAAGAAAAAATACTAAGCGAACTGTACCAAGGCAACCTAAATCCAGTTGCAAAATCAGTTGTCCAAGGTAGTGACTATCAAAAAGCAATGCAAAAGATTAGTGCCCTTGAAGAAAAGCTAATGGAACAACTTAACGATGAACAGCGTAAGCTACTGCAAGAATATATTTCTGAGCAGATGAAACTCAACACCATCAGTGGTGAGGAACGCTTTACTGATGGCTTCCGAATGGGAGCGAAAATGATACTCGAAATATTGGAAAAAGATGGCGAACAGTTTAAACCGATTATAGGTTAGCTGTGCGCTATTTTTTTAACTTAACGCAATTATAGATTTATAAATAATCTGCAACAATTTAACAGATGAATTTTAGTAACATTACGATAAATTAGAATTTATGTTATGCATCAACATTGCAATATTAGCGTTAAAATACTACCATTATGATATGTTCTAAACCAATATACATTTCTATTGTCATATGTTGTTCTACACTTTTATACGTTATTATATGTTATTGTACGTTATTATACAGTTGGCGTTTTATATTTTATTTTTACAATTTATAGTTTGATATAAAATTATGAATAATTCGTTTTTGATTGTTGACATTGCAACAAAATGGATATATAATATAGTTGTAATAATAGATAGAGGTGTTCGCTATGAGTGACTACAATTTTAATTTTGAATATGTTAATGCAGGTGCTCCGATTGTTACTTTATCGGCTTTAGGGATCGCTTTCAATCAGCTTTCTCGTTCGTTGTTGGGATATCCTGAGTTAATTAATATTGGCTTTGATGAAGAAAAACTAACAATAGGAATTAAACCACATAATCCACAATCAAAAATAAAATCTTACGAATTTGAAAAAAAAGAAAAAAATGGTTGGGTGAGAATTGGATGTAGGGATTTTTCAAGGCATTTATCTAAAATTTCTAACATTGATTTTATTAGTAAGGCTCAACAATTTATTGCTTCTTATGATGATGAACAAAAGATGCTCATTGTCATAGTAGACAATGAGCATCTAAAAAAATAAATATATTTAGGATAAAAAAACGATGATAGTACCACCTATCATCGCCTCTATTCTTTGACAAAGCAAAATACATATACTATTTTACTATTGTTTAGACATCAATAGCATATCATAATTGTGTTTATTTTGCAATAAGAATTTGTCATCGTGAAAGGAATAGGTGTAGTATAGAGGCTGTTTATATTTATCCTTTAAGTATAAATATTACGAAAGGAAAATAAAAAAATGGCAAAGAAAACAGTAAAAACGGGTGAAACTGTAGAAATATCTGGTCAGTATAAACCTAAAGGGCTGAAAACTGAAGTAACGTTTGTTGCTGGTAACAAAGTTCCACCAACAATAAATGGCGCAAGTTCTTTCACATTGATTGACAAAACAAAACATAAAGGAGATAAATAACTATGATGTATGCAACAAAAATTCACATGAGCAGCGGATATCAAAACTCGAATAATTGTGTTGATATTGATACAATTTATTTAGAAGGTAATGATACAGATCAATTTTATAAGAAAGCTAATTTATATGATCACTTGAAAAAATATCCGAATTCGATAAAAGTTAAAAGAGGAACAGAACCATATCTTGTACCTGCATTAAGTTCAAGAAATGAAAAGTATGTACGCTCAGAACCAAATGATACTGAGTACGATAATTTATTGAAACTTCCAAGAGTATAATTAACTAATTACTTAAAGCATCGGCTTATCTAAATGATAGGTCGGTGCTTTTTGCATATATAAACTCAAATACAGCCGACAGGAATATCTCCGTCGATGAGTTATTCAAAGCAAATCACACAAACGGCTACAAAGCCGAGAAAAAGGAGGATGAAAATTTGAGTAAGGAACAACTCAAGCTAATTAAAATGAGCAATGTGGAAATAGAAGATATCAAATGGGTTTGGTATCCTTACATTCCGTATGGCAAAATCACCGTGGTGCAAGGTGACCCCGGTGAGGGCAAGACCACATTCATACTTGCTCTTGTTGCACTCTTAACCAAAGGCGAACCGCTCCCCGAAGAAGAACAAGGCTCAGAACCAATCAATGTCATCTACCAAACAGCTGAGGACGGTCTTGGAGATACCATCAAGCCTCGCCTTTTATCTGTGGGTGCTGACTGTGAAAGAGTAATGGTGATTGATGAAAATGAAA
Source organism: Hydrogenoanaerobacterium sp. (assembly GCF_032017025.1). Classification (NCBI taxonomy): domain Bacteria; kingdom Bacillati; phylum Bacillota; class Clostridia; order Eubacteriales; family Oscillospiraceae; genus Hydrogenoanaerobacterium; species Hydrogenoanaerobacterium sp. Next base: position 79,047 of record NZ_DALZQO010000012.1, read on the forward strand.
TAGGTTTAACTTTATCTGATAAACGATTGGAACAGGCAATCAACCAAACAAACGCTAAGGTCATTGTACTGGATCCTATCCAAGCCTACCTTGGAGAAAATGTGGATATGCACCGTGCCAATGAAATCAGACCCATTATGAAAAGACTTGCTCTCCTCGCAGAACGCACAGGTTGTGCAGTTATTCTTGTTGGTCACATGAACAAAATGGGTGGTGCAAAATCTGCCTACAGAGGTTTAGGCTCAATAGATATTCGTGCAGCAGTGAGAAGTGTTTTGGTTGTTGGCAGAGTAAAAGATGAGCCAACACTTAGAATAGTTGCTCACGATAAAAGCAACCTTGCTCCCGAGGGAAAGTCGATTGCCTTTGAACTCAGTCCCGAAACAGGATTCAGTTGGAAAGGTTATTGCGAAACCACAGTTGATGAATTGCTCTGTGGCAACGGAACTGTAAAAAGCAAAACAACTATTATGGAAGATGAATTGAAAATCCTTTTGCAAGAGCCTGTGTCGGCAGAAGAAGTTAAGAATCGAGCAAGTGACATGGATATATCACTTAGAACACTGATGACAGCTAAAAGAAATCTTGGTGTGCTTTCTGAAAAGGTTGGTGACAAATGGTTTTGGAAGTTACCAAATCAAGAGTGCAAGGATGTAAGTCCTTAAAGACTTTGCATTGTTGCATTCTTCTTTTTCTGAAGTTAATCCCAAACGTTGCCCCCGTGTGCCAATTGTAACGGCAATAGGAGTAACTACCCCACCCACTACAGACAAAGCCGTTGTGAGCGATTATTTGCCCCAAACAGCACCCACAGCCGACCTACCCAAGCACCCGACGGATGGAACGGTTGAGTATACCGGTGAGGGAGAGTTCAACGTGACCGGCGCAACCACAGGGGTGTATGTGGATCATAGCAACTCTGCCGTCACGGTTACCAATGCAATGGGCACTGCACAATACGGTGTAAATGCCAGCATGGGCAAAATTACTGTAAACGGATATGTTGTTGGCACGACTGTCGGCGCACAAGCCGTAAACAGCGGTGAAGTTTCGATTAAGGGCGATGTTAGAGCACTAAATGTGGACGGTATAGGTGCTTGGGCAACTGGAAGCTCCTCTCAAATCACCATTGATGGTATGATTCATGCCGAAACCTATATCAAGATTAGCTATGACATAAAAGGCAAAAACGATGGAACGCATGATGATGCTAAGCCAGGCTATTTGAAATACGGTAATGCCGGTGACGGAATCGTGTGGGTTCAAAATACAGTCTGTGCAATCGGCGAGGAGGGATATGCAACCTTGGGCGATGCTCTTGCTGATGTACCAATAGATGGAGAGGAACCAACAATAATTAGCCTATTAAAGAGCATTGACCATGACCAAAGTATTGTCCTGGACAATCAAAAAATAACCTTTGAGTTAAATGGCTTTATACTGAACATCTATAGCGAGGACGAGGATCATCCCGCCTTGGAAGTAATAAACGGGGGCCGTGTTGTGCTTTCCGGTGTGGGTGAACTGAATGTAAAAGGAAAGAATTGCGGGGTATATGCATTCTCTGAAAACCTACCCCCTTCCGTCGTAACTGTTACAAGTGCTGAAGCCAAAGCGGCTGGTGGCTATGCAGCTTTTGCAGATGGCAAAGCCTCAATCACTATTTTGGAAGATGTGTATTCAATTGATACTGGAAAAAATGGTTATGGTGCAATCGCCTATGATACGGCATACATTCATATAAAAGGCGAAGTGATTGCAAGCGGAACAGGTGTTGAGGCTGATGCCGCGACTATTTATGTAGAAAAAAGTATTTCAGCAGGTCAGTTGGGCGCAAAGGTATTAAATGATGGTACAATCACTATTGATGGTGAAATTGTCGCTCCCAATTATATCATGGTTGATGACATACCTAAGACTAAAGTGGATGGGGTTCCCGATACTGAGCCGGGCTACTTAATGTACAGTGGTAGTGACACTGACAGTGCCGTGCGAGTTAAGGCCACTACCTATGCTTTGACTGTAACCAATGGCGCAGGCAGCGGTAACTATGTTGAGGGTGCCATTGTAAACATTACCGCGGATGCGGTACCCGACGGTCAGCGTTTCAAGGAATGGACAGGGGCGGATGGGATTGAGTTTACCGAAGGCAGCAAGACCACCCCCACGGTAAAGTTCAAGATGCCAGCAGAGGCGGTAACATTAACTGCTGCTTATGAAGATATTCCCGTAAGCATCACCGGTGTGACGGTCTCCCCTGATTCCACCAGCGTGCAGAAAGGCGCAACGCAGGGCTTCACCGCCACTGTCACCGGCACAGGTGCTTTTGATGATACCGTGGCATGGAGCGTAACAGGTGGCGTGGCTGGTACCTCTATCAACAGCTCCGGTATGCTCACCGTTGCAGAGGATGAAACAGCAGTAACCTTGACAGTCATAGCAACTGCCACTGGCGACAACAGCAAAAAAGATACCGCCACCGTTACCGTTACAGATGCACCTGTAATCAAGTATGCCCTGACCGTGAATAACGGCTCCGGCACCGGTGAATATGCCGAGGGTGCGAATGTTGTCCTCACTGCAGCCACCCCAGCAGAGGATAAGTTGTTCGACAAGTGGGTCGTCACCTCCGGGGCATTGGATTTGGCTGATGCTACCGCCAACCCAATCATCATTACCATGCCGGCGGAAGCAATTATCATTGCGGCGACTTACAAGGATAAGCCGGCTGATCCTGATCCCACCTACACAGTCACTCTAAATGGTGGTGGCACGGGTGCAACAGGTGTGGGTAATTATACTGAAGGCACGACCGTCAACATCTATGCCGGAAGTCGCAGCAGCTACACCTTTACGGGCTGGACTTCCTCGGATGTGGCAATCACCAATGCCAGCAACAAAACCACCAGCTTCACCATGCCCGCGAAGAACATAACAGTGACCGCTAACTGGAGCTACAACAGTGGTGGAGGTGGTAATGGCGGTGATGATAGCAACGGCGGTTCCTCCGACGGCAATGACGGCTCGGGTGTTGTTGTCACACCTCCTGCTCCATCTGCACCCAACGCCCCCACACAAGGCAGCGTGAATATTCCCGGCACGGTGGATGCAAGCGGTAATGTCACAGCCAATATTACAAACCAAATCGTGTCCGATGCTATTGACAGAGCACTGGCACTAGCAATGCAAAATAGCACCGAGCAAAACGGTATTATCCTCACGCTAAATATTAGCACAGGCGGCAATCCCATAAACAACCTTACGGTCAATCTGCCAAAGGAAGTGCAGGATGCCATCATAGCCAAGGGAGTATCGGGTCTTACCATCACGGTAGGAGGCTCCGACATTGCCATTGGCATGGATTTAGCGGCATTAAGGGAAATGAATCGTCAGGCGGGAGGCAATATAAATCTAACTGCCACCCGCATGAATAACGCTACTCTTGCTGGCAACGCCAGAGCTGCTATCGGCATCCGTCCGGTGTTTGACCTTAAAGCAAACTACGGCAACGGCAGGACGGTACAAAACTT
>NZ_DALZQO010000012.1:82586-85405 GCF_032017025.1 Hydrogenoanaerobacterium sp.
ATCGGTTACCATTCCCTACACCCTTGGTATAAATGAAAACGCCGGAAATATACAGGCGGTCTATGTAAATGCCAACGGTAAGGTGCAGTGGCTAATCAATTCTGTTTATGACAGTGCGAATGGGGTACTGCGTTTTAGCACCAACCATTTCTCCACCTACGGCGTGGGCTACAAGCAGGATGTGCCAAGCTTCGCCGACATCGGCACCCACTGGGCCAAGGAGGATATTGCCTTTGTTGCAAACCGTGGGCTCTTAAGCGGCACCTCTAAAACCACCTTTAGTCCGAACACTGCTATGACAAGAGGAATGTTTGTCACCGCCCTTGGCAGGTTGGCAAATGCCGATGTAAGCGGCTATGAAAAGAGCAGCTTTACCGATGTAAAATCTGACGCCTATCATATGGGCTACGTTGAGTGGGCAAACAAAAACAACATCGTAAAGGGCATCGGCGATGGGAAATTTGCACCGGATCAAAGTATTACTCGTGAGCAAATGGCGGTTATACTGCAAAGCTATGCTAAAGCAATTGGGTTTACTTTGCCAAAGGTTCATGCGGAAAACACCTTTGCTGACAGCGCTAAAATCGGCGCTTACGCAAAAGATGCTGTAAAGCAGATGCAGATGGCTGGCATTATCAGCGGCAAAAACAGTAATCTCTTTGACCCGCAGGGTACAGCCACAAGAGCCGAGTCGTCTGCAGTGCTTCGCCGATTCGTTAAACTGGCTATTTCCAGTGACACGGCACAGGGCTGGACAATGAATGACTCCGGTAAGTGGATGTACTACGAAAACGGTAAGCCTGTTACAGGAAAGAAGAACATCGCCGGCTCGACCTACACCTTCGACCAGTACGGCGTAACGGCGGATGTGCCAAAAAATCTACGATATACTACCTACACCGTACAAAAGGGCGATAGCTTCTGGCTGATTGCCCACAAGCTGGGCTGTACCATGAGTGAATTGGAGCGGCTTAACAACAAGAGCAGATTTGATTTAATACATCCGGGTGATGTCCTGAGGGTTCCGGAGGAATAACAGTTGCACCAGCAAAAAAGCATTGGAGGGAACCAGACTGGTTCCCCCAATGCTTTTTCCGTATTCAGTTTGCTTTTCTTAAATTGTCTTTATTGGTGGTTGTTATAGAGCTACCTGTTATGTCTTGCAGTGTATAGATAAATAATCGTAGATAGGACGAGTTGATACTTGAACGCAAAAATTCGTTCACCGTCCTTTTGCAAGTATACTCTGGACTATTTTGGGCATATAGTCTTAGCCAATATTCGCTTGCTTTCTTGTTGGTATTGGTAATAGCTTTATAGCTTGCTTTAGGGTATGATTTGCTTGTGAAAAAATAAGAACAGGAGGAGAAAAGACGATGGCAGAAACCAAAAGCCTATGCGCCAAAATCAGCGTAGAGCTACACGACAAGGTTACCCAATGCAAGGACGAAAATGGGCTTACATTGAATGAATATGTGGAGCAGCTTATTACCGAATACTACCAAATGAAAGAGAGGACACCCAATATGGCAACGAGGACATTGGCACTACAAATCAGCGAGGAGCTTATGGAACGAATCAAAAAGCACGTGGACAAAACTCCACACCTTACCCAAAAGGCATTCCTAACGGAAATCATCACCAAGGCACTGGATGAACTGGAGCAGGCAGAAACTACAAATGAATAACAGTAACTACGAGAGGATAAGAAATTGTCCTCTCATTTTTTTTGAAGGAGGAACACAATATGAGCTTTTTTACAGAGGAACTTAAAAAATGCACCGAGGACTTTGAGGGTAGAAAGTGTATTGGCAATGCCATGTATATCCCTCTTGGTGGAAACAATCGGCTAAAAATTTTCTTTACAACCCTTGGCTATGCAGATCATTACGAAGCACTCAGCATTAGTGCGGTTGACAAGAATAACGGAGTTATCGACAAGACCACTATCAAGTTTGCAGATATTTGGGGTAAAAGACAAGTGAGCAACCCGAACTTCAAAGATGGTATTACCCCATATGTTTGGAAATATGGAAATGATGTCAATTGGTATGTGTACACTCCCACCCTTTGTGACATGGAGCTGTTAGCCGAACAAATCAGTGACTATGCTGAGCTGTTTATGGAGCAGAGTATGGAGCTGCAAGAGTTTCCTGCTATGACAATGTCAATGTAAATCTATATACAGAAATTTCGTTGGTATTGGATATAAGAACCTCTACGGTACCCAAAATCAGAGATTTTGACCGTAACGAGAACCTTGTTATTCGCTATGCTCATAATATGCTATACACTACATCTTGTGGTAATGTGTTGTACTTGGAAAGGCAGGTGATGAAAATGCAGAAGAAGAAAATACTCAGCGAGCTGTACAATGGCAATATCGTGCCACAGTCAAGACCTATCCCAAAAGACAGCAAGTATCGAGAAATTCAAATGAAACTCAGTGACTTAGAAGATGCAATTAATCAAAAGCTAGCAAACGGCGAGGAATGCTTTACGACTGGTTTCCGCTTGGGAGCAAGAATGGTACTGGAAATATTCGAAAAAGATGACGAGCTTTTAGACCTAAAAGAGGTTTAACTGCTCGTCATTTTTATACCTAACCAAGGGCGTATCGTGAAAACGGTACGCCCTAAATCTATTTCACAGGGAGGTGATTGTTTTGTTTATATGGGATTTTTTGTTGGGCGATGTTATGGATCAGCTCATTGATTGGGTGTATGGTCAAATGGTTGGCTTTCTCGGCAACTTCTTTTCGCAGATACGATGATGACCTTGTAAGGCAACTCATCGACACCATTAGAGTCATGGAAAAT
>NZ_DALZQO010000013.1:0-58446 GCF_032017025.1 Hydrogenoanaerobacterium sp.
GAACGTATTATCGTAACCTCCACCGGAATGGGTGGCCCGTCAACCGCTATTTGCATCGAGGAGCTGGTCAAATGCGGTGTCGATACCTTTATACGCGTAGGTACAGGTGCATCCACATCCGAGAAAGTAGGTAAGGGTGATATAATCGTAGTGAATGGTTCTGTTCGCATGGAGGGTACCGGGTGCCATTATTTGCCCATGGAGTTTCCTGCTGTACCGGATTATGGACTGCTTAAAAAGTTAGAAATTGCGTCAAAAAAATTGGGCTATTCTACTGCGGTGGGCATCACCATTACAAAAGACTCCTTCTTTACACAAACCGAGCCGGAAAGCAAACCAATCGCCTATGAACTAATTCATCGCTGGGACTCTTATGTAAAAGGTGGTGCAATTGCGACCTCTATGGAAGAAGCGCCGCTGTTTTTGGTGGCAAATTCACTGGGCGTTCGCGCCGCAAGTGTTCTGGTCTCCGCGACAGATTACGTTGGCAAAGTATCCAGTGATATTTCTGCAGGCGGGTTTCCAAAAGATTTTATTGACCGGCCTATACAAGTTGCCGTGGAGGCAATTCGCAATGATATTCTAGCGCGAAAGTAACCGTTAAGGCCCTTGGCATTTATTCATGACAATTTTTATAAAATGTGCTAGTATTATGTTGAATTTGTAAATTCATAGAGAATGGAGCTGTTTGGGGCTTGACGAAAAAAAATCCGACAATAAAGGGAAACCGCCAGCTGCGCTATGTAGATGCATACAGTAGAATAGAAGCAATGATTAAACAAGGTGATATTAAACCGGGCGATAAACTGCCCGGTGAAAATGAGCTGTGCGTCCAATTGGGCATAAGCCGTGGTACGCTGCGCCAAGCCCTGCTGTTGCTGCGTGAAGACGGCATGATTTACAACCACCAGGGCAAAGGAAATTATGTCACTGTACGCAGGCAGGATACAGAGAAAGGGGTCGAACAGATCGGCTCACTGGCACATTGCTTTAACACAGTGGAATACGATGAAATCTCGTTAGAGGTGCAGTATACGCCCAGCAGCGCCAAAATGCAGGAATTTCTGGATTTGAACAGCTCCACTTTAACGATGAATTTTCATATCAGCTATAAAGTAAAAGAAAACGTAGCGGCAATGGCGATTTACTTTATACCATTTGAAAGCATCACGCCCTATCACCTGGATTTATCCGACAACGAAGCGCTGCTTGCATTTATACAAAACTATGTAAAAGAAAAAATTGCATCCAGCAAAAGCATGTTTAATCTGACCACTGCCCGCGAATCAGTCGCGAAGCGAATGAACTTGCCGGAAGGAACCCCTTTGCTTTACTTTAGCGAAGAGATGATGCTTCCTACCGGAGAAAAAGCAGTTTATGTAAAATCTTATTTTGAGCCTTCCTATTTTAATTTTATGGTTTATCGCCATTAAGGGGGAAATGATTTGATAAAAATTTTAATCGATGCAGATACCGGGATTGACGATTCCCTTGCCATTTTGCATGCGCTGAAAAATCCCGATATGCGTGTTATGGGCATAAGCACAGGGTGTGGAAATACCACTGCTACCCAAGCAGCGGAAAATACTCTGCGCCTGATTGCTCTGGCACAGCCTGAATATGATGTTCCTGTAGTGGTTGGTGCTCAACAGCCGCTTATGCGAAAATGGGACGGGCCCGTTTACCACATTCATGGAGATAACGGAATTGGCAATGCCGAGCTTGCACCCAGCAAGCAAACGCTCTTGAATGAAGAGGCAGAGGATTTCATCTACCGCATCGCCAAAGAAAACAGCGGAGAACTGGTGCTGATTACATTAGGACGTCTCACCAACATAGCGCTGACGTTAAGAAAATATCCCGACCTGGTAAGGCATGTGAAAAAACTGGTGATGATGGGCGGAACTGTTTATGCACCCGGCAATGTAGGCCCCAATGCCGAAGCGAATGTGCACGGAGACCCGGAAGCCGCCGATGAGGTGTTCCTTTCCGAAATTCCTATCACATTGGTTGGGTTGGATGTTACGATGCGCACGCGCCTCAACGCGCAGCACATCGCACATCTTCAGCAGTTTTGCCGCGAAGACTGCCGCGGAATCGCCGAATATTTGGATACCGCAATGATTTTTTACCGCAACTTCAACCGCATACAAGACGGTGCGGTGGGAGATTGCCCCGTGCATGACCCTCTGGCGGTGCTGGTAGCTGCGTATCCCGATCTTGTTGTTACTCAAAAAATGAAAGCACGGGTAGAGTGCAGCGGAGATTATTCCACCGGCCGCATTGTTGTGGACCAGCGCTTACATGGTATTGAGGCAAATTATGTAGAAATGTGCTTGGAAGTTGACGGAGTGAAGGCGGTAGGTAAACTGCTATCTGTTTTTTGCCATAATTTCTATAGCAACTCGAAATAGCACTTCACTTAAAAGAGCAGGATATCTAACTAAGGCTGGAATGCTGAGACCAGATACAAACATAGCAAGAAGCCCCCAAACGCAGAATTGATTTTGTGTTTGGGGGCTTCTTTATTCTTTTGTTTTATTTGCGTTTCATACTGCGGATAATCGCTTTTGTTTCTTTGTCCACACGGTAGGATTCTGTAATCTTTTGCAATGCCTTGTTGTACGTAAACTGATCCAAAGAGTTCTCTTTTAAATAAGCCATAGTCTGCTTCGGAAGTTTTACAAAGCAAATGGAAACGGCCCAAGCAACGGCCATTTTTACGTAATATCCTTCATGCCGTATTTGATCAAGCAGCCTCAGCACTTCGTCAATGTGGGGTTCATCAATATAATAAAACAGCAGCATCACAACTCCGAACCGAAGTTCAAACTCCTGCTGCGAAATCAAATAAGGCTGCAAAAAATCCCAGACACGCTCCGGATCTTTTTTAGTAAATTTTAAACCGTTGCAAAAACTATCACACACCGACCAGTTGTCAATTTTGGGGATAAAATCTGCCGCGTAAGCAAGCAGCTCTTCGGTATCTGCTTTGGCGTTGCCAGTTACCATGCCTTGTAGCATAATCTCTTCAAAATAGTCGCAATGTGCCGTTTTTAAGTAAGCGCGCCAGTCGCCCATGGTTATCTTTTTTGCCATGTTGCGCAGCAAGGGTAGGCGTACGCCTAAAATATTGTTACTATTCGGCAGCAGCCCGGAAGAAAATTTTCGATAATCCTCCTGCGCAAGGGCCAGTAGCTGCTCTCTTATCGTCAGCTCCACCGCATAATCCCTCCCTATATCCGATTTTTCTCATCCTATCTTTCAAAATAGTATCATTTCGTGTTGCACCTGTCAAATCATAACAGGTTGCATCAAAACTAAAATCTGCTCAATATTTGTAAACCTACGCCATACCCCAAAATAGCAAGCCCAAGACCAAGCACAAGGCTTAAAATAATGGTAACTAATATTTGACAATCATTTACGAACATTATAATATGGTTCTATCAAGTGGAATAAATTTAAACAACACTACCAGAATTTAAGCGGTATGCAAATAAAGGAGCAGTGTATGATTAAAGTTGTTGTAGCAGATGATGAGCTGAAGGTTTGCCAGTTAATCTGTGGTTTGATAGACTGGGCGTCGCTGGATATGGAGATTGTGGGGGTGGCGCACAATGGAATCGAGACGTTAGAATTGATACAAACGCTTCAACCCGATTTGGTGATTACCGATATTCGTATGCCCGGATATGACGGCTTGGAAATGATCAGCCGGGCGATCAAAATAAAAAAGGATATTTATTTTATTATTGTCAGCGGTTATCGTCATTTCGAATATGCTCAGGTCGCCCTTAAATATGGGGTTAGCGATTACATATTAAAGCCCATCAAAAAGAACGAACTTATGGATACGCTGAATAAGGTGCGCGAAAAGTATAAGCAGAAAACCGAGCAACTCTCCAACGAGGAGCGCCTGAAAATACGCCTGCAGAGCGATATCGAAAAGCTGCGCTCCGGTTTGTTTACCGATATCTTGTTCCACAAATCAGTTTATTTCGAGCCCATTCAAATTGAGCAAATCAATAAGGACTACCACTATGATTTTCAACCTGGCTGTTTTCAGGTTTGCGTTATCAAAGTGGATTGTGAATACGAAGGCGTTTTTGAAAACAGCATTAAGATTTTAGAGGACAAGGTGATTCAAATTTTGCGCGGTCAGCTGAAATCAATCTGCTTTGACCTGGAAATCTTTTTTCGAGACAGCTGGGCGTATTGCATGCTCAACTACAGCGAAAGCAATAAGAAAACGGTAAGAAGGCAGCTGAAGGTCTGCCTTGATGAACTATTATTGCAGAAAAATATTTTTGATAAGATAGAATTTACAATCGGTTTAGGCGCAGCGATATCGAGCATCAACCAATTACCGGTTTCGCTGAAAGCAGCAGAGCGTGCTGCTGCACAGCGTATTCTGGAAGGAACCGGAAAATTAATTGAAGATTTACCCCCGCAGGACATTGCCCTTGACGAAGATGCCTTGCTGATAAATTTCAGCAAAAACATGGAACCTGCTCTGGAGGTTCTAAATGCCGATATTATGATTCAGGAGATCGGGTTATTAAAAGTGTTTGTACTGCAAAAAGAAAATGTTTCGGGTCAGACGATTTTTGATGTAGTGATAAAAGCTTGCCGTCTTTATCTCTTGTCCCTGAAAAAATACCAGTTTAACATTGGAAATGCGGATGAGTTTCTCGATAACTTTTATGCACATGCAGACCTCTGCAGCTCTGCGGCACAGTTGTTCGCTTATCTCTCAAAGGTCATCGGGGAATCTGTAAGCTATATTATAGAGGACCGTAAACAGGCAGACACAAAACCAATACGTACCGCAAAGCAGTATATTCAAAAAAATTACATGCAACCAATCAGCTTGGAAGAGGTGGGAAATATCGTTGGGTTTAATTCCTCCTATTTCAGTTCCCTGTTTAAAAAGGAAAGCGGTAAAAACTTTTTAGAATACCTTTCTGAGGTGCGCATGAATAAGGCAAAAGAATTACTCAGAGAAACCAGCTTAAGCATTGCTGCAATCTGTGAGCAGGTGGGGTACAACGATCTAAAGCATTTTACCAAAAGCTTTAAAAAATTTACCGGCATCAAACCCAACGAATTTCGAAAGCTTTATTCTTAAAACGAGGATGTATCCATGAAAAATAAAATACACCGTTATCTGGTCTATCGAGCATTTTTTATACTATTAGTGCTAAGCATTTTTGCAGGCCTTTTGCTGGTTACTCTAGCCGTTTTGTCGGTTCGCCAAAGCAGCTGTGGTTTATTTTTGATTGGCGGATTATTAATAGTATTTATCGCAATTATTTATCTTACCTATAAATGGCTCTATCGCCCATACAAAGAAACCGCAAAAGTGCTGCAGCTATTTGCAAGCGGCTATACCATTCAAGCAATCTATGATTTGCGCCTGCCCATTAGCCCGGAGGTAGAGGGCGCTATTGAAAAACTGAAGGCATTTCTCAACACCAATGAGCTCATCAACGTTACCAAAAAGCAAGCCCAATATCTTGCGCTGCAAAATCAAATTAACCCACATTTTTTATACAATACGCTTGAGGGAATTCGCGGTGAAGCCATTACGGCAGGGCTGGATAACGTAGCTAAAATGACGGAGGCGCTGGCTACCTTTTTTCGCTATACCATTTCGAATGTAGAGCACTTGGTTTTGTTGGAGGATGAGTTGGCGAACATTGAGAATTATTATATCATTCAGCAGTACCGCTTTGGGGAACGCCTAAATTTGACGATTGATTACGATGGTGAAGATCAAACAGAGGTATTAAAATATCGTTTGCCCAAGCTTATTCTGCAGCCGATTGTGGAGAATTCGATTTTCCACGGTATCGAGCGAAAAATAGAAAAAGGGAACATTCGAATTAAGATTGAAGCCACCCCGAAGCGGCTCATTATTACCATTTCGGATGATGGTTTGGGGATAGAGGAAACGCGGCTGAGGGAGCTCAACGAGAAGCTGAATGTATCGTCTTTCGATTATGTGCAAACAGACAACGAAAAAAAAGGCGGTATCGCTATTGTAAACGTCAACAACAGGATTAAGCTTTTGTTTGGTGAGCAGTACGGTATTACAATTTACAGTACGTTAAACGTGGGTACCGATGTGGAGGTTACGCTGCCGCTTATCACAAAGAACATAGAGGGAAAATAGATGAAAGAGGAGATTATTCGCTTAGAAAGAGTTACACAAATTGTTGACGGTGTAACTCTTTTAGATAATTTTAATCTACATATTTTTAAGGGCGAAATTATGGGACTGCTCAGCATCAATGTGCACGGACAAGAGGCGCTGATTCGTCTGCTGTGCCAAAATGTTCCTATTCATTACGGGCATGTCTATTTTCAAGAAACTTTGGTAAATAACTACGAGCACAGCTCTATGAGCAAAAACCGGGTATCTGTGATAGAAAAGCAAAGCCGTTTAGTAGAATCTTTAACCGTAGCCGATAATATTTTCGTATTGCGCGACGGTTTTAAAAAATACCTTATCAGCCCCAAAATGTTGGATGCACAGCTGCGCCAGTTCACCGAGGAGTTGGACATTTCCATTGATGTGAATCAACCGGTTGCGAATCTGTCTTTTTTTCAAAGGTATGTGGTAGAGCTTTTAAAGGCAGTTGTAACAGGGGTGAAATTGGTTGTAATACGCGATATCAGCAATTTTATCAGCACCACCGATCTGAAAAAATTTCACGACCTGCTGCGCCACTATTTAAAACGGGGAATTTCGTTTTTGTATATTTGCAACCACCATGAAGAAGCATTTAAAATCTGCGAGCGGGTTTCCCTTATGGAAAACGGAAAGGTATTTAAGGTTTTGAACCGAAACGATTTCCGTGATGAAATGATCACCCCATACACCCTTGATTTCAGCAGGATAGCTTCTCCCCCAATCCGTGAAACCGGCAAGGATGGAATTCTCAGATTCCAAAATATTTCTACACAAAACATCAAGAATATGAGCTTTACAATTGAAAAAGGTGAATGCGTTGTCTTTTTAGATATCGACAATACGGTTTTAACCGATATACTGCAGTTGATGAACGATGAACAGCAGCCCTCATCGGGGGATATTTTGCTGAATGGTTTACACTACAGCGAAAAAGCTGCTCGATTAAAACGCAGTGTCGGTTTTATACAAGAAAACCCGACGCAAAGTATGCTGTTTAAAGAAATGAGCTATATCGACAACCTGTGCTTTTTGATGGACAGAAAAAAACCAAACTTATGGTTCAGTAAAAATATGAAAAAAAGTATTCTGCGTGAATACGAGCCGCTGATTGGCGAAGATATTTATGCTGCCGATATTACGAGTTTAACACCATTGTCGTTGTATAACCTGGCTTATTACAAAATCCATCTTTATAATCCAAAGGTGGTTCTTTGTGTGCAGCCGTTTTCAGGTGCGGATATGTACCTCAGGCACCATCTGATTGGCCTGATCAGTCAATTGCGCAGAAAAGGTATTACCGTTATTATTTTGGCGGTCAGCCTTTCCGATTCACTGGTTGTAGCAGACCGCTTGATGGTGATTGAACAGGGGCAGCTCCGCAAGGAATATCACCGGGAAGAACTGGATTTTTTTAACACAAACTAAATCAAAAGACGAGCGTGGCTACAATGGCTACGCTCGTCTTTTCCGCTTATACTGAGCTCATGTTTAAAAACCTATATGGTCAAATATTACAAATAAAAACTAAATTGGTTATATAATATATATATTTAATATAAAAACTCCAAAAGAAAACCCCCATACTCCCAAAGTATAGCCCCTTACAATACCTAATTTTGGATGCTATACTACAGTTATAAAGTAATAGAAGATGGGTGGGTTTATGCTGGAATATATAGTTGAAATTGAACATGTCTATAAATCTTTTCCCGGAGTAAAAGCATTGGATGACGTATCGTTCCATTTAAAATCGGGGGAAGTTTTAGCATTGTTGGGCGAAAATGGTGCCGGTAAATCAACTCTTATGAAAGTTTTGAGCGGTATTTATACGAGAGATAGCGGTGACATCACGATCTTCGGTGAAAAAATAGGCGTGCTAACACCCAAAAAAGCGCAGGAACTGGGTGTGGCAATCATTCACCAAGAGCTGAATATGTGTGCACACCTCTCAATAGCAGAAAACATATTTCTGGGGCGCGAAAAAAGCCACTCCGGCCTTTTGTCGAACAAGGAAATGAACAAACAGGCAAAGGCAATTCTAGATCGATTAAATATTGATCTGGACCCGGAGACCATTGTGGGCGACCTTACCGTTTCAAAACAGCAGATGGTGGAAATTGCAAAGGCACTCTCAACCAATGCCAAAATATTGATTATGGATGAGCCCACCTCCGCACTAACCTCCAAAGAGATCGACGATTTGTTTGGCATTATCCGAAAATTAAGGGATGAAGGCTGTGGTATTGTATACATCTCGCATCGACTGGAGGAACTACAGTACATAGTTGACCGCGTAACTATTATGCGCGACGGCAGGCACATTACCACAATGAACTTTGCCGAGACCACCATGCAAGAGATTATCGAAAATATGGTGGGACGCGAGATTAAAGAGAAGTTTCCCAAGGTGGTATGTGAGCGCGGCAAAAAAATATTGGAGATTAAAAATTTAAACGTAGGCAGATTGGTAAGGGACATCAGCTTCGATATTTACGAAGGTGAAATCGTCGGTATTGCGGGGCTGCTGGGTGCAGGCCGTACCGAGACTACCCGGGCAATATTTGGGGTAGACCCCAAGGAAAGCGGAGAAATTATCTTGAACGGCGAGCCACTCACAATCAATAAACCTATGGATGCGATTAAAGCCGGCATTGTACTTGCACCTGAAGACAGAAAGAAAGACGGCTTATGTACAAAGCTGAGTGTTCGGGATAACATTGCTTTGCCGAATCTGGACATTCTTTGTAACGCACTTGGCGTTGTAAACAAAGGTAAAGAGGATGAGATGGTGGAGGATACCATCAGCAAGCTTACCATTAAGCTGCCCAACGCAGAGGTTGATGCCATCAGTCTTTCCGGCGGTAATCAGCAAAAGGTCGTGGTGGGGAAATGGCTGGCGCGAAACTCTCATGTGGTAATTTTCGATGAGCCTACAAGGGGTATTGACGTGGCTGCAAAGGTTGAAATTTACAACCTAATGAATGATTTAAAAATGCAGGGGATTGGCGTATTCTTTATTTCGTCAGAAATGCCCGAGATTATGGGGATAAGCGATAGGATTCTCGTGATGTGTGATGGCAGGATTACGGGGGAACTGAATATCGAAGATGCCACGCAGAATCTTATTCTGGAATATGCCACCAAGTTCGATAGCAAAGTCATAACGTCAAATGCCCAATGAAACAACATTTTACAACCATAGGAGAGGTAAAAATGGAAAAAAGAAAGAATCAAAATCCTATAAAAAAGATACTGTCGATCAGGGGGATGGGGCAGGTTATCACCGTAACGTTTGGTCTCATTATTCTCTGTATTGTATTTGGTATTATCAATCCAACCTTTTTCTCAAGCAAAAACGTTGGTAACCTGCTGCGCCAAATTGCACCAATCCTTATGATTGGTATTGGTCAATCCTATGTGCTAATCACCGGAAACATCGACCTTTCCATTGGCTCTGTGGTGGGTATGAGCTGTATGATCTCCGCAACCCTGATGACAAAGGGCATTAACCCTTGGGCCGCAGTTGCCATTACCTTTGTATGTTGCATTCTGGTTGGCGTAACGAATGGACAGTTGGTTGCAAAATGTAAGCTTCCTCCGTTTATTGCCACATTGGGTACAATGACAATTGCCAGAGGCATTGCCCAAATTGTAAACAACAATTATAACACCGATTCTATTGGCGATGCAGCACAAATGTTCAGAGATTTCTTCTACTACGGCAAAACCTTAAGCATCTACAATACCATTTGGATTGCTGCTGTAATATGGATTGTATTCAACTTTATCTTAAGCAAAACCCGCACCGGCCGCCACATTTACGCAATCGGCAGCAATATCGAGGCATCCAGGTTATCGGGCGTCAACATCATTACCACCACAACAAAAGCATATGTTGTAAGCTCAATTTGTGCTTGTATCGTCGGGCTTATCACCTGTGCCACCAGTGGAATGGGTACGATGGATGCGGGCAACAGCTATGAAATGTATGCGGTTGCTGCCTCCGTAATTGGTGGTGTGAGTACCCTTGGCGGACAGGGCATACTGCTTGGAACTGTAATCGGTGCTTCTATTTGGGGTGTACTACAGAACGGCCTGCAGTTTGCGGGCGCACCGGTTGCTATCCGCAATATCGTAATCGGCATCATCGTTGTTATTTCCGTTCTGCTGGATGTTGTAGTAAGAACAGGCACACACAGAAAGAAAAGGGCAAAAACAGATTCATCTGCAGCAGTTAAAGCATAAGCTTTAATTATAAAATTTTAGGAGGATTTGAAAATGAAATGCAAATTAACCGCGCTTATACTGTGCCTTGTTATGGTCGTTGGTCTCATTTCCGGTTGCGGAAGTGCTCCGGCTGTTTCTTCTGAAGCACCTGCAAGCAGTGCTGCACCGGCAGATTCTACTGCTCCTGCACCTGCACCTGCAAATTACAGTGTTTACCTCATCACCATGGATCAAATGGACCAGCATTGGGTGAATGTAGACGCAGGCTGTAAAAAAGCTGCTGCTGAGCTTGGAAACATCAAATACACCTGGTTGGCTCCGGATGTAAAAGACGATGCAAAACAAATTGAATGCATCAACAACGCAGTAGCCGGTGGGGCAAATGCAATTCTTCTGGCTGCCAATGGCCCTGACGCGGTTACATCTTCTTTAAAAGAAGCTGAGGCTGCCGGCGTTAAAATTATTTACGTAGACTCCGCTGCAGATTTCCCTGCCATTCAGACCTTGGCAACTGACAACAAAGCTGCCGGTACCACCGCAGGCAAAGAAATGATTGCCGCTCTTGAAGCAGCCGGTACAAAAGAAGGCAAAATCGGTATTGTAAACGTGAATGCTGCTACCGCTTCCACTGTAGCTCGTGAAGAAGGCTTCCGCGCTGCATTTGAGGGCAGCAAGTTCACAATTCTCGAAACCCAGTACGGCGATGGCGACGCTGCAAAATCCAAAGACATTGCTGCGAACTACATCACACAAGGCTGCGTAGGCGTCTTCGGCGCTAACGAAGGTTCTACCGTAGGCACCGGCAATGCAATTCAAGAAGCGGGCGGAAAAGTAATCGGCGTTGGTTTCGATAAGTCGGATACAATTCTCAACCTAATCAAGAGCGATTTCCTCCTTTGCACAATGGCTCAGAACCCCGACGTTATGGGCTACGAAGGCATGAAAACAGCCGCAAAAGCCTTGGCTGGCGAAAATACAGGCGATGCAAACGTTGATACCGGTGTATCGGTAATCAACAAAGCAGCTTTGTAATTGAAAAACTCTTATCTCTTATTCTTAACAACGAAAAGGTGGTTTCTATTTGTAGAAACCACCTTTTCGTTTGTTTATGGTATTTAAGTTTCAAGAAACAGAGCAGACGTGAAATAAGCTGTGCGGCCTATCGGGGCAAGAACCCAACCTTTTTGTAAACTTTGTCCAGAGTACGGCGGCTGATTCTATCCGCCTGTTCGGCACCGCGTTTGTAGCAGCTCTCCAAGTAAGCCTTATCGCTCATCAAACGGTCGTAGTTTTCGCGCACGGGGCGCAGGTGTTCTGCCACAGCCTCACCGACTGCCGTTTTAAAGTCACCGTAGCCTTTGCCGGAATAGTCGTGCTCAATGGTTTCTAAGCTGTCACCCGTTACGGTGGAGAGAATGGTCATCAGGTTGTTGATTCCATCCTTGCCGTCACGGTAAGCAACCTCCATGTCCGAATCGGTAACCGCACGCTTAAACTTTTTCACAATGGTCTCGGGCTTATCTAAAATCGAAATAAAGCCGTTCACATTGTCGTCTGATTTTGACATTTTTTTGGTAGGGTCGGCAAGCGACATAATCTTGGCGCCCTGTTTTGGAATATACGGCTCGGGGATAGTAAAGGTGTTGCCATAGGTATTATTAAAGCGGATAGCGACATCACGGGTGAGCTCAAGATGCTGCTTCTGGTCAATGCCCACAGGAACCAGGTCGGTCTGATACAGCAGAATATCGGCAACCATCAGCACAGGGTAAGTAAACAAACCTGCATTGATGTTGTCGGGGTAGCGTTTGCTTTTATCCTTAAACTGGGTCATGCGGCTTAGCTCGCCAAACTGTGTACTGCAAGCCAGTACCCAGTTTAGCTCGGCATGTGTGGTGACATGGCTTTGAATAAACGCAATGCTTTTTTCGGGGTCAACCCCGCAGGCAAGCATAAGCGCATAGGCCTCGAGGGTGTGCTGCTTTAGTGCTTTGGGGTCTTGCGCAACGGTAATGGCGTGCATATTTACAATGCAGTAAGCACAGTTGTAAGCCTCCTGCAGCTCCACCCAGTTTTTTACGGCACCCAAATAATTGCCCAGTGTCATAATACCGGTTGGCTGAATGCCCGAAAAAATTGTTTTTTTGCGTTCGGGTATTTGTGTTATTTTGTTTTCTTCCATGGAATTTTCCTCCCAATATTTTAACGCGAAAGCAGATGAAAACTATGTCAAACAAGATAGCAACGATCTAAGTTGGTAAGAACAGCAAGACATAATGATTCATAGCCTTCAAAATAGTTCTCTTGTTAATTTGCCCAAAATTGTGCAGCCTTGGGCGATTTTATCATCGGTGGGGGTAGAGAAATTAAGGCGGAATGATGTAGTTTCAACCTCATCATCGGTGGTAAACGCACTGCCGGGTACCACTGCAACCTTGTTTTGGGCCGCAATACGGCAGAAGTTCATCATATCGCTGCCCTGCGGCAGGGTGCACCAGATGAAAAGACCCCCCTCAGGCTTTGTGTAGGCAACGGCAGGGTGAAAATCGGTGTCGATATGGTCGAGCATCAGTTTGCACTTACCGCGGTAGATGGCCTGCAGTTTTGCAATGTGCGCATCAAGGTCACATTCAGTGATGAATTTGTGGCAGATCATCTGCGATAGAATGGTGGTGTGTACATCGTTGCACTGCTTGGCAACAGTCATTTTAGCAAGGACATCGTTGTGTGCGCATACAAAACCCACACGCATACCGGGGGAAAGAATCTTCGAAAAGCTGCCGCAATATACAACAAGGTTTTCGGTATCCAGTGTTTTGATGGCGGGAATGTGCTCGCCCGAAAATCGCAGGTCACCATAGGGGTTATCCTCGATAATCAGTACACTGTACTGTTTCGCCAGTGCGTAGACAGCCTTACGTTTTTCCCAGCTCATTGTAATGCCAGACGGATTTTGAAAGTTGGGAATAAGGTAAATAAAGCGTGCCTTGGGGTTCGCTTTCAGAGCATCCTCCAATTTTTCAAGATTGATGCCATCCTCATCCATATCCACACCGACAAGGTTTGCGCGGTAGCTGCGGAAGCAATTGAGTGAACCGATAAAGCTTGGCGCCTCGCAAATAACGGTGTCGCCCTCGTTGAGCAGGCAGCGTGTTGCGAGGTCGATACCCTGCTGCGCCCCCGATACTACCAACAGCCCGTCGTTTTCGTTGCCAATATCATAGCGCTTTTTCAGCATATCGCTGAGCGCAGTGCGCAGGGCTGGGTAGCCCTCCGTAATGGAATATTGCAGTGCCGCAATGGGCGAGTTCTCTAAAATTTCGGCGGTAATACGGCGAACATCTTCGATGGGGAACGCCTCGGGGGCAGGGTTGCCCGCCGCAAACGAGATAACAGAAGGGTCTGAAGTGGCTTTGAGAATCTCACGAATGGCAGAGGGTTGCAGACTGATGATTCGATCAGAAAAAATATAATTCATAAAAAAGACCTCCCTCTTATAAAATGTTAAAGTACACACTGAATAAGCCTTATTATAACACTATTAGTTCAAATTTGAAAGAAAAGATTGGTTTACTTTTTACCGGTCAAGCGTTATAATGTAGGAAAGAGTGGATAATATTTTGGGTATTTTTACAAATATAAATACAGCATGGAGGGGCAATTATGTGGGAGAGAGCGGAACTAAAAACCAACGCGAAAGCGGCATTGTCGCGTTATTACTGGATGGCATTTGCTGTATGCCTGGTATATGGCGTAATCAGCGGTATGGGCAGCGGGGGTAGCAGTGTTATTAATGTGGTCAACAATCTGCAGAATACCGGTACCATTCGGCTCTCGAATGCCGCGCTGATGGGGTTGGCAAGTGTAGCAATAGGGCTTGGCGCAGTTGGTATTGCATTGTCGTTTTTGGTAATCAACCCGCTTATGGTGGGTTTGTACCGTTATTTTATGGAAAGCAGAACCTTTAAAAGCGATTTTGGTACCTTGTTCTATGGCTTTACCGGTGGCCGCTATTGGAAGAATGTCGGTGTAATGGCATTGGTCAATGTAAAAACATTTTTGTGGGGGCTGCTGCTGATCATTCCGGGCATTATTAAGTCTTACGAATACTATATGATTCCGTACATTCTCGCAGAGAACGACGAAATAGAAACCTCGCGTATTTTCGAGTTGAGCAAGCAGATGACAGACCATGAAAAGATGAACATTTTTGTACTGAATCTATCGTTCTTGGGCTGGGTTTTGTTGGGTGCACTGCTGTGCGGTATTGGAACACTGTTTGTTAACCCATATATCTATGCTACAGATGCAGAGCTGTATGCTTTGATGCGCGCAAAGGCATTTGCTATGAACTTTTCGAATGCAGGTGAGCTGCCCGATTTCCATCCGCCGGTTTATGGACAGCTGGGATAACACAATAGCAAAGGGGCGCTTCGGCGCCCCTTTTTCGTTGCGCAGTGTTTGAATCAATGCTATACTACTTTTAAGATCATGAAAGCAAAGGGGAACATAACATGCTGTACGGCAAACAAGAAATTTTGGACAATTTGAAATATTTAAAAGCATTGGGGATTCAGTATCCAACGGTACAAGCAGCCTCTACCGAAATCATCAATCTGCAGGCGATTCTTAATCTGCCAAAGGGAACCGAGCATTTTATGTCCGACCTGCACGGCGAGTACGAGGCTTTTTTACATATCCTCAACAATGCATCGGGGGTTATCCGCGAAAAGGTGGATATGCTTTACGAAAAGAGCCTGCCCACCAAAGAGCGTGCGGTACTTGCAACACTCATCTATTATACCGAAGAAAAGCTCAAGGAGATCAAAGAGGAAACAGCCGATATGGAGGAGTGGTACCGTATTACGCTCAACCGCCTAATTGAAATCTGCAGGCTGGTATCGTCAAAATACACACGCAGCAAGGTGCGAAAGGCTCTGCCTAAAGATTTTGACTACATCATTGATGAGCTTTTACACACCAACTACGACGAGCTCAACAAAGAAAAATATTACGAAAACATTATCGACACGATCATTGATATTGAGCGGGCAGATGAATTTATTCTGGCGCTTTGCAATACCATCAAGCGCTTGGTTGTCGATCGTCTGCACATCGTCGGTGATATTTTCGACCGTGGTCCCCGCGCCGACATCGTGATGGATTCGCTGATGGAGCACCACTGTGTCGATATTCAATGGGGCAATCACGATATTCTTTGGATGGGTGCTGCGGCGGGCAGCCGCACATGCATTGCGAGTGTGCTCAACAATTCCATCACCTACAACAACCTTGAGGTGGTAGAGATGGGCTACGGCATCAACCTGCGCCCTCTGGCGCTTTTTGCTACCGAGGTGTACGGCAACAAAGACGTCTCGTGCTTCCGCCCGAAGCTGCAAGGCTCACAGTATTACAACCCTAAGGATATCCGTCTGGTGGCATGCATGCACAAGGCAATTGCTATCATCCAGTTTAAGCTGGAGGGGCAAATCATTCAGCGCAACCCCAGCTTTCAAATGGACGACCGCCTGCTGCTCGATAAAATTGACTACGAGCATGGTACCGTGCGCCTTGGCGGCAAGGATTATCCGCTGCGTGACTGCGATTTTCCGACGGTTGACCGCGAGCACCCGTATGAGTTGACCAACGAAGAAACCCTGCTGATGGAGCAGCTGAAGTTTGCATTCCGCCACAGCGAGAAGCTGCAAAAACACGTCCGTTTTCTCTACGCTAAGGGCGGGCTGTATAAGTGCTACAACGGTAACTTACTGTTCCATGGCTGCATTCCCATGAACACCGATGGCAGCTTTATGGAGTTTGAATGCGACGGCGAGCGGCTTTCGGGCAGGGCGTTTATGGATTACACCGAGGTGCTGGCGCGCCAGGGCTACACCGCCAAGCCTCATTCGCTTGAAAAGCTGCGCGGCAAAGATTTTTTATGGTTTTTGTGGTGCGGGCGCAACTCGCCGCTGTTTGGCAGAGATAAAATCACAACCTTTGAACGACTGCTGATTGAGGACAAATCAGTTTGGGATGAGCCTAAAAACCCTTACTATGTTCACAGTGCGAGCGAAGAAGCTTGCAAGCGTATTCTGCATGAGTTTGGGTTGGATGGCCCCCACTCCCATATCATCAACGGGCATGTACCCGTGCGCAGTAAAGACGGCGAGACCCCCGTTAAGGCAAATGGCAGGCTCATTGTAATTGACGGTGGCTTTTGCAGGGCATACCAGCCCACCACGGGCATTGCAGGCTACACATTGGTGTATAACTCCTATGGCATCCGCATTATTTCACACGAGCCTTTTGACGGTGCGCGCAATGCCATCCGCAACAACAAGGATATTTTGTCCACCACGGAAATTTACGAAACCCTGCAAAGCCGTATTAAAGTGAGTGAAACCGACGAGGGGCAGGTCATAAAAGAAAATATTCAGGGCTTAAAGCTGCTGCTTTCGGCTTACCGTATCGGTATGCTTAAAGAGCAGCACAACAAATAAAGGAGCAATGTTATGAAAACACATGCCTTTCGCCTGCACCGTGGGCAAGATATTTACAAAGAGCTTGTAGGCTATGCAAAAGAAAACCACATTGAGGCAGCGACGGTGCTTTCTGCAGTCGGTTGTGTAACAGTGGGCAGGGTGCGCCCCGCATGGGCAGAAGGTTTTGTTGCAATTCCCGAAAAGTTGGAGGTCGTTTCGCTGATGGGCACGGTGTCGAAAAATCGTACCCACCTGCATATTTCGCTCAGCAATAACGATACGACCACGTTTGGCGGGCATATGGAGGAGGGCTGCCTTGTCAATACCACCTGCGAGGTTGTGCTGCTTGAGCTTGACGACGTAACCTTCTCAGATGAATTCGACCCGGAGACCGGCTATGGAGAATTGGTGATTACAAAAAAATAAGCGGCTCTGCCGCAATTAAAAAACGGACGCATCTGCGTCCGTTTTTTGCTGTTCTAATCTATTTGCTAAGTAGTTCAATGCCTTTTTTGATTCTTAGAATACTTTCCTCTTTGCCGAGCAGTGAGCAAATTTCAACACCGCCGCCGGGGGTAAACTGCTTGCCCGAAACGGCAACGCGAACCGGCCACAGAATAATGCCGTTCTTTACACCGAGCGATTCAATTACTTTAAACAGGGCAGCATGCACACCCTCAACACTGTAATCGTCCAGCTCTTCCAGCACAGGCAAAACAGCTTTTAGGCTTTCCAGCGAGTTTTCCTCGTTGGTTTTCATCTTCTTGTGCACATACAGCTCGGTGCTGTATTCCGGCAGTTCATCTATAAAATCAAGCTGCTCGGGAATATCGCGCAGAACTTCCGTACGGGGTTGCAGCACCTGTGCAATCAGCTTGGTATCTACGTTGCCCTTTACCGTCTTGCGAATCCAGGGCAGCGCTCTCTCGTGAAATTCGTCAAGCGGCATTGCCTTGATGTATTCACCGTTGATGTAGTTGAGCTTTTGAGTATCAAAAATAGCGGGGGATTTGGAGATACTTGCGGGGTCCCACTCCTGAATCAACTCATCTAGAGTAAAGATTTCACGGTCACCCTTGGGGCTCCAGCCCAGCAAAGCAATGTAGTTGAGCACCGCGTCCTTCAGGTACCCCTGCTCAATTAAATCCTCGTAGGAGGCATCTCCGTTGCGTTTGCTGAGCTTATGGGTGCTGTCCTTCATCACCGGCGGGCAGTGGATATATTTCGGCACCTCCCAGCCGAATGCCTCGTACAGCAGATTGTATTTTGGTGTGCTGGAAAGGTACTCGTTGCCGCGGATGACATGCGAAATGTACATAAGGTGATCGTCTACCACGTTTGCAAAGTTGTAGGTGGGCATACCATCGGTTTTAATCAAAATCTGATCATCGAGGGTTTCGTTTTCTACGCTGATATCGCCAAAAATCTCATCATGAAAAGTAGTGGTACCATCTTTAGGCATTTTTTGGCGGATTACATAGGGAATGCCGGCAGCGAGGTTCTGTGCAATCTCCTCTTTGGTAAGCTCACGGCAGTGCCCGTCGTAATGCGGTGCTTGACCGGACGCTTTTTGCAGAACGCGAACCTCTTCAAGCCTGTCTTTATCGCAGAAGCAGTAGTACGCTGCCCCTTTTTCCACAAGCTGCAGGGCGTATTCTTTGAACATGCCCATGCGCTCGCTCTGAACATAAGGGCCGACAGGGCCGCCGATGTCGGGGCCTTCGTCCCAAATCAGCCCTGTTTCGCGCAGGGTGTTATAAATAATATCAGTTGCTCCTTCTACAAAGCGTTCCTGATCGGTATCTTCAATACGCAGCAAAAATTTACCGCCCTCTGCTTTTGCTGTCAAATAAGCATAAAGCGCGGTGCGCAGGTTGCCGACATGCATATAACCGGTTGGGCTGGGGGCAAAACGGGTGCGTACGCCTTCTAGTTTCATCAGTTTATTACCGTCCTTTTTTATGAGGCGCGCAGCCTCACCAAATTGCAGCAGAAAAGTCCGCTGTCTAGCTTATTGTAAGCCTGTAACGGGCATTTGTCGATCGGTAATTGGGTTCCGATTCGGCGCTGCAATTCTTCCGGCACAATTGTATGGAGATATAACAATCTATAGAGCTTATCGGCAGCATTTTACCTTGTTTCGCCAATTTGTGCGGTGGTATTGTGACAATGTTTTTATACAAGTTGTAATAATATGGAAGAAGTACCGGTGGTAACTAACATGATATGCAAACGGCTCCGAGAATATACCAAATCATTATATTATTATGCGGCAGCTTGCCGCGCAGGAGTGAAGCAGATGAAAGTAGGAACACAGAGGATAGGGACAAGCTTTGGCGGTAGAGTAAAACAAGTAATTACCGCAAAAAGTGGCTTGATTGAAAGTGGAATTTGTGCGGCAGTGGCATTTCTAATGGCGAACGCCTTTCTGTTTAACACTATGGCGCCGTTTGGAGTCAGCTTTGCTGCATCGGTAAAGCGTGAAAATTCGCTTGCGGCGGCGGCAGGGGCCATTCTTGGCTACACCTTCTCCTACAACCCTACGTCCAACGTTAAATACATCATTGCTGTCGTACTCATTTTAGCAGCAAACTGGGTGGTCTCCGACAGCCGCTTTTCCAAGTACAAGGGCGTTGCAGTGCCGATTATTGCGCTGCTTGCGGTGCTCGTAGCCGATTTAGCAGTGTTCTCGCTTGGCGGGCTTACCTTATACGATATTGTGCTGAGCCTCTCGGAAGCTTCGCTTGCCGCAGGCACCACTTTTTTTATGATGCGCAGTCTTACAGTTGCCGAGCACCGCGAAAACCTGCTCAGTCTGGGCAAGGCAGATATCTCCTGCCTTATCATCACCTTTGCCATTGCCATGATGGCACTCGGCTCTTTTTTGGTGGCGGGTCTTTCAGTGGGCAGAATTGTCGCTGTGGTTATTATTTTGCTGTGTGCAAAGTACGGCAATGAGGCGGCAGGTGCAGTTGCAGGTGTTACAGCGGGCGCCGCAATGGGGCTGTTGGGCAGTAGCTTTACCTTTTTGGCGGCAGCATATGGGTTTGGCGGGCTGGTAGCGGGTATGTTCGCAAGCTTTGGTAGTTTTGGCTGTGCTGTAATTTTTATAATTGTCAACGGCATTGTATCGCTGGTGCTGGGTGGGCAGTTTGAAGTGATGAACTCGATGTACGAGGTGTTTGCGGCAAGTGTGCTGTTTGTAGTGATCCCGACTGCTTGGACGGATAAATTGATGCTTGCACGTCGCAGTAAAACCGTAGCGGTCACCCAGACGGCGAAGGATATTATGTTGAGCAAACTGCATTTCGCGTCGCAGGCACTTTCGGATATTTCTACTACGACCCAGCAGGTTTCAGGTAAGCTGATGACCATGCAAAGCGTTGACATCGGCACTGTGTACAGCAAAAGCGTTGACAGCGTGTGCCGCCGCTGCAAGCAAAAGGGCGAGTGTTGGGGCGGAGATTTTTCCGCAAGTATGGACAGCATGAACCATTTCGGCGGGACTCTCAAGCGCAAAGGTGAGATTACCGAGCAGGATTTCTCAGGAAGGCTCGCCGGGCTGTGCATCCGCAAGCCGGAAATGGTGCTGGCAGTGAATGCCGAATACAGCCTGTTCGCACAGCAGCAGGGCAGCCGCCAGAAGGTCTCGCAGATTCGCGGCGTGGTTACCGACCAGTTCGAGGGCATGGCTCTGATGCTCGGTTCGCTTGCCACAGAGTTATCTGAAATTTATGAGGTGGATAACCGCAAGAATCGCTGCATTGTTGACCTATTCCTACGCAATAAAACCGAGCTTTCTGCAGCATCCAGTTACGAAGATAAATTCGGTAGATTGTATGTGGAGGTAACACTGCCCTCGTTCAAGCTGGCAAGGCTGCCAGTGGCGGAGATTACCGCCGAACTTTCCGACCTGTGCGAAACCACCTTCGATCTGCCTGTAATACAGGAGGCGGAGAACACCGCCAAGCTGATGTTTGCTGAAAGGGCAAATCTGTGTGCGGAGTTTGGCAGGGCACAAATACCCTACGGCAACAGCAAGCTGTGCGGCGACTGCAGTGATTTCTTCCTTGATAACCGTGGGCGTGCGCATATGATCGTCAGCGACGGTATGGGCAGCGGCGGTAAGGCCGCGATTGATGCCG
Organism: Hydrogenoanaerobacterium sp.; assembly: GCF_032017025.1. Classification (NCBI taxonomy): domain Bacteria; kingdom Bacillati; phylum Bacillota; class Clostridia; order Eubacteriales; family Oscillospiraceae; genus Hydrogenoanaerobacterium; species Hydrogenoanaerobacterium sp. The sequence goes on from NZ_DALZQO010000013.1 coordinate 21,054, forward strand.
CAATGACCGTAAGCCTGCTCACCAAGCTGATTAACGCGGGCTTTGAGTTTGATGCTGCACTCAAAATGGTAAATTCCGCTCTTTTGGTGAAATCCAACGAAGAATCTCTTTCCACGATAGACCTTGCATGTGTTGACCTTTATACAGGCAGGGCGGAGTTCCTCAAAGCAGGGGCAGCCCCCACCTTTGTGTTGCGCTCGGGTACGGTGGGCAAGGTAGAGTCAATGTCAATGCCGGCGGGAATCCTGCGGGGAGTAGAGTTTGAAAAATCGTCTATGACCCTGCGTGAGGGTGATATTATTGTGATGATCTCGGATGGCGTGATTTTGACCGGAATCGACTGGATGTACCCCCAGATCAAGCTGAGCAAGGGGCTTTCCGCACAGGAGATGGCACAAGAGATTGCCAACACCGCAAAGGTGCGCCGCGTCGATAATCACGATGATGATATTACCGTAGCAGTGATGAAATTAAGCAAAGGAATATAGCAAGTAAAAAAGGAACGCCGCTGCGTTCCTTTTTTACTTGAAAATCGATATCCCCCAATGAATATCTTCGCGGGTAATGCAGGCGGAAAAGCACAAGAACAACAGGTAGACAGCCGCCGCCAGACCAATGTGCGCAGCAGCCTCGCCGACCGGGGTAGCAAAAGCCACGTCCCACAGCCGAAAAATCGCCTTAGAAGCTGCCGATGCCCCTACAATGCCAAATAGCGGCTTTATCACACATGCCCACAGGTTGAAACGAAATTGTGTTACTGAGATCAGGCGGTTTGCACTGAGGGCGGAATTGAGCAGCTCGGTAAAGAAGATGGTGCAGATATAGCCCGCAAGGGCAAACTTCGGTACCAGAAAATAAACGAGCACCACGCTGCACGACGCATCTATAATGTTATAACGCATGGAGCTTACCTGTTCCCCCAAGCCTTTGAGCATGCCGTCCACCGCAGTATCCAGATACATGACCGGAATCAGCGGAGCAAGGATGCAGATGTACTTTGCGGTGTCGTAGTTTTTGTAAATGGCAACCGCGAGTTCATTTGCAAAGCTGAACATAATCCCCGCAACGCCAATCGAAAAAAGCAGTGTAATTTGAAAGACCCGCGCCGCTATGTAATTGATGCGCACCTCATGGCATTGGGCGCGGCACTCGGCAAGCTCGGGAACAAGCAGCCCTGAAAGTGCCTGTAAAAAAGCCGCAGGAAAAAGAATGACCGGCAGCACCATACCGTGCAGTAAGCCGTAGGAGGCAAGCGCTGCCTCGGCCGATGCGCCGGATTTTTTAAGCCCGCGTGGAATCAACAGGTGCTCAATCGTAATAAGCCCCGAGCGGGCGTAAGCACTAAACGCAACGGGCAGTGAAATACCAAGCAAACGCCGCCATAAGCCACCCGTCACCTGCCCATCCGTTTTATAGCGCCTGCTGTCAAGCAGGTAGAGTATAAAAGAGTAGAAGAACGAGCAAAGCTCGGCTAGGCTGCCACCGCCCACAATGGCGAGGCAGGCAAATTCCAGCCCGCGCGGCATCAGCATAGTCAGCCCTGCAATGGTAAGCGAAATGCGCACCATCTGCTCAAAAATCTGTGCGGACGCACTTTTCACTACCCGTCGTACCGCGGTAAAATATCCGCTGATGGAGGAGGACATAGCAATAAACGGTAAGCTGACGGCAAGCAGCTTCAACGAAAGAATGGTTCGCTCATCCCCAAGCCACTGCATTCCCACTGTTTCTGCGTTGGTGTAAAGTGCTATAGCTGTAGCGGTGCCGAAAACAATGCTGTACGCAAGGCAGCGGTGCATCGCTTTTTTGGCGCCTGATGGATTATTGCGCCCAAGCTCTTCGGCAACCAGTCGCGTCGCTGCAAGGTTTACACCCGAGGTGGAAAGCGTGACCGCCAGCGTGTATACCGACATAATCAGCTGATAAAGCCCAATACCGGCTGCACCGATTTTGTTGGAGAGATAAACCCCAAAGGATACCCCAACCGTACGCATCAGCAGTGAAGTTGCCGTCAACAGCAGCGCGTTGATTACAAAGGCCTTGATTTTTTTCATTTACTCACCGCACTTACATATAGTATCAAACTATCTATATGCGGCATCTGTTCCAAGAAATGCGTCCTATCGGGTAGGAGACGGCACACCTGCAAGCAGAATCTGCCCCAAGCGTTGTTGCTTTAAGCTGTTATATCACTACAAACACAAAAGAGCCATCCGCCGCAGGCAGATGGCTCTTTTTATGCATAGAATCGCCGATTAAGCTTTGTTTACAGAACCGAACATTTCCATTTTCTCTTTTACTGCTGCTGCGATTGCGGCAGTACCGGGTGCAAGCAATTTGCGAGGGTCGAAGCCCTTGCCTTCAAGATCTTTGCCTGCCTCGATGTATTTGCGAGTAGCCTCAGCAAATACCAACTGGCACTCAGTGTTTACATTTATCTTAGATACGCCAAGGCTGATTGCTTTCTGAATCATCTCATCGGGGATGCCGGTGCCGCCGTGCAGAACCAGAGGTATGCCGGAGGTGGAGTCCTGAATTTTAGCAAGAGCCTCGAAGTTCAGCCCCTGCCAATTCTCGGGGTATTGGCCATGGATGTTGCCGATACCTGCAGCCAGCATAGTGACACCAAGATCAGCAATGAGTTTGCACTCTGCGGGGTCGGCAATCTCGCCTGCGCCAACAACGCCATCTTCCTCGCCGCCAATGGAGCCAACCTCAGCTTCAAGCGAAATTCCTTTTTCGTTTGCAAGGGCAACCAGTTCTTTTGTTTTTTCAATATTCTCTTCAATGCTGTAGTGAGAACCATCGAACATAATGGAGGAGAAGCCAGCCTCGATGCAAGCTTTTGCACCCTCGTAAGAGCCGTGGTCGAGATGAAGAGCAACAGGAACTGTGATGCCCATGCTCTCTACCATAGCGTTCACCATAGCAGCAACTGTTTTAAAACCTGTCATATATTTTCCCGCACCCTCAGAAACACCGAGGATGATGGGGGCGTTGCACTCTTGTGCGGCCTGCAAAGCAGCCTTTGTCCACTCAAGGTTATTGATATTGAACTGACCAACCGCGTAATGACCTTCGCGAGCTTTGTTAAGCATTTCTTTTGCAGATACTAACATAAAAATTACCTCCCATAAACTTTTTAACGTCTGAATAAACAGCGTTTTCCAACTATTAATTATAGAGTATCCAGCGCTAAAAAGCAAACTACGTTTTAGATAAATTATGCCACTGTTTTGCCGTTAAATTTATGACAAAGACGAGAATACAAAATAAAAAATTTACAGTTTAGAAGGGAATGCGTCGGGGCACACGCGCGCATAATGGAAAATATATTGCTGCGCAATGCCTGCGTTGTCCCTGGCACAGCGCGGCAACCCCTTCGGGAACAGGTGTTTCATAGCACGTTTCATCCACACATCCATCGGGAAGCACTCCATTCTTGCAAAGCCGTAGAGCAGCGCGCATTCCGCTACCTTTGGGCCAACCCCATGAATCTGCTGCAGCACTGCGCGGGCATCGTCCAGCTCCATCGTGGCAACATCTGCTAAAACAACCTCGCCGGAGCTCACTTTGCGTGCTGCATCCAATATGTATTTCGCACGAAATCCGCTGCGTAATGGGGCGAGGTCGCTTTCACTGAGCACAGCCAGGCGTTCGGGTGTGGGAAAGGCATAGATCCCCGCCGATATCTCGTCGCCGAAGCACTCACACAGCCGTGCCACAATGCCGCGGATGCGCGCTAAATTGTTGTTTTGGCTGATGATAAAGGAGCACAGTGTCTCCCACGGGTACTGGCGCAGCACTCGGATTCCGGGGGCAAACTCTGCTGCCTTTGCAAGTGTTTTGTTGCCGCAAAGCTTTGTACGGATTTCAGCGTAGCTGGTAGAAAGATCAAAATAATCCGCCCAAAAGCGTTCCTCGCCATCCGCAACGCCCTGCAGCAGCAGCCCTTGTGCATCCTGTGAAACACGGCAAAAACGCCCCTCCACTACGCCTTCAAACCAACCGTCTTCTGCTTCGTTCCAACGGAAGCACTGCCCACAGTTTAGCGTATCGCCCAGGGAAAATCCCTCCTCCGCGGGGATAGCGAGCCTGCAAATCGTACTGTTCAAGTCGAGACCTCCTACCTGAATTTATAGCAACCAGTATAGCAGATGGCAGGGGCGATGCGCAAGCGGAGAATATAACCACAAACGGACAAGCCCCTGTAAAGGGAGGATTACTATTTGTAGCCTAAAAAATCAAGTTTTCCACAGAAATGAATATTTTTTTAACAAACTAAGAACTCCTGTTCATAAGGGTTTTGCAATAAGCTTTCCACACTTTCCACAGAGTTTTCCACAGTTTTTGAGGGATATCATGAGAAAAATCTTAATACAACTAGTATATTAGTTCTGAAAATGGCTTATCCGTAGCATTTGTAAGCATGTATATTTAAAAAAGTGAGTGTATAATTCCATAACTGGTGGCAAAACAAGACGCTGAGTACTAATTAAATGAAGTTATGAATTAATACATCTTATATGGGAATAATTTACTTATCTATTTGCGCTTTATTTTTTAGATGCTGCAATTCAAATTACAGCAAAAACAAAAAACAGGAAAGGCGGTTCTACAAAATGCTCAGAGGGGTAAACAAAAAAATTATTGAGGTTGTTGATACACAAAATGATTACTTTGAAAGGGCTATTTTATTTGTAAAAGATCGAAAGCTGGATGAAAACGAGAGCGATATTAAACGCAATGCCGATGAATTTATGAAAAGTGCGGCTACTTTAAAATTTCGCCGCATTTTATATCGCATTCCCGTATTTGAAATTGTAAAACTGCTGGGTGCTGCGAGTGTAGGTGCAGCAATTGTACTCATCTTTATGCTTGTGTAAAAATTTACTTGTTTTTTGTTTCATCCTGTCATATTTTATGGTATAATTTGAAATTAGATATGCGGATGTGTAAAGTAAGCAATTAGGCGGGTTTTACATCCAAACAGCGAAAGGGAAATAACATGATGAACGAAAACAGAAATGACGATAAAACGACCGATTTGATCTACGGCAGAAACTCGGTGATTGAAGCAATCAAGTCGGATAAATGTATTGATAAAGTATATATCGGCACCGGTGACGGCAAGGGGAGTATTGGCAAAATCATCGGTATGGCAAAGGAACGCGGCATTCCTGTAAAAGATGTGACGGGGCAAAAGCTCGATGCTATGTGCGGCAGCACCAACCATCAGGGTGTGGCGGCGACCATTGCCGCAGTGGATTACAGCACCCTTGAGGATATTTACCAAAAGGCGCAGGACAAGGGCGAACCGCTCTTTGTCATCATTGCAGATGAAATAGAAGACCCGCACAATCTGGGTGCGCTTATCCGTACCGCCGAATGCAGCGGCGCACACGGCATCATCATACCCAAACGCCGCAGCGCGGGGCTGTCGCCAACCGTGTTTAAAGCTTCAGCGGGTGCTGCAAACTATACGCCCGTTGTACGCGTACCAAACCTTGCCGCTGCGATTGATGAACTGAAAGAGCGCGGTGTTTGGATTTACTGTGCGGATATGGATGGGCAGAGCTGGTGTAAAGTGGATTATTCCGGTGCGGTCGGTTTAGTAATTGGCAGCGAAGGCAACGGTGTTGGCAGACTGATCAAGGATAAATGTGATTTCACGATATCCTTGCCAATGCTTGGGCACATTACCTCACTCAATGCATCGGTTGCGGGCGGTATTGTCATGTACGAGATTGCCCGACAGAGAATGAAACTGTAAACAGATGATAGATGCCTTTCGTAAAACAGGGGAGGTTGGATCAACATGAATCGCGACTATGACATCGACAGCATCCTTGCTGAAATAAAGCAGAAGAAATCGAGTGGTACTCTATCTGCACCACAACGCCCTGTATACGGGCAAGCGGAGCGAGATGAATACGAGGAAGAGCGGCCGGTTCGCCGTGCTGCGCCTCGCCGTGCCGCGGAATATGACGACGAATACGAGGAAGAACGCCCGGTACGCCGTGCTGCACCTCGCCGTGCCGCAGAATATGACGACGAATACGAGGAAGAACGTCCGGTGCGCCGTGCTGTACCTCGCCGTGCCGCAGAATATGACGATGAATACGAGGAAGAACGCCCGATTCGCCGTGCTGCACCTCGCCGTGCCGCGGAATATGACGACGAATACGAGGAAGAACGCCCGATTCGCCGCACTGCACCTCGCCGTGCCGCAGAATATAACGATGAATACGAGGAAGAACGGCCGATACGCCGCGCTGCACCTCGCCGTGCCGCAGAATATGACGATGAAAACGAGGAAGAGCGTCCGATTCGCCGCCCTGCACCGCGCCAAACGCAGGAGCAGGAAGACAGCTATGAACAGCCTCGTCCTTCGCGTAAACGCATTGCGCGCTATAAAGAGGATGAGATGTATGAACCGGCATCTGCTATCTACGCGGTAGCGGGGCCGAATGTTGAGCCGGAGCGACCGAAAGCACGGCCGGCTGAGCAGCCTTCGCACCCTCGCGGCAGTGCAGCACGCAATGAGCCCGAGAATGACGAATTCATGATGAAATACAGCGGTCTTTCCAGCATTGGAAGTGGTGCCAGAAGAGCGCCTCGCACCGACCGCGACAGTATCCGCAGTAACTTTGGCAGTGCAGCAGAACCCCCTGCAAAGGGCTCGCGCGCTAAAGCGCCGCAAAAGCCTGCAGCACAACCCGAGGAATCGGTGCCGGTTCCCAAGCCGGAGCTGAAGGGAGGCTTCCGCTTTAATCCCAATATCGATTTTTCGCTGCATGATGACGAAGAGGTGTCGAGCGAGCTGACTCGCCTGGATTTACCTGTCGCAAATGCGGATAGGCGTTTTGCCTACAGTGATTTTGACGATACCCGCAGCCTGCCCACGGGGCTAAACCTTGAGGGGCTCGGCAGTGATGTTTTGAGCGGCGGAGTACCGGCTCACGATGAAGAAACGCCCGAACCACAGGACGAACCGGCAGCCGGTATGGAATTGGAGGAATACAACTCTCCGTCGGAGGCAGGTGAGGTAAAAGCAGACCTCGACACCCTACGCGGAAACCTGCTGGTGCGGTTTGTAATTACCATTGTCTGCGGTATCGGTCTGCTGTACCTCGGCCTTTCCGAAACTTTGCCTGTTCCTGTACCTGAAATGATCTCGGCTGCGGGAGCGCCCGCTGTCTTTGTCATTATCAATATGGTGCTGCTCATTGCCGCAACGTTTGCCTGCCACTCCACCATTTCAAACGGTGTTGTGGGGCTGTTTACGCTTAAAGCAAACAACGATTCTCTCGCTGCACTTGCGGTGCTTGCGTCGGTAATGCAGGGGGTATCGCTCATTTTAAACCCCGCCTCACTGGGTGACAACAATATTCACCTTTATTTTGCAGTGGCGGTGGCCGGGCTTATCTTCAACACTATGGGTAAGATGTTCACGGTTGGCCGTGTCACCGGGAACTTCCGGTTTATTTCATCAAGTGCACAGAAATATACGGTGCAGAGCCTAAACAAGCGCGAGCTCGGGCGCGAGTTTACGTGGGATATGAACATTGATGAACCGCATATTTCCTACAGCACCAAAACAGATTTCGCCGAAGGGTTTATCGAGCAGTCCTATGCCGATGACACGAGCGACAACATTGCCAAAATCACTGTGCCGATCATCTTTGTCGGCAGTGTGGTGGTAGCGGTGATGTCCTACGTGTTCAACAAGGATATGTTTATCGCACTTTCTACCTTTGCTGCTATTCTCGCCATTGCTTCCCCCATTACCGCAACGATAGTCGGCAGTCTGCCGCAGCACAAAGCCTACCGCAGCCTGTCAAAGTGCGGCGCGATACTTTCAGGTTATAACGCGGTGGAGCGTTTCAGCGAAACAAATGTAATTTTGGCAGAAGCCTGTGAGCTGTTTACCAACGACGAGGTTCTGCTACACAACATCAAAACCTTTGAAAAAAACCGTATCGATGAGGCAATTCTCGATGCTTCCAGCGTGCTGTGCATGTGCAACGGTGCGGTGAAGAATATTTTTCTGCGCATCATTCAGGGTAATACAAAAATACTCAAACCGGTTGAAAACCTCGTGTACGAGGATGCAATGGGTGTTTCCGCCTGGGTTGGCGGCAAACGAGTGCTGATTGGCAACAGCGAGCTGATGAGACATCACGGCATTGATACCCCAAGCAAAGACTACGAGGCCAAATACCGCACTGAGGATAGAGATATCCTATATCTTGCGAATTCGGGTGAGCTCACCGCTATGTTTGTTATCAGTTATGTGAGAAACGAAGAGGCTGATATTGCACTCGGTGACCTGGAACGCAAGGGCATCTCCGTGGTGGTAAAATCAGTCGACCCAAATCTTACCGCAGCAAAAATTGCCCGCATCTACGATCTGCCTGAAGAGATGATTCGTATTCTGCCCGCCAAGCTGCACGGCGATTTCGATAGGCTGCACCATGCGAGCGGCAGCAATAAGGGCTATATCGTACACAACGGAAGCTTTGCGGGCTTTGCACGTGCAGTATCCGCGGCGTCAGGCGTTAAGGTTGCCACCAACATCGGCCTGATCGTACAGATCGTAGGGATGATACTTGGCTATACGCTTGTCACGTTCTTCTCATTTATGGGCAGTATGGCACAGGCTACCATGGTCACGGTTCTAATCTACCAGGCGGTGTGGGGACTTGCCGTTTGGCTGTTCTCTGCCTTGCGAAGAATCTAGCTTTTTGTCGAAATTATACAATTTGCACAATACACAGCCGTCAAATTCTCTTGACGACTGTGTATTTTTTTGCTATTTGGCTTGATTCCTTTTGTTTTTGTAGTATAATTACACTATAATTGTTTGTGAGTTGTGATATAAACTTATTTAGATTCCACAATTATTATTTTAATTGCCCGTTTACTTACCTGAAGCGGGTAGAACGAAAGGGGACCTTACTATGAGGCAATACTTGGCAGATAAAATCAAAAACGTTGCCTTAGCTGGGCACGGCAGTTCTGGAAAAACATCTTTAGCGGAGGCTCTGCTGTTTAAAGCAGGCGCTACAGACAGACTTGGAAAGGTAGCTGATGCGAATACGATCTGCGATTTCGATCCGGAAGAAACAAAGCGCAAGGTTTCGGTCTCTATGGCGGTGGCTCCTCTCACATGGGGCTCAACTAAGATTAATCTACTGGACACGCCGGGATTATTCGACTTCGCGGCAGGCTTTTACGAGGGCGTAAGGGCAGCCGACAGTGTCATGATCGTTTTATCTGGAAAATCAGGAGTAACAGTTGGTGCAGAGAAGGCATACAAGCTGGCAACCCAGCTGAAAAAAGCAAGAATGTTTGTGGTATCCAAGCTAGATACCGAAAATGCCGATTTCTATAAGGTGCTGGAAGATTTAAAATCCAAGTTTGGGCCTAGCGTCTGCCCTTTGGTGGTGCCTTATTACGAAAATCGCACCGTTTCCTGTTACATTAATCTTATAGATATGAAAGCATATAAGTACGACAGCGCGGGTAACCCCAGCGAGGTTCCCATGCCTGATGCAGGGCACCGAATTGATGGACTTGTTGCGGCCATTTCTGAGGCAATTGCCGAAACAGACGAGGTGCTGTTCGAGAAGTATTTCTCCGGCGAATCGTTTACCCGTGAAGAAACCATTGACGGCATCCGTAACGGCGTAAAAGACGGCACCATTTCACCTGTGGTGTGCGGCTCTGCACTCACTTTGGAGGGAATCGATATGATTCTCGACAGCATTGCGGATTTACTACCCACGGCAAAAAAAGTTGCCGATGAAGTAGGTGAAACCCTAGATGGAGAACAAATCACCATTGAGTGTGACGACACGCAGCCGCTTGCAGCCTATATTTTTAAAACGATTGCAGACCCGTTTGTAGGCAAACTGTCGTATGTAAAGGTGGTAGCAGGCAAACTTTCAGCCGATATTACCCCAATCAATGCAACTACCGGTCAGCCCGAGCGTTTGGGTAAAATTATCTACGTAAAGGGTAAAAAGCAGGAGGATACTGCGTTTATCTCTGCAGGTGATATTGGTGCAATTACAAAAATTTCTGCAAATACCGGTGATACGCTTTGTGACCCGAAACGTGTCGTAAAGCTGCCGGCGATTAAATTCCCCGCAGCTTGCATGTCGATGGCAATGACTCCGAAGACCAAAGGCGACGAGGGCAAAATTGCAGCGGGCATTCAGCGGCTAATGGAGGAGGATCTTACCATTGGCTACGACAATAACAAGGAGACAAAACAGCAGCTTGTTTCCGGCCTTGGCGAGCAGCATCTCGATGTGCTCATCTCTAAGCTCAAAACAAAGTTTGGTGTTGAGGTTACTTTGGATAAACCTCGCGTACCTTACCGCGAAACCATTCGCAAAAAGGTAAGGGTGCAGGGCAGGCACAAGAAACAATCGGGCGGTCACGGCCAGTTTGGCGACATTTGGGTAGAGTTTGAGCCTTGTGAGGCGGAGGACTTGGAGTTCTGCGAGAAAGTAGTTGGCGGTGCAGTGCCTAAAAACTTCTTCCCCGCGGTGGAAAAAGGCTTGCGCGACTGCATTAAGCACGGCACTGTGGCGGGCTACCCTATGGTGGGCCTGCGTGCAACGCTGGTTGACGGCTCCTACCATCCGGTTGATTCCTCTGAGATGTCGTTTAAGATGGCGGCAAACATTGCTTATAAGGCGGGCATTCCGCAGGCAAGCCCTGTGCTGCTTGAGCCAATTGGCAGCCTGAAGGTTTACGCCCCCGATGCTAACACCGGTGATTTGATGGGTGACATCAACAAGCGCCGCGGTAGGGTGCTGGGCATGAACCCCGACGAAGACGGATTGCAGCTGATTGAAGCCGAGGTGCCAATGAGCGAGATGCACGATTTCACCACCGCGCTGCGTCAGATGACACAGGGCAGGGGTTATTTTACTCTTACCTTTGAGCGCTACGAGCAGCTTCCTCAAATGTTGGAAGCGGCTGTAATTGAGGACGCGAAGGAGATGAACGCTGAGGAATAATCCCAGATGTTTCCCCAGTAAAAAATATTTTGTATTCAGAAAAAAACCGGTGCGAATTTTTCGCACCGGTTTTTTGTCGACCAAATTTAAACAATAACTTTATAAAATTTGATATATTGTGTTTATCAAAGATTTATTGGTAAATAATACTTGATAAGAATGGAATAAGGTGGGATAGGTATGCCTAAGGAGCAAAACAGTAAACCGATATGCCCGCAGCCGGATGGAACAATAGATTATAGCGAATTTACTTTAGAAAAAAGCTTAGATTTAAACATGAAAACGGTTGCACAAATCTTTCAAGATGACGATACACTTATTACTCGCCAATTTGCAAATCAAAACCAAAGCAGTATAAAATGCTGCATTTTTTTTATAGATGGAATGGTGAACAACGAAATTATCAATGAAAACATTATAAGACCTATTTTGATAAACCCTATTTTATGCTCGACAAATAAACTGTTGGAAATGATTGAAACGCAAGTGATTGTAACAAATGATGTGAAAAAGGCACAGAGTTTTGCAGATATCGTGGAGGCAATCCTTTATGGGGATACCGTTTTATTTGTAGATGGAGTGAGCGGTGCCCTGATCATCAATACAAAAGGCTGGCAGTTACGTGCCATACAAGAGCCGGATACAGAGAAAGCTTTAAGAGGCCCCCGTGAAGGCTTTACCGAATCGCTTCTGATCAATATCTCTCTCATCCGCAGAAAACTGCGTACGAGTGATTTGAAATTCAAGTTTAGAACCTTTGGTACAAGGACAAATACCCAGGCATGCATCTGTTATTTGGAAAGCCTGACCGATAAAAAAATATTAAAGCAATTGGATCGTAGATTGAAAAAAATAAACATCGACGGTGTTCTTGATACAAACTATATCTCCGAACAGATAAAAGACTCTCCTTTATGTCCTTATAAAACAATTGGCATTACCGAAAAACCTGACATTGCCGCAGCAAAGCTACTGGAAGGGCGGGTGGCTTTGCTGGTGGACGGTTCACCTGTTTTGTTAACAATGCCTTACTTGTTTATCGAAAATTTTCAGTCGGGTGACGACTACTATTTGAATTTTTATTTTGCCTCCTTCGGAAGATTATTAAAGATTTTAGCTTTTTTTATATCGATCAGTGTTCCTGCCATTTATGTAGCGCTAACGACTTTTCACAGGGAGATGATTCCCACACCCTTAGCTTTAAACATTGCAAGGGCTCGCCAAAGTGTTCCGCTGCCAACTTTTATTGAGTGCCTCGTAATGCTGCTGGTATTTGAGTTTATAAGAGAAACCGGTATCAGAATGCCATCCAATATAGGGCAGGCACTCAGTGTAGTGGGTGCGTTGGTAATAGGGCAGGCTGCTGTTGAGGCACAATTTGTTAGTGCGCCTATGGTAATTATAGTTGCAATCACAGCAATTACCGGGCTTACGAATCCGGGTATTAAAGGGGCAACAATTTTGCTGAGATATCTGCTGCTTACCGTATCTGCGGTTCTCGGTTTTTACGGATACTTTTTTGGACTGATCGGGATATTGATTCATTTACTGAGTATAAGATCTTTTAGTGTAGAGTATACCTCACAAATTGCTACGTACCGTTTTCAAGAAATGCAGGACAGTTTAGTTCGTACGCCATGGTGGTTTATGAAGATAAGACCTAAATTTTCTCAAAGAAACAATGTGAGAAATTCCGGAAATGGAGATAGCCAGGTGTGTTGAAAAAGTTTTTTATATATTTACTATTGGTACTATGTATGTTTCTGTTTAGCGGATGCTGGAACTATATTGAGATAAATGAACAAGCGAACGTATCAGGAATAGCCATTGACAAAGGGCAAAACGGCAAAAAATATCATATAACGGCAGAGCTTATTAGTATTAGTTCTGGCGAGAAAGGTGCTGGGGTCAGTACTTCTATTGTTGAGGCAGACGGAAATACCATATTAGAGACGATAAGAAGAATGATTTCCATTTCATCTAAAAAACTATATTTCGGGCATTGTAGAGTAATGGTGCTCAGTAAAGACATTGCCGAAGAGGGTATTGCACCAATACTTGATTTTGCAATGCGTGATGCTGAGTTGAGGCTAACAATAGATCTTGTCATATCCAAAGCGGATACGGCTAAAGAAATTTTAATGCAGAAACCAATTTTAGAAAAAATTGTATCTTACGAAATTGATGAAATGCTTCAAACCAACTATAAGATTCTTTATGAATCACAAAAGGCTCAAGCCTACCAGTTTAATAATGTATTGGGGGCAGATGGGATTTCTCCTGTTGTTCCTGCATTTGAGGTTGTAAAAACAAACAAGGAAGAAACCACGTTTAAACTATCCGGTATAGCGATTTTTAATGAAGATAAGCTAATTGGTTTTTTGGATGAGGATGAAACAAAAACCTTTTTGTTTGTTAGAAATAAGGTGAAGGATGGAGTTTTATCTATCCAGATAAATGATGCGGAGGATGATTTCATTGCTATAGAAATATTCGGAAATAAAACCAAGGTTAAACCGGTGAAGCAGGATGGAGAATTGAGTATCGAGATTGAGACTCAAACAGATATGAGCATTGAACAGATAAGTGCGAATAATAAAATGACACAGCAAGAATTTGAAGATGTCTTTACGGCTCAATTGGAGCAAAAAATGATAGGAGTTATTCACAAAGTACAAAAGGACTTTAAGGTTGACATATTCGGATTTGGTAATATGATCAACCAAAAAAATCCGAAACTGTGGGAGGAATACCAAAGTAACTGGGATGAAACATTCAAGACATTAAAAGTAAAAGTTAAATCAAAAGTAGAAGTAAAAAGCAGTGGAACAACTTATGAACTAATTCAGATTGGAGAAAAATAATGTTTTTTTTAATTGTATTTGCAATCTGCTATTTTTTAATTATTGTTCTTGATCTGGTACCTCTGTTTAAAAAAAAGCAGTTTAAGATATTCACAATAAATAGTGCTGTTTTGGTTTTTGCATTTGCAATCCAAACCTGTTTGGTACTGGAGGTAAAACTTCCAAGCATAGCTTCTGCGATTATAGGTGCATTTAACTATATGTTAAAATAAAAAGCGAATGAAGTGGTAGGGAGGTGTTTTGACTCATGAAAAAAGAGATGATGTCATCAAAGCAAATAATTCATATTATGATTATTTATATACTCGGCAGTGCGTTGGTGATGGGAGGGAATACAACTGCAAAGCAAGATTCGTGGATTTCAATTCTACTTGCAATGCTGGTGATGATTCCAATCTGCTTTATGTATGGAAAGCTCAGCAAGCTTTATCCAGGCAAAAATATATTTGACATGTTCTATGAAAGCTTTGGAAAAATAGCCGGCAGTGTCTTTACCGCAATTTTTACAATCTATGCTTTACATCTTGGAGGAATTGTAACGCGTAATTTTACAGAATTTATTGAAACCGTATCACTGCCCGAGACGCCACAGTTTGCAGTGGCTATTGTCATCGGTGTACTGTCTCTGTGGACGGTAAAAGCAGGTATTGAGATATTGGGGCGTGGCGCTGTGCTGGTAACACCCATTGTTGGAATTGCGGTTATCTTAACCTTGCTGGCAAACATCAACCATATCGATTTAAGCTATATTCAGCCAGTATTTGCCCAGGGTCTCGGTAAAATGTTTTCGGGATCTATTTATTATATTTCTTTTCCGTTTGCAGAAATTGTTCTTTTCTTATCGGTTATGCCATGTGTAGATTCTAAGACCAACCCATATAAAATATACCTGATTAGCCTTGCTATAGGCGGTTTCTTGCTTTTGCTTGCAATGCTCCGTAATATACTGGTATTGGGAATTCCCACGCTGCAATCTTTATATTTTCCCTCTTATGCGGCGGTGGGGATAATTAATATCAAAGAATTCATTACACGCATTGAAGTATTGGTTGCAGGTAATTTTATTATATCAGGCCTTGCAAAGGCTTGTATTTGTTTATACGTTACCTGTAAAGGGATGGCACGGCTGTTTAACGTGCGCAATTATAAAGTGTTTGCAGCACCTGCTGCATTCCTTATGATTGCTGTTTCGGGCTGGTTGTTCTCCAGCACCATGGAAATGATGGCCTTTTTTGAACCTTACAAGTATTATGCGCCTGTGTTACAAATTTTAGTTCCGTTTGTTATTTTGTTAATCGCATTGGTAAAGAAAAGGAAAAACAAAAAGACCACAGCTGAAAAGGCATAAAAAAGGCACGGCGCTTGAATAGATGCCGTGCCTTTTATTTCGCAGGCGGCGCGGAGAGACGATTGGCTACATGCTGTTTCATTCGTGCAGAGGGGTTCTCCTGAAACTCAGTCATATAAGCCCAGTAGCGTTTGGGCATATGTGTCATACGGCATTTGGGGTTGTAGCGGGCCTCAATTGCAATGGTATCGTAATACTGCTTCCACAGTCTGCGGTATTGCAGCTCGGCTTCGTCCTCCTCGGGCAGTTGCAGGCTTTCTACCGGTATAACATTTGCCTTGTAGGGCGAATAGGTAAGTGCCATGCCATGCGCAGCATCGTAGATCATAAAATGCTCCTCGGCAAATCTTGAACAAAAGTGAGATTTTAACAGCGGTAGTACAAAGTTTTTGGGCTCTATTGTGGCAACCAGCGCGCCGCTGTACTCTGAAAAGCGGATAAAGCCGGTGAGCAAGTGCCTTTCGTTTAAGAGAGACTTTACCGCATTGTTAAGTGCACAGACTGTGTCATCAGTAAGCATGCTCATTACTCTGCCGCCAAAGCGATAGCCAAGGCAGATAAAACGGTAGATAAGCAGAGCTTTGTCAGGTGCGCAGGTTAAAAAGCCCAGCCTTACCAGCTCCTCTGCATCGGCACAGATACGTTGTGAAAGTGACGCGTAAATGCGCTGTGCGTGCGCTGCAACCGTTATGATCTCGCGGGTGGGGTAGAGAAGGCCCTGTGGCTCATCAACAGTTACAATATCAATTGGAGTTTCGCGCCGTGTATAGCTTTCAAACACACAGCACATCAGCCCGTCAAGGCTGCCATCGTAGAGGTATACTATAGCTGCCCCGTCAGGCATTGTACCACATCCTCTCTGATAAGCTGCGGGGTAAATAACGAAAGCTGTTCCGGCTGGTACTGGGGTAACATTGCTGCACAGCGTTCCGAAATTAAAGCGCGCATCGCACCCTCGGGGGTAATCTTCAGCCCTTCGGCAAGTTTGCCCCTGCAGGTAATAAAATATTGAGCACGTTTTACCACCACACCTATTTTTTTAAGCCCTGCATAGTCTATGCTGCCGGTACGCCGTGCCGCCACAATGCGCTGTGCGCTTTTTACGCCGATTCCCGGCACACGCAGCAGGGTGTCGTACGTTGCGGTATTAATCTCAACAGGAAACAGCTCCATATGGTTGAGTGCCCAGTTGCATTTTGGGTCGAGATAAGGGTTGAAGTTCTGATGCTGTTCATCCAGAAGCTCGGCGGCATCAAAGCCGTAGAATCGCAGCAGCCAGTCGGCCTGATACAGCCTGTGCTCGCGCAGCAGTGGCGGCTTGGTATCAAGCGACGGCAGCAGCGAGTGGCTTTGCACCGGTGTGTAAGCTGAAAAAAATACACGCTTGAGCCCAAATTTACGGTACAAATTTTGTGTAAGATTTAGAATTTTAAAATCACTGTCGGGGGTCGCGCCTATAATCATCTGAGTGCTCTGCCCTGCGGGAGAAAACTTTGGCGCATGCCTGTAGCGTACAAGGTCGGTGCAGTTTTCTTTAATTTTGTGCTGAATCACGCTCATCGGGCGCAAAATCGAAATTTTTGATTTATCCGGGGCAAGCAGCTTTAGGCTGTCCTGCGAGGGGAGTTCTATGTTCACGCTCATACGGTCGGCAAGAAGCCCCAAGCGCTGAATTAGCACATCGTCCGCACCGGGTATCGCCTTGACATGAATATATCCACGAAAGTTGTATTCATTGCGCAGCAGCGCAAGCGTCTCAATTAGCTGCTCGCAGGTATAGTTGGGGCTTTTGATGACACCGGAACTAAGGAAAAGCCCCTCAATATAATTGCGGCGGTAGAAGTGGATGGTGAGGTCGGCCAGCTCGCGTGGGGTAAATACGGCACGCCGCGTATCGTTGCTGACGCGGTTGATACAATACTTACAGTCGTAGATGCAACAGTTGCTCAGCAGCACCTTCAGCAGCGAAATGCATCTGCCGTCTGCTGAAAAGCTGTGGCAGATTCCGGCAGAAACCGCGTTGCCGATACCGCCTTTGCCGCCACTGCGGTCAGCACCGCTTGAAGTGCAGGCAACATCATATTTGGCTGCATCCGATAAAATTGTCAGCTTATCAAAAATTTCCAAAATTGCACCGCCTAAACAAAATAGAACATATGTTCTTAATAATATTTATTATACCCCGTTCTACTGTAAAAATCAAGTTTTTTGTACAAAAGCAATCATGTGAAAAAGATGTTGCCGAATAGAGCTGCACAGAATACAACAAATTAAAGCTGAAACCGACCTCGACCTGGGCACAATAAAAGATTTATTGCCGAAAATTTAAATCAGTATTCCAATTCTACCACCGGTAAGGTATACTAAAATGTATTGACCAAAGAGCGCGGCGGGTACCGAGCGGCGGAGCATACCTCACATGCTGGATGCATTTGCGCCGATGTTCACCATGGTTTACTTGCAGCTGTTTGCCTGCTATATGGTACTGCAAAACAGCTGTGATATTGACAAACCGTGCAATCTCGCCAACTGTGAAATATAAGCGGTGAATAGATAGAGAGGTTCTACCCATGAAGATGAATAAAAACTATTTGAATTTACAAGATAGCTACCTGTTTTCGACCATTGCGAAAAAAGTAGCGGAGTATCAGGCACAAAACCCCGAGAAAAAGCCCATTCGGCTCGGCATAGGTGATGTGACACTGCCGCTTGTGCCTGCGGTGGTGGCGGCAATGCAGGCTGCGGTTGCACAGATGAGCTGTAAGGCCACCTTTCGGGGCTATGGGCCTGAGCAGGGCTACGACTTTTTGCGCCAAGCGATTGCAGGCTACTATGCCGCGCATGGCGTAACGGTAGATGCAGGAGATGTATTCGTAAGCGATGGCGCAAAGAGCGACCTCGGCAACATTCTCGATCTTTTTGACGTAGAGAACACCGTGCTGATTCCCGACCCTGTTTACCCGGTATACGTCGATACCAACATTATGGCAGGGCGCAGGATTGTGTATATGAATGCCAATGAGGAAAACGGCTTTCTGCCATTGCCCAATGTGGGGATACAGGCAGATATCATCTACCTCTGTTCACCCAACAACCCCACGGGAGCCGTTTACAATCACGAGCAGCTGAAGGCTTGGGTAGACTATGCACTTGCAAACAATGCAGTGGTTTTATTCGATGCGGCTTACGAGGCCTTTATTCAGGACGAAACCCTGCCGCGCAGCATCTACGAGATTGAGGGTGCAAAGCAGTGCGCAATCGAGTTTTGCTCACTTTCCAAAACAGCAGGTTTCACCGGTACCCGTTGCGGCTATACCATTGTACCCGCTGAACTGACGGTTGAGGGTGAGCCGCTGCGCAAATTTTGGCTGCGCCGCCAAGCCACCAAATTTAACGGTGTACCCTATGTTGTGCAGTGCGGTGCACAAGCGGTGTTCGGTGAAGCGGGGCAACGCCAAATCAAGGCTAATATCGCAGTATATCAAGAAAACGCCAAGATCATCTCCGGTACTCTCAGAGAGATGGGTGTCTGGTTTACAGGTGGCGAGAATTCGCCCTATATCTGGCTCAAATGCCCCAGCGGAATGACCTCATGGGAGTTTTTCGATCGGCTGCTCACCGAATGCAGTGTCGTGGGCACTCCGGGCAGCGGCTTTGGCAAAAACGGCGAGGGCTTTTTCCGCCTTACCGCGTTTGGTGATAAGGCAGCTACCGAGATTGCAATGAAAAGGCTGCAAAAGCTGTTTTAACGAGAAAAGATATTCCGTAAAAAAAGCCGCCCACTGGGCGGCTTTTACTGTTTTACTGCGTTTTGCTGGTTTCCTGCTTTACCTTTTTATCCACCACATGGCGTTTTGCCAATTCGTCAGAAACCTCAGAAAGTGAGATGCCGCGTTCTACCATTAGCACCAGCAAGTGATAGGTAAGGTCTGCAATTTCGTAAATAGTTTCGGCGTTGTCGTCGTTTTTCGCACCGATAATAACCTCGGTGCATTCCTCACCCACCTTTTTGAGGATTTTGTCAAGCCCTTTTTCAAACAGGTAGGTGGTATAGCTGCCCTCCAATTTATCGGTTTTGCGTCCTTCAATCAGCTTGTACAACGCATTCAGCGAGAAGGGGTTCTTTTGCTCGTTCTGGTAAATCACATTGTTGAAGCAGCTGTCTGCACCGGTGTGGCATGCGGGGCCGTTCTTGATTACTTGGGCTGTCAGCGCATCATAATCGCAGTCCGCTGTAATTGACACAATTCGCTGTACATTGCCGCTGGTCGCTCCCTTGCGCCAAAGCTCCTGCCGGCTGCGGCTCCAAAAGCAGGTATGCCCCTCTTTTATGCTGATTTCAAGGCTCTCACGGTTCATGTAGGCGACGGTTAGCACCTTTTTGGTGTAATAATCCTGCACCACCACCGGAATCAGCCCATCTGCGCCAAATTTTAATTTTTCTATTTCAATCATGTTGTTCAGCCCTTCCAATATCATTGCAATCAAGCATAGCGCGCGTTTTCATAATCCTGATTTCTCACATAAACGTAATACAGCATTGTCGTATCAAAATGAATGCCCGCATTGCCGAAGTGCGTACGCCCTCTATGCGTGCCTGCCATCCTGCCTTTATAGGTTTGATCGACTATACGGTATTCGTACCGAATTCCGTGTGCGCCAAGCAGATTGCGCACCGCAGCAAAGGTTTGCACGCAACTGCCAAAATGAACCTCTTTCCATCGCCAAAACAGCAGCATCATGCAGCCCTCTTAAATTACCAATTGTAGTCAAATTCTCATTTCGATCTGCTGCGCTTTTAAGTAGCGCTTCAAATCGCTGATTACCAGTTCTTTGTAGTGGAAGATAGAAGCCGCCAGCCCTGCGTCCACGCCGTTTAAACGAAACAGCCCGGAGAAATCCTCTTTTTTACCCGCGCCACCCGATGCAATGATGGGAATGCTGACATGCTTTGCAATTTCCTCCAGCATCTCAAGGTCGAAGCCTTGCTTAACACCGTCGGTATCAATGGAGTTTACCACCAGTTCGCCCGCGCCGTTTTGCTCGCCGCGTACCGCCCACTGAATTGCGTCGATGCCGGTATCCTCACGCCCGCCCTTGGCAAAAATACGAAAGCTACCGTTCACACGCTTCACATCCATCGAGAGCACCACGCACTGGTTGCCGTATTTCTGCGCTGCCTGTGCAATTAGAGCGGGGTTGCTTATTGCACCCGAGTTGACGCTCACCTTATCTGCACCGCAGCTTAGCACGCGAGCAAAATCCTCTACGGTATTAATGCCGCCGCCCACCGTCAGCGGAATAAAAATTTGGCTTGCCACACGGCGCAACACCTCGGTGAACAGCGCGCGCTGTTCTATGCTTGCGGTAATATCGTAAAATACAAGCTCGTCTGCGCCGGTGTCGTTGTAATATTTAGCAAGTTCTACGGGGTCGCTTACATCCTGTATCCCCGCAAAATTCTTGCCCTTTACCACGCGCCCGTCTCGAACATCCAGGCAGGGGATAATACGCTTGGTGATCATACCTGCACCTCCTGATTGCCGTCTGCCAGTGCGATTGCCCTTGCAAGGCTGATCGCACCCGTATAAACCGCCTTGCCGATGATGGCGCCGTAGGTGCCCAATGCAGCAAGCTGGGGGATTTCGTGCTCGAAAGAAACACCGCCCGAAGCAATGATGCGGCAGCTCACCTCTTTGGCAAGCTGGCGATAGATTGCCATATTGGTGCCGCCCATAGCGCCGTCCTTTGCAATATCGGTGTAGATGATGGTCTGCACACCGATGCCTGCAAGCTCGCGGCAAAACTGCACCGAGTCAACATCACATACCTCGCGCCAGCCCTTAATGGCAATCTTACCGTCTTTTGCATCTACCCCCACTGCAATGTGCGAACCGAACTTGACCAACATTTTGGTGAGAAACGCTCTGTCTAGCGCAGAGGTACCCAGAATCACACGCTCCACACCGAGGTCGAGGTACTTTTGGATGCGCTGTTCGTCACGGATACCGCCACCCACCTGTACCGAAAGCCCGCCTGTCTTGATAATTTCACAGATAGTATCAAAGTTGGAGAGCGTACCGTCCTTCGCGCCGTCTAAATCCACCACGTGCAGGTTGCGTGCACCTTGTGCCTTAAACTCTGCCGCAACATCGGCGGGGGAGGAGGAATACACCGTCATTTGGTCATAGTCGCCCTGCTTTAAACGAACCGCCTGCCCGTTTCGCAGGTCGATTGCGGGAAATATCTCCATCATGGTCATCCCTTCTATAAAACGAATGCAGATTGTTTTATGCGTTCTGATTTTTAATTACAACTCCCCAAAAGCGGATAAAATGTTCAGCCCTGTTTCTCCGCTCTTTTCGGGGTGAAACTGTGTGCCCATTACATTGCCGTTTACCACCACACCGGTTATGTCTATGCCGTAATCTGAAACCGCAGCAACGCTTTCTGCGCAGTTTTTTGCATAATAGCTGTGTACATAATAAACGTAATCGCCGTTTTTGCTGTGTTTCAGCAGCGGGCAGTTGCGTGTTATTTTTAACCGGTTCCACCCCATATGCGGAATTTTAAGGTTTTCTTTGAGGTCGCCCAGTATCGGTACAACCTCGCCTTTCAGCAGCCCCAGTCCGTCGTGTTCACCGTATTCCAAGCCCTTTTCAAATAGTACCTGCATCCCAAGGCAGATACCCAGCAGCGGCTTGCCGGAAGCCGCTTGCTCTTTGATAACGGTGTCCAAACCGGTTTGCCTCAGTTTGTTCATTGCATCGGCAAAGGCACCCACTCCCGGCAGAATAATACGATCGGCCGTGTGTATCTCGTCAGCGCTGCCGGTTACCTTTGCCTCAAGCCCCAGATACTGCAGTGAGCTGATGAGAGAAAACAGGTTGCCCACGCCGTAATCGATTACAGCAATCATTCTTTCGCCTCCTCACGTTTTTTCAACAGTGCGGTGAGCCGCTCAAGCATCTCCTCAATTACTGAATTTTTAAACTTAAAGCTAGATTTATTGGTGATGAACCGCGCTGAAATTGGCACAATTTCATCAAAAACACGCAGGTCGTTCTCTTTCAGCGTGCTGCCCGTCTCTACAATATCGACAATCACATCGGAAAGCCCAAGTATGGGTGCCAGCTCAATTGAGCCGTTCAGCTTAATGATTTCAATTTCACGGTTAATGCCCTCGTAATACCTTTTTGCAATGTTTACATATTTGGTTGCAACGCGCAGAATGCGATCGGGCTGTTCAACGTAGCCGGTTTTTCCCGCCACCGCCACACGGCATTTGCCAATGTTCAGGTTCAGCAACTCGTAAACATCAGGCTCGCTCTCAAGCAGAATGTCCTTGCCCACCACACCGATATCCGCCGCGCCATGCTCCACATAAATCGCCACGTCCGAGGGCTTTACAAGCAGGTACCGCACACCGTTCTCGGCGTTTTCAAACACCAGTTTGCGGTTATCCTCATAAATTTCTCTGCAATCGTACCCAATTTGTGAGAACATCTCATAAACCTTATCTCCCAGCCTGCCCTTTGGCAGCGCAATATTCAGCATGTCAGGTATCCTCCTCTTGCAGTTTACCGTTTGCATAACGCAATACAGTTTTACAGCGCAGCCCCTGCGGCTTTATGCGTTCTACGCGCACCCGCAGCCCCTGTGCAATTTTATCCTCAATCAGTGCCGAAAATACGCCGTAGTCGTCTATGGTATCGTACAACACCAGTACATCCGCGTCGTCGTCGGCATCACAGCGGTAGTAGTGCTCCAGCTCATCAAGGTATACCGCAAACCCAATGGCACCTTTGTCTTTACCAAATTTATGTAGCAGGTTGTCGTAGCGCCCGCCCGCGAGCACCACCTTGGGGATTGTCTCAACATACCCTTGAAAGATAATGCCGTTGTAATAGTCGAGGTCGTTGACAATCGAAAAATCAAGGCTCAGTTTGGAGTCAAGGGGAGTGCCTTCAAAGGCTGTGTACAACATTTTCAGTTCATCCAAGGCGTTTTGCATCGTATCGTTTACCACCAGTAGCTGCGCCGCCGAAAGCACCTTGCTAAAATCTCCGTACAGGTGTGGTATTTGCAGCAGTTTTTCCTTGTAAAACACCGAAAGCTTGGTGTGCTCCAGCCGTGCATTCAGCTCGTAGATATTTTTAGTGCGAATGCTTTGCGCCAGCTCATATTTGGTTCGCTCATCCATGTCGGTACCTTCCAGCAGACCCGAAAGAAAGCCCATGTGCGAAATATCGAGCAGATAGCTTTCACTTACTGCGGCAAGGCTTTTTACGGCGAGGCGAATTACCTCAATCGTAGCATATTCGTCTATCTCACCAATGCATTCCAGCCCCATTTGGCTAATTTCTTTGTACTCATGGTTCTGGCGCGAAAGGCGGTACACCTTTTCAAGGTAATACAGCTTTTCAAAGCTGCCGCACTTTTGTGCATCTAGGTTTTTTACAATCGATAGGGTAACGTCGGGGCGCATAGCGAGCAGTTTGCCGTCCAAATCCATAAAGGTGATGATATGCTCTGTTTTCAAAAAATTCTTGTTATCAATGTAGAGGCTGTATTCCTCGAATTTATGTACGCGTACCTTTTTATAGCCGTGATGCTCGAATAGCTCCCGCAGCTGAAATGTAACGCGTTCTTCATCCTTTAGGCTTTCCCAAAACAAATTCATATCCACCATCCCATCTTACAGTTTTTACTAATATACCACGCTTTATCGTATTAGTCAAGTAAAGCGAAATTTGCCGTTTGTAAGGGCCAATTTTATGCGAAATAAATGTGACAAAAGCAACTGCAATTATCGCCATTGTCAGGCGGTTCTCCTCGGTTGTTTGACAGTTTTTGAAAAAAAGTGAAACAAAAAAGGTGTTTCCTGCAATAAAATCAAAAAAGTAAAACACTGTTATGGTGAAGGCAAGCCTTTCATACGACTATACCGTACTTATAAAAATCCCTAGGTATTTCCAAGTGCGAGCATTTTACTTCACGTAATTCACAGTTTATTATCAAATATTACAAAAAATTAATTTGAAATTTGTGATAAATGACGATATACTAAGAATAGTCGGTGGGAGACTACCGTAAAATAAAATGAAACATAAGGAGAAATTTTAAATGAAAAAACTCTTAACGTTGCTCATCGTTGCAACATTGGCTGTATCCATGGTAGCCTGTACCTCAAATAACGATAAAAGCTCCTCTTCCGAAAGCAGCTCTGTATCCGAAAGCGTAGATTCGTCATCCGAGGAGGAATCTTCCGAAGAAGAAAGTACCCCAGAGTTTGAGATTCCGGAAGAAAATAAGAAACTTGGTGATATCATCACTGCCGCTCGTACCGATGAAATGAATGAAGCTATGAATATTATCATGTCGAAAGATGACCCGCAGGCACAGCTGATTTTTGATGTTGCCGGCCTTAATGCCGACGATATGGAAGCTTTTGCTGTCAGCATTTCGCCGATGAACATAAAAGCATACGGCGTTGCTATCATTAAACCTGCTGAGGGCAAGGACGAAGCTGTACTCAAAGCCATTAACGGTTTTGTAGATGGACAGAAAAAAGCGTTCGAGCAATACCTGCCTGACCAGAAAGAGATTGCAAATTCCGCAACCGTTGATACCCTTGAAGACGGCACCGTTGTACTGGTAATGTCGGAGGACGGCGCAGCAGTACAGAAAGCAATTCTCGAGGCACTTAAAAAATAATTACAGCACACCTAAGGGGGCGAACATTTGGTTCGCCCCCTTTTTGCATGATGTATTTGCGCGGGCCGATTTTATGTGATATAATAACAAAGTATGCAATTTTGTAACACAATATTGCGATAAGCGGCATAGCCGTAAATATGGAGGAACTATGATAACTGTATCTGATTTGGCGCTTTCTTTTAACGGACAAAACTTATTTTCTAACGTTAACCTGTTGTTTCAGGGCGGTAACTGCTATGGTGTTATCGGTGCGAACGGCGCGGGAAAATCTACATTTTTAAAGATTCTCTCCGGCGAGCTGGAGCCTAGCAAGGGTGAGGTTTCGATGGATGCGAAGGTTCGCATGTCGGTACTCAAGCAGGATCACTATGCTTATGATGAATTTACTGTGCTCGAAGCTATTTTGCAGGGCAACCAGCGCCTGTATGAGGTATTAAAACAAAAGGATGAACTATACAATAAATCTGATTTCTCAGAGGAGGACGGAAACCTCGCCGCTGAGCTTGAGGCGGAATTTGCTGAAATGGGCGGTTGGGAAGCAGAAACCGACGCTGGCAAGCTGATGCAGGGCTTGGGGCTTGACAACATGATTTTGTATTCAGAGATGTCCTCCCTTTCCGAAAAAGAAAAGGTAAAGGTGCTGCTTGCACGTGCGCTGTTCGGTCAGCCCGACATCATCCTGCTTGATGAGCCCACCAACGGTCTTGATATTAAATCGATCGCATGGCTGGAGGAGTTTCTGCTCGATTACGAGGGCGCTGTTATTGTTGTCTCGCATGACCGTCACTTCTTAAACAATGTTTGTACGCATATCGTCGATATCGATTTCACTAAGATTAAGATGTATGTCGGCAACTACGATTTCTGGTACGAATCCAGCAAAATGATGCAGCGCCTGATGAACGACCAGAAAAAGAAGGCTGAAGATAAAATCAAAGAGCTGCAGGCATTTATCCAGCGCTTTTCTGCGAACAAATCTAAATCGAAGCAGGCAACCAGCCGTAAAAAGCTGATTGATAAGCTCACCGTTGAGGAGATGCCCGCTTCGTCCCGTAAATACCCTTATGTGGGCTTTGCAATGGACAGAGAGCCGGGCAAGGAGATCCTTGCGGTTGAAGGCATCAGCAAAACCATTGATGGAGTAAAAGTGCTTAATAACGTTTCGTTCCGTGTAGCAAAGGGCGATAAAATCGCATTTGTCGGTGAGAGCGAGATTGCCAATACCACTTTGTTTAAAATTCTTACCGAGGAGATTGAGCCGGACGAGGGTACCTTTAAGTGGGGTGTTTCCACCTCGCAGTCTTATTTCCCCGCAGATAATTCCGCCTACTTCAACGATTGCGACCTATCAATCATTAAGTGGCTCGAGCAGTATTCCAGCGACACGCACGAAACCTATCTGCGAGGGTTCCTTGGAAAAATGCTGTTCTCGGGTGATGACGTCAACAAGCCTGTCAAAGTGCTGTCGGGCGGTGAGAAGGTTCGCTGCATGCTTTCACGCATGATGATGTTTGGCTCGAACGTGCTGCTGCTCGACCAGCCTACCAGCCACCTCGACCTTGAATCAATCACCGCGGTAAACGATGGGCTAATTGAATTCAAGGGTGTACTGCTGTTTGCTTCGCACGATCATCAGTTCGTTCAGACGATTGCGAACCGCATCATTGAGATTACGGAAAACGGCTGCATCGACCGTATCTCCACCTACGACGATTATCTTGAAAGCAAATAAATAGCAATGCCCGGTGTCGTGGCGCACCCCTTGCCGCATGCAGAGGGTGCGCTTTTCTATTCGCCAATACGGGAAAATGTGTACAACACATTAAATTTGCACGATTTACCGCAGCATAAACGATTTTTACTTGTAATATGGTACAACATGTTTTATCATAGAAGTAAGAACATTTTACCGCGCGGCAGAGAATACTATTGTATAGGGTTATGAAAACAACCGCTAAAACAATATGTGTACTAGCAGGTGCAGCTATACTGAAACAGGACTTGTTCCGGAGGTCTATGATGATAGGTAAAAAGAAAAAGCGCCCGTTTGTATCGGCAATAATCGTTGCGGCAGGCAATGCCAGCCGTATGGATGGTATTGATAAGCAATTGGTTGAAATTAGTGGAATGCCGGTGGTGATTCGCAGCGTTTTAGCATTTGAACATTCCAATAAAGTTGACGAAATTATCGTTGTAACAAAAAAAGAGAGCATTCCCGAGCTGAACCGGCAGGTGCGTGAGTTCTTTGCAAATAAGGTTAAGTTTATTGTAGCCGGTGGAAAAACCAGGCAGGAATCGGTTTTTTGTGGGGTAAACTGTGTGGATGACCGCTGCGAATACGTAGCGATTCATGACGGCGCCCGCCCGCTGGTGCTTACCGGTGCAGTCGACGCCTGCATTGATGACGCGGTAGAGCATGGCTGTGCTCTGTTGGGCGTAAAGGTGAAGGAGACCATTAAGGCGGTGGATGAAGAGCGGTTTGTTGAAAAAACGATTGACCGTGAAAATTTATTTATTGCACAGACGCCGCAAATTTTCGAGATCGCATTGTATAGGCGGGCAATGGAGCATGCCGATTCAACCGGCGCAGATTACACCGATGACTGCCAGCTGGTTGAGTCGATAGGGCAAAAGGTGTATGTATCGCGCGGGCACTACAACAACATAAAAATTACAACGCCCGACGATATCTCCTACGCTCAGGCACTGCTCGAACAGATGGAGGATCGAATATGAGAATAGGGCACGGATACGACGTACATAAACTTGTGCCGGGCAGAAAGCTGATCATCGGCGGTGTTGAAATAGTGCACGAAACCGGTTTGTTTGGGCATTCTGATGCCGATGTTCTAACTCATGCGGTGATGGATGCCCTGCTTGGTGCGGCGGCGCTTGGCGATATTGGTACACATTTTCCGGATACCGATGATGCGTTTAAAGGTGCAGACAGCATGATTCTTTTGCGTGCGGTGGTGGATAAGCTGAAAAAACTCGGCTATGCTATTGCTAATATCGATTGTACTGTAATTGCACAGCGCCCGAAGCTGAAAGACTATTTGATGCAGATGCGCGGTAACCTCGCCGATGCTTGTGAGGTTTTACCTGGGGATGTAAACATCAAAGCGACTACCGAAGAAAAGCTTGGCTTTACCGGAAGAGAAGAGGGAATTTCGGCACATGCGGTGTGCCTGCTGCAGCCTTTGCCAAACCGATAAGGGGCATGGACACAGTAAAAACATAAGTATTGCGGTGATTTGCCGCTGACGAAGGAGTAATAGAATGAAATATAAGCTGGTTGTAGATAGTTGCTGTGACGTGACCCCCGAACTGAGAAATAAACTACCTGTGGAGGTAGTGCCGCTGACAATGAAGCTTGGCGATGAAGCTTATGTGGACGACAGCACACTGAATTTGGATGATTTTTTGGCTAAAATGAAGGTTTGTAAAACTCATATCCGTTCGGCATGTCCGTCACCCGGTGATTACGCCGAGGCATATAAAGGTGCAGATACCACTTTTGTGGTGACGCTGTCCTCGAATCTTTCCGGTTCGCACAACAGTGCGGTGCTGGGCGAACGCCTTGCGAGTGAAGACGTTGGTGAGGTGCATGTGTTCGATTCCAAGAGTGCATCCGCGGGTGAGCTGCTCATTGCCTTACAAATCAGTGAATTTATCGAACGAAAACTTGAAAACAGTGAGATTGTAAAAAATATAGAAGCATTTATTGATGAGATGAAAACCTTCTTTGTCCTTGAGAATCTCGATAACTTAATCAAAAACGGGCGTATGAATAAAATTGTTGGCAGGGTTGCATCGGTTCTTGGTATTCGCCCTATTCTGGGGGCAGATGAAGAAGGAAACATTGCTTTTTTCTCGCAGGCGCGCGGCGCAGATGCCGCCATCAAGAAACTTGCTGCAACCATTGGTGAGCATTGCACCAATACCTGCGATAAAATTTTGGTTATCACCCACTGCAACAACTCGAAACAGGCAAATAAGCTCAAAGAGCTGGTGTCTGCGGCATATACCTTTAAAGATATCCTAATTGCACCCACGGGTGGCTTAAGCAGTATGTACGCCAACGAAGGCGGTATCATAGTAGCATTTTAACCAAATAGAATCAGAAAAAGGGCGCTTCGTCAGAAGCGCCCTTTTGTTGCTTGTTTATTTATCACAATCGCGAATGCTTGGTACCAGCCAGCACAAGGCACCCGAAATAAGAATAATGATACCGCATACAAAAAAACAGCTCATTACCCCCAGCTTTTCAGAAAATACCCCCGCAAAAGCCAAACCAATGGGGGTTGCAAGAACCATAATGCTCATGGAAATCGACATTACCCTACCGAGGTACTCCGGCTCTACACGTTCCTGAATTAGAGCCATAGCAACGCCTGAGTAGAAGGGGGCAGCAAGCCCCATTATCCCCGATAAAATCACAAACAGGATAAACCCGCTGACGGGGAGAAGTCCTGTGGCTACAAGGCTCGCGCCCATCAGTAAGATAGAAAGGATAATGGTCGTAATCTTATTTTTAAAGCCACCCCAAATACCCAGTACAATCGAGCCAATCAGCATACCGGCGGAAAACGCGACCTCCACAACACTTGCCGATACTGCATCACCGTTGAAATAGTCCATTGAAACCAGCGGGAAAAGCGCGTTGATGGGCATAAACCCGAACAGGTACAGCGCGGTTACCAATGTCAGCGGCAGCAAACCCTTGTGGCTGCGCAGCACGGCGAGCCCTTCTTTTGTATCGCGCCATACATTTGGTTTTGCTTCGGTGTCTGTATTAACTGTAAGTGTGGGAATATAGACCAGTGCAAGGGTTGCAACACCCGCTATCGCGCCGAAGACATCGAGAAATATAATATTCGAGATGTCCCATGCTGCGTACAGTACCGCTGCAATAGGTGGCGAAAGCAGCAACGACACCGACTGTAGAGTTTGTGAATAGCCTGCGCAGCGCGTCAGCTGGTCTGCGGGAACAATCAGCGGAGTTACTGCAGAAAGCGACGGCGAATGGAAAGCACTGCCCACCGAACGGATAAACAATACGCTCATGACCAGCCATAACGGAATTTCGCCGAACCGGCCCATTACCACAATGGCAAGGCTTGCAATCGCAATGCAGCTGTCTGAAATAATCATAATGTGTTTGCGGTTGTGCCGGTCAATAAAGGCGCCTATGAACGGCCCGAGCAGACCCTGGGGTAAAAAGCCGATCAATGTGGCGGCAGAGAGCACCATTGCCGATTTGGTAATATCAGTGAGATACCAGATGATAGCATATTGGATGATTGCGCTAGTCAGCAGAGAGATTGCCTGCCCCGCCCAGATTGTAAAGAACGGGATTTTCCAGTTGTTTGATTTTATCAGATGTAACTTCATAATGTCTCCTCAGCAAATGTTTCTTATGACTAGTATCGATATGTTGAGATAAAAAATGCATGCACAACGGGTTGTTGAACATGCAGACAAACAGAGATAGCTTGTAGGCAAAACGGGCATCTGCAAGCACTCTGGTTTGAAATCTGTACAACAATTAAAGCCTGCAGCAACAGGTTTACTCTGTCAAATTCAGTATTTTCAAATTAACTGAGCTTTACACAAACCGAAGTGCCATAAAAATCTCCCTAAAATATATAAATTCCTACTTATTCTAACCGAAACAGCCCCAGTTGTCAAATATTAGTGTATTGGAATAGGGCTTGTATCGTAACCGCACCAATTTACCGTCATAGCATAAAATAATAAAGCAACAGGTATATGATCGGCGTTGTATTGCACCCGCAGGGCATGCAACGTCTTTACGATAGATTAGGAGGTCGATTACAAAGATGGAGAAAAGCATCATTGTTGTAAAGTCCATCACCTATGCAATGCGGGGACAACAGCTCCTGAACAACTATGGTATCAGCGCTTATATTGAGCGCAACACCGGTGCTGCCAGCAAATATGGCTGCGGCTATAGTGTTCGTGTGAAAACGAGCGAAGCCAACCGGGCTGCCGAGATTTTAACAAGCTATGGAATACGCGTTGTCGATATTCTGCCCGTAGGGGGTGGCAAGTCGTGATCTATTTGGATAACGCCGCTACAACTTATCCCAAGCCCCCGCAGCTGCTGCGCGCTTTTACCGAGTATTTGAATTTTTATGGTGCAAATCCGGGACGGAGCGGCCATACAATGTCGCTTGAAACCGCGAAGCAGGTGTATAAAACACGTGAGGCAGTAAGTGAACTGTTTGGTGCAAAAAGCCCCGAGGATGTTATCTTCACTCAAAACTGCACCCACTCCATCAATCTGGTACTGAAAGGGCTGCTAAAATGGGGAGATCATGTCATCATCTCAGATTTGGAGCACAACTCAATTTTGCGCCCTATTCATAAGCTTTGGCTGCAAAATGGTGTGCAGTACAGTGTAGCAGAGGTTGTAGAGGGTGACTATGACGCAACGGTGGAAAATTTTCAGAAGTGTATCCGCCCAAATACAAAGCTGATTGCCTGCACCCACGGTTCCAATGTTTTTGGCATTAAGCTGCCAATCGCACAACTGGCAAAGCTGGCTCACCAAAACGGTGCACTGCTGTTGGCAGACTGCGCGCAAACGGCGGGAGTTGAAGACATTGATGTTCTCAAAATGGGCATTGATTTTCTTGCGGCGCCCGGACACAAGAGCCTATACGGTCCCACCGGTACCGGTGTATTGGTAATTGGCAATGAGGATGTTACGCTTGATACACTTACCGAGGGGGGTACAGGTAGCAATTCACTAAATTATGAGCAGCCTGATTTTCTGCCCGATCAACTGGAGAGCGGTACCGTCAATACTGCCGGCATCATTGCACTGGAAGCCGGCATTGCCGATATCAAACGCAAGGGCATCGCAAACATTTGCGCGCAGGAGCTGCTGCTTGCACAAACACTTTATGATGCCATGGCGGCTATGCCGCAGGTAAAGCTGTATACGAAACGCCCGACAGAACACTACCATCTGCCTGTGCTGTCATTTACGTTGGGCGGCGAGCATTCGGAGGAAACTGCAAAACGCCTCAGTGAGCATGGTGTCGCCACACGCGGCGGGTTTCACTGTTCACCGTTGGCTCATAAAAAAATGGGAACGACTGAAACCGGAACGGTACGCGTCAGCCTAGGCATGTACAATGGCATAGAGGATGTAAGAAAATTCTTAACAATTCTAAAATTATTACAAAATCATATGGTTTAGGATTGAAATACTGCGCAGATGTGATAAAATATAGAAATAAGCTTTTTTATGGTAAAAGGCTATGTTTTCCACGTTCTGCGCCGCCTTCGGGCGCTATTTGTTATGTTTTATCACATCGGAAACGGTCTTTGCTCGCCTTAGCACGCAAACTTGCGCCAGGCGCAAGTGTAAAACCGCGTTTTAACACCGATTTCATGATATAACATTATTTTAATATAGAGGAAGTTGAAGAATGGAGATATTGGACAATTTTTGGCTACAATTTGCCGGAAGTGTAAAGGCTGTTGGAATTGTTGATATAATT
Source organism: Hydrogenoanaerobacterium sp. (assembly GCF_032017025.1). Classification (NCBI taxonomy): domain Bacteria; kingdom Bacillati; phylum Bacillota; class Clostridia; order Eubacteriales; family Oscillospiraceae; genus Hydrogenoanaerobacterium; species Hydrogenoanaerobacterium sp. The sequence goes on from NZ_DALZQO010000013.1 coordinate 53,557, forward strand.
GATATGCTGTTCGTGGCGTATCTCATTTATAAGCTGGCACATTTTATGAAGGAGACCCGTGCTGCCCAGCTGGTTAAGGGTTTGATTGTATACATTGCGGCATTTTTGATTGCCATTGTCGCTGATATGAGAACCGTACGGTTTATTATGGAATATCTGCTCAACAACGGGCTGATCGTATTGGTGGTTGTGTTCCAACCCGAGCTGCGCCGTGCGTTGGAACAGGTTGGCCGAAGCAAACTGCCCATCGGGTTATTCTCATCACACACAATGAGCGAAGAAGCGGTCAAGCTGCAGTGGCAGAATGCAATTTCGTCCATTTGTGAGGCGGCTTCCTCCCTTTCCAGAACGCAGACAGGTGCGTTGATTGTAATTGAGCAGCAGACTAAGCTTGGTGACATTATTAAAACCGGTACTGTGATCGATTCTGACCCGAGCATGGAGCTCATCGGTAACGTGTTTTTTCCGAATTCTCCGCTGCACGACGGCGCTATGATTATTCGTGCCGGCAGGCTGCATGCGGCGGGCTGCTTTTTGCCGCTTTCCACCAACTACGAAATCAGCAAGCAGCTGGGTACGCGTCACCGCGCGGCACTTGGCATGAGCGAAAACTCCGATGCAATTATCGTTGTAGTATCAGAGGAAACGGGCTATATTTCGGTGGCACGCAACGGCGTGCTCAACATCAATCTTTCCATCGACCAGCTGCGTAAAACTCTGGAGGAAACAATTCTAAAAGAGGACAAGGAAGAGAAGGGTGAGAAAAAATTAGGTTTTTGGAAGGTGAAAAATAAATGAACAACTTTAAAGAAAAATTAAATAACCTTTTATTTAATAACGGTTTTCTCAAGCTTGTTTCTTTGTTTCTTGCCTTTGTGGCCTATGTTGTTGTGGCAATGTACATTAACCCTACCAAGGATTGGACTGTTACCGATATCCCTATCAATATCGATGTACACAATGCATCCATTGAAAAGCAGGGGCTGAATCTGCTTAGTTCAAACATAGCGGCTGCAAATGTAAAAGTATCAGGCAAGAACTATATCGTTACAAATCTTTCTGAAAAAGATATTGCCATCAATGCGTCGCTCAGTACGGTTTCGGGTGCGGGGGCTTACGACTTAAAGCTCGAGGCCGTAAATAAATCCGGCAAAGATTTCGTCATCACCGGTGTTACACCGGGAGTGGTCAAGGTGAAGTTTGATAAGCTGCTCAGCCGCAAATTCCCTGTCACGGCACAAATCGAAAACTTTACCATGCCCGAGGGCTATATGTCGCCCGATGAGAAGCCGCTTGTCACTCCGGGCGAAATTACCATCACCGGCCCCGAAGTAGAGTTAGATAAAATTGCAAAATGTGTCGTTAAAAAAGACTTGGAGAACAGTCCACTGAATAAAACAACGGTGCTCAAGCTGCCAATCGAATTGCAGGACAAGAACGGCAACCCTGTTCAATCGGATGAACTGAAGTTGGAGTACGACATTGCCGATGTTAAGCTCACCATATTCAAAAATAAGCAGATTCCCTTGAGTATTGGCTTTACCAATGTGCCAGCAAATTTCCCCATTGAAGAGCTGGAATACACCATCTCCAACGAAAAGATCTGGGTGGCGGGTCCGACCGACCAAATTGACAATCTGACGGGTGTGAATGTGGGCTATGTTGACTTAAAAACCCTCACCCCCGACAACAACGTCTATAATTTTGATGTTGTGCTTCCGGCTGATTTCAGCAACGTGCAGCACATCGAAAGTGTTACAGTGGAATTTGACACTACGGGGATGTCTGAAAAGAAATTCTATGTCAGCAACCTTAGGGTGATTAACGCACCTGTCGGGTATAATGTGACGCTGCTTACCAAGCAGCTTAGCAACGTCACCGTTGTAGGCCCTAAAAAAATTGTGGATAAGCTGACGGCAAAGGATATTGTAGGTGAAATTGATCTTTCCGACCGTAAAATTACCTCGGGGCAGATTGAAATGCCTATCAGTATGATTGTACCGGGCAAAGGCTTAGTGTGGTCAACAGGAACCTACACCGCAGTAGTAAATATTAGAGAGAAATAAAAAAGACAGAGGATAAGGCTTGTCAGCGATGTTGGCAAGCCTTTCTCTGGTTATGGAGAGTATTATGATTGTAATAACAGGAATCCGCACCGAAATTGCACAGGGAACACAGGCAGCGATTGAAAGGGCGATTGCGGAGCTTGGCATCAAACAAAGCAATGTGAAAAACAGCTATATCATCAAAGCATCGGTGGACGCACGCCGCCGCACCAACATGAGTATGGTGTACTCGGTAGGACTGGAGCTCACCTGCGATGAGGAAGAAGCGGTAAAAAAGGCAAACAAGCCCTCAATCACTCTGCGCAGCACAGAGCAGACTCCGCTTGTGTTCGGCTCACAAAAATTGAACTCCCGTCCTGTTATCGCGGGGTTTGGGCCTGCCGGTATGTTTGCGGGGCTGCTGCTGGCGCAAAACGGTTACCGTCCCATCATACTTGAACGCGGCGGCGATGTGGATACCCGCGTTCAGGCGGTGGAAGGCTTTTGGCAAGGTAAGGGGCTAGATACCGCAACCAATGTGCAGTTTGGCGAGGGCGGCGCGGGAACCTTCTCAGACGGCAAGCTGATTACCCGCATCAACGATCCGCATTGCAACTATATTCTGCGTGAGTTTGTACGTTTTGGTGCCCCGCAGGAGATTTTATATAAGGCAAAGCCTCACATCGGTACAGACCTGTTGCGCGGCATTGTCAAGGCAATCCGGCAAGAGATTATTTCTCTTGGTGGTGAAATTCGCTTTTGCTCACAGCTTGAGGATTTTATAATTTCTGAAAATAAGGTGCAAAGTGTTGCCGCAGGCGGGGAAAGTTTACCCTCACAGGTACTGGTGCTTGCGGTAGGGCACAGTGCACGAGATACCTTTGAACTGCTGCAGAACAAACAACTCGCTTTGGAGGTCAAGCCGTTTTCGGTGGGGGTGCGTATTGAGCACCTGCAATCCGAAATTGACAAGGGGCTGTTCGGCGAATTTGCGGGGCACTCTGCGCTCGGCAAAGGGGAGTATCAGCTTTCCCACAGGCGCGGGGAGCGCGCGGTCTACACCTTTTGCATGTGTCCCGGCGGTACGGTGGTGCCTTCCGCGTCAGAGGAAAACAGCGTGGTGGTAAACGGCATGAGCGAATATGCGCGCGATAAGGCAAACGCCAACTCCGCACTGGTTGTCTCGGTAGACAGCCGTGATTTCGGCGATAATCCCATGGATGCCATCCGCTTTCAGCAAAGGTTGGAACGCGCGGCATTCACTGCCGGTGGCAGCAGCTACAAGGCGCCTGCGCAGACGGTGGGCGACTTTTTAAAGGGGCGTACAGGGCTGAACCTTGGCAGGGTGCAGCCGTCTTATTCCATCGGCACCAAAGCTTCGAATATGCTCGATTTATTTCCACAGCAAATTACGGATATGATGCGCCTGGGGCTTCTGGTATTCGATAGCAAAATTAAGGGCTTTGCCGCTCACGACGCGGTGCTTACCGGTGTTGAAACCCGAACCTCATCGCCCGTACGTATTTTGCGAAACGAAAACGGCGAATCGATTTCGATAGGGGGCTTATACCCCTGCGGTGAGGGTGCAGGCTATGCGGGCGGCATTATGAGCGCCGCGGTGGATGGATTGAAAATTGCCGAAAGCATCATTCAAAAATACGCTCCGCTGGAATGACGCAGAGGGGGAATATTGATGGACACCAGTACCCTAATCGTAGTTTTTATTGTTCTGATGATTGTATTAACGCAAAGAAACACGATTTTGATTGCAGTAAGAAAGAAAAGAAAGAGGAGAATGGCAACGATGACGAACGAACTGATTCGAAAGTATATCGGTAAAACATGTCTTATTTCCACAGGCTCATTTGGCAGTTCGGTCAGTGGGGAGATTTTGGATGTAGTAGAAAATTGGATTGAAGTGAAAACCAAAAAAGGGAGCCAACTTCTCAATGCGGATTACGTCACCAACATAATGCCGAAGGAATCATAAGAAAACGAGACAGGGCAGGCCGCAGCCTGCCCATTTTACATGGCTGGTCAATTGGCACTATTGAAATTAAATGGCTATAATGGTAGAATATAATGATATAAAACTGTTTTATAGCTTTTCCAATAATAAACCGGAGAAGAGGTATTGGCAACCGCCGTACAAACGACTTTCTAAAGCCAATGCAGTAACAGTATGCCTTTTGGATATGCAAGCAACTCCGTTTCGCAAATGGGATTGCTTTAACGACTAACCAGCGGAGGATTGTGGATTGGGTATTAGAAAATGGGATATTTTAAATATAGATCGGCGTAAATCAGCAAACCTTGCAATTGCTACCGGTTTGGACGGCTTTGTCTGCGACATTCTGCAGGCAAGGGGAATGGACACCGTCGAACAGCTGCAGGAATTTTTTTCTGAACAGATGTATGATCCGTTTCTGCTGCCCGATATGGATAAAGCTGCAGAGCGTGTTCAGGCGGCGATTGATGAGCAGGAGAGCATCTGCATTTATGGCGACTACGACTGTGACGGCATCACCAGTACAGTTTTGCTCTACACCTATCTGCAAACGATGGGGGCGCAGGTTTCTTATTATATTCCCGACCGCGACTGTGAGGGCTACGGCATGAACCGCGGTGCGATGGATACCCTGTCGCAGCGCGGCGTAAACCTTATCATCACGGTGGATAACGGAATTTCCGCGCTTGATGAGATTGACTATGCAAATTCACTGGGGATGCAGGTTGTTGTTACCGACCACCACAGGCCCCGCGAGGTGCTGCCGAATGCGGTGGCAGTGGTAGACCCTCACCGGGCTGACTGTACCGCTCCGTTCAAAAACTTGGCGGGGGTGGG
>NZ_DALZQO010000013.1:58456-81888 GCF_032017025.1 Hydrogenoanaerobacterium sp.
GTGGGTGTTGTGTTTAAGCTGATCTGTGCGCTTGAGGGCGGCGACGGTATCGAGTTGCTTGATTATTACGGCGACCTGACCTGTATCGGCACCATTGCGGATATCGTTTCGCTCACCGGTGAAAACCGAACCATTGTCCGCTACGGCTTAGAACGCCTGCAATACACCGATAACGTAGGCCTGCGCGCTTTGTTGGAGGTTTCGGGTCTGCTCGATAAGCGCATTACCTGTGAGAATGTCGGCTTTATTTTGGCACCGCGCATCAATGCGGCGGGCAGAATGGGCTTTACACAAAAGGCTGTCGACCTGCTGCTGTGTGAGGATGAGGAGGAAGCACTGGAGCTTGCCGCCTTGATTACCGAGCAGAATAAGGCTCGGCAGGAAATAGAAGCAAAAATTCTCAAAGATATTTCCTCGGAAATAGCGAAAACCCCCGGAATACTGTATGAACGTTTACTCGTGCTTTCCGGCGAGGGGTGGCACCATGGCATTATTGGCATTGTCTGCTCTAAAATAATGGAGCGCTATGCGAAACCATGTCTGCTCATCTCGGTTGACGGGGATGAGGCGCGCGGCTCGGGCAGAAGCATTGAGGGCTTCTCGCTTGTGGATGCAATTGCGAAATGCGGTAAGCACCTTACCCGTTACGGCGGCCATACGCTGGCTGCGGGCTTTTCGCTGAATACTGTACAGATAGCCAATTTTAAAGAACAACTGCTTACAGACGCTAAGAATGACTTTGATTCAATGCCTGTCATGGCCGTAAAAATTGACCGTGAGCTTTCTCCGCAGGAGCTTACGGTTGACAATCTGAAAAAGCTTACGGTTCTTGAGCCGTTTGGTACAGACAATGAAACGCCTGTGTTTGCTGTGCTTGGGGCGCAGATTGAGGCTATTTACCCTATGGGCAGCGACGGCGGGCATATTCGCATTCGCTTGCGCAAGGACGGACAAAGCTTTTATGCAGTTTATTTTGGTATGTCGCAGGAGCGTTTTGCCTACGCTGTGGGTGATACTATTGATATCGCTGCCAACTGTGATGTAAATGTATATAACAACGAGGAGCGCGTTTCGGTAAAAATCAAAACGATACGCCCAACGGGCATTAATCAGGCCCCACTGTTTGATGGGGTACAGCAGTACGACCGCTATCGTCGCCGCGAAGGCTGGAGTGAAGAGACAAGGGAGCGCAATGTGCCCACACGCAACGATATCGCGGTGATTTACCGTTGGCTACGCGAACAAAAGGGCTATAGCGGTGACCTTGAGGTGCTGTACTGCAAGTTGGCGCCGCAGCAAATTGGCTATTGTAAGCTGCGGCTGGCTCTCGATGTGATGGCGGAGATGGGGCTGATTCGTTGCCTACATACAAAATTTGGTGTTGCTATTACACTTTGCGCAGTAAACGGCAAGATCGACCTGGAACAATCTAAGATTTTGCAAGCATTATAACTGCATTTGTTGCTCGGTGCATGGCCAGGTAAAAGGATAATACCATGCCCGAGAAGCCAGCAGGGGCGCCCCTGCAAGGAGGAAAGATGAATGAGCGACAGAGACAAAAGCGAAATAGAGGCATTTGAAGGTTTGCTTGCTACAATAGAAAAAACCGGAAAGCAATACGATGTGGAGTGTATTGCGCGCGCTTATGAGACTGCCAAAGAGGCACATAAGGGGCAGCGCAGGGTTTCGGGTGAGCCTTATGTCATGCACCCGGTTCATGTTGCCGAAATTCTGGTGCAGCTGGGTATGGATACCGACACCATTGTAGCAGCGCTTCTGCATGATGTGGTGGAAGACACCTCCATGACGCTGGAAATGCTGGAGAAACAGTACGGCAAGGACGTTGCTCTGCTGGTGGACGGCGTGACAAAGCTGGGCAAGATTCCGTTTTCGTCACGAGAGGAGCAGCAGGCTGAGAATGTGCGCAAAATGCTGCTTGCTATGGCAAAAGATGTGCGCGTTATTATTATCAAGCTGGCAGATAGGCTGCATAATATGCGTACAATCTCCGTTATGCCCGACCAGAAGCGCCGTGACAAATCGCTTGAAACAATGGAGGTTTACGCTCCGCTTGCTCATCGTCTGGGTATCCGCGCAGTTAAGGAAGAACTGGAGGATATTGCACTAAAATACCTTGATCCTATCGCCTATGAAGAGATTGAACACATGCTCGATCTGAAAAAGGATGAACGCAGCCAATTTATAGAGCACATTAAAGCGCGCATTAATCAACGCGTGGTGGAAGAGGACGGCAAAAAAATTCACCTTGAAGGCAGAGTAAAGAGCATTTACGGCATCTACCGCAAGGTGTACATGAACGGCAGAAGCATGGACGAAATCTACGACATCTACGCAGTGCGTGTAATTGTGGATACAGTAATTGAGTGTTACAATATTTTGGGTATTGTTCATGATATGTTCCGTCCCATCCCCAACCGGTTTAAAGATTATATTTCCACCCCCAAGCCCAACATGTACCAGTCCCTGCACACCACGGTTATCGATAAAGAGGGCATCCCCTTTGAAATACAGATTCGTACTTGGGATATGCACTACACCGCCGAATACGGCATTGCGGCCCACTGGAAATACAAGGCGGGCGTCTCTGGTAAAGATAAGTTGGAGGAGCGCCTTGCATGGGTGCGCCAGCTATTGGAGGTACAGCAGGAATCGGAGGATATTGAGGACATTGTCCGCTCCATCAAAACCGACCTTGCCCCCGAAGAGGTATTTGTATTTACTCCACGCGGTGACGTTATTTGTCTGCCTGCGGGTGCTATCGTCATCGATTTTGCATATGCCATTCACACCGCGGTTGGCAACCGTATGGTTGGTGCCAAGGTGGACGGGCGTATGGTGAGCATTGATTATCAGGTGAAAACCGGAAACATTGTTGAGGTGCTCACTTCCAAAAGCCTCACGCAAGGCCCCAGCCGCGATTGGCTTAAGCTGGTGAAGACAAGTGAAGCACGCAATAAAATTCGTTCGTGGTTTAAAAAAGAGCGCCGTGACGAAAACATTGCAGAGGGTAAAACCGAGTTGGAGCGCGAGTTTAGGCGCAACTATATCAACCTGCCCGATGCCGAGATGAAAGAATTTATAAGTTCCATTGCCAAACGCCAGCACTTCCCCAGTATTGAGGATTTTATGGCGGCAATTGGTTACGGAGGCATCTCGCTTTCCCGCATCATGCCGCGCATCAAAGATGATTTTCAGCGTACCTACCGTGCGCCTGAGGTTGACCCCAAAACGATAGTCAAACCGAAAAAAGATAAAAAAGGGCAAAGCGGCGTTATTGTGGAGGGGCTGGACAGCTGCCTTGTTAAGTTCGCCCGCTGCTGCAACCCGCTGCCCGGCGACGATATCGTAGGCTTTGTAACACGTGGTTTTGGTGTTTCCATCCATAAACGCGACTGTGTCAACGTGCTTGCATCAATGCAGGATGAGGCTCAGCGCGACCGTTGGGTGCGTACTCACTGGGCGGAATCAGTTAAAGAGACGTTTAAATCGACCATTGAAATTTACGCTACCGATCGACAAGGGCTTATTGCAGATATCAGCATCGCTCTTGCAAACATGCACATTCAAATGCATTCTCTCAATGCCCGTGAAGCAAAAGACAGTCATGTTGTCATCCAAATTACACTGGGTATTTCGGGTGTTGATCAGCTCTCCAACATTATCAATACCTTTGGCAAAATCTCGGGTGTAATCTCGGTGGAAAGGGCGACCCAGTAAGCAGAGCTATCACAGACCGGAGGAAAATATCCGAACACAGCAGACAGGAGTATAGAATGAAAGCGGTTTTGCAGCGAGTAACGCATTCGAGCGTTGCCATAGAAAATGAGATTGTCGGTGAAATTGGGCAGGGCATCATGCTACTGCTCGGTATCACTGAGGAGGACACCAAAAAAGAATGTGATTTTCTTGCCGAAAAAGCGGTGAACCTGCGCATCTTTGAAGATGAAGATGGGAAGATGAATCGCAGCCTGCTCGACATCGGCGGTGAAATGCTTATAGTTTCGCAATTCACCTTGTGTGCAGATTGCAGAAAAGGCAGGCGCCCGTCGTTTATTGCGGCGGCACGCCCCGAAAAAGCAATACCGCTGTATGAGCACTTTATTGCAAAAATAGGCGAGCGGGGTATTAAAACCGCAACCGGAAGATTTGGTGCCGATATGATGGTTTCCATTAAAAATGACGGCCCGGTTACCATTGTTTTAGATACAAATGATATTATGGCGGGTGCCGCGCGCGGGTAATCCGCAGGCGGCAGTAAGCCGGTTTATGAAGGAGTGAATGATATGAAAATCGAATCCCTTGTGCTCGGTGAGCTTGAGACCAACTGTTATATCGTATCAAGCGATATTGGCAGCTGTGCAATTATTGACCCCGCGTCCGACGCGGAAACGATTATCAAGTTCATCGAGAACCGCGGCTATACGCCCGAATATATTCTCATTACCCATCCGCATCATGATCATATCGGTGCAGTAAAGCAGCTGCAGGCACATTACGGTGCAAAAGTAGTCATCAGCAGCATCGACTACAAAATCATTCTTGACCCCATGCCGATGTATGGCAAGCGCTATATCTGGAAGATGATGGACAAACTGTTTAGTGCCGACCGGCTCGTAGAAGATGGCGACGAGGTTGTGATGGATGAAATTACCTTTCAGGTGCTTCTCACTCCCGGCCATACCGCGGGTGGCGTGTGTTATTTATGTGGTAACCAGCTGTTTTCGGGCGATACCCTGTTTGCAGGCAATGTTGGTCGCTGCGACCTTTACAGCGGCGATTTTAATGCAATGCTGCACTCGGTTGACCGCCTCGCGGCGTTGCCCGGTGACTATGAAGTTCGCCCGGGCCACGGTGATTCCACCACTATGGAGCAGGAACGCAGGCAGAATGAATATATAGGAATGTTAAAACGCAATGAAGATTTTTATTGATGGGCACGATTATAAATATGAGGTAGAATCGCTGGTGCGCATGTTTTTTCACGGTAAAGAGTTACCGGTGGAAACAGGTGAGCCCAATACGAACGAGGATTTTATCTATACCAAGGTTGTGAAGGGCGAGGCCTCAACGGAACTGCTGGTGGCGGTAAGTTTAGACGGCAGCAGTGAAAATGCATGCGATACGGTGTGCAACAGCTTGCCCAACTACGACGCCGAGTGTGAACGTGTATTTGCTGTCATGCTCTACCGTATCCTCACCCCCATGACGGGTATTCAGCTTAAATGGGGTGTGCTCACAGGCATTCGCCCGGTTAAATTTGTACACCGCTTTCATGAGCAGGGGCTAAGCGACGATGAAATAAGGCGCACGCTTGCAGAAAAATACTTGGTATCACCGCAGAAAATAGACCTGATGATGAACACCGCGCGGCGGGAAGCACAGGTGCTCAAGCTATCTAAGCCGAACTTCTACAGCCTGTACATCTCCATTCCTTTTTGTCCTACGCGCTGCCTTTACTGTTCGTTTGTGTCGCATTCTATCGAAAAAACAAAAAAATTAATGCCGGAATATGTCGACCTCCTCGTTCGTGAAATCGAGTATACTGCACAGGTGCTCGGAAGAATTGACGGCTTGCAGCTCGAGACCATCTATTTCGGTGGCGGCACGCCCACGGCGCTTACCGCCGACCAGCTGCGCCAGGTGATGGGGGCGGTGAACAAATGCTTTGATTTTCCGTCGGTGCGCGAATACACGGTCGAGGCCGGGCGCCCCGATACCATCACCGAGGAAAAATTGCGTGTGCTTAAGGAATACGGTGCAACACGCATCAGCATTAATCCGCAGACCATGAACGACAGCGTACTGGATGCCATTGGCAGGAGGCATACCACGCAGCAAACGGTGGATGCATTTCACCTTGCACGAAAAATGGGGCACACCAACATTAATATGGATTTGATTGCAGGGTTGCCCACTGACACAGTGGAAAGTTTTTGTTCTACACTCGATCAGGTGTTGGGGCTTAACCCCGAAAACATTACACTGCATACCCTTTCGGTAAAACGTGCCGCCACCCTTGCCGATCAAGCAGACAAGGCTTACCGTGCTCAGAGCGAGGCAGTTACACAGATGCTCGGCTATGCATCCGAAAGCTTTGGAGCGGCGGGGTATCACCCGTATTACCTCTACCGTCAAAAGAACACGGTGGATAATATGGAAAATGTAGGCTATTGTAAGAATGGCAGCGAGGGACTGTATAACGTCTATATCATGGATGAAACGCACTCCATTGTAGCGCTCGGTGCGGGCGGTGTTTCTAAGCTGAAAGAGCCGGGTGGTGAACTCATCAACCGTGTATTTAATTATAAATACCCCTATGAGTATATCAGCCGTTTTGATGAAATTCTCGCCCGTAAAAACAAAATAGCCGAGTTTTATGCTGTTCATCCCTTCGATTGTAAATAATTCAAGAATTCTATGGTGCATCTATTGCATCGCCTGTAGCGGTAGCATATAATAATGGCATCATAACAACACAAGATCTGACAGGAGGATATCAGTATGGATACATTTGACGAATTCCTCGGCAAGGCTAAAAATCTGGTGGATTTGGCGGGTAAAAAAACAGGTGAGGCGGTTGAGCTGGCAAAACTAAAGATGAGCCGCATGCAGCTTAACGGTGAGATTCAAAAAACCTATGAGAAGCTGGGTGCATTTGTTTACAAATTTCATAAATCCGGCGAAGACAATCAGGAACTCATCGATATCTGTGTTGGTGAAATTGACAGCTTGCTGGTACAGCTTGATGCAATCGCGAGTAAAATCAACGAGATTAGAAGCTCGGTAAAATGTCCTCAGTGCGGCGCATTAAACGATGAAGAGTCGATCTACTGTGCAAAATGCGGTGCAAAAATGGCAATGGAGCCGGCTACTGAACCAATCTATGCAGATGCACCTGCAGAAGAACCCGCGGCAGAAACGCAAACAGAAGAGTAATACATAAAAAGTTTAAAAAAAGGGCACCCAAGCGGTGCCTTTTCTCATATCTATCAGAAAACTGTAAATCATAAACAGTAGGCGCACTTCATAACATAAAAGGAAGAATATATTGACGAAAAGGGGAGTGCCTGCATGTCAGCCAAAAAGAAACAGACATTTTTGCAGGGCGCCATGATTTTGTTGGCTGCTACCGTGTTGGTAAAGGTGATTGGCGTACTGTTTAAAATGCCCCTCACAAATATCATTGGTGCAACCGGTATGGGCTATTTTAATATAGCGTACGGGCTCTTCAACACACTGTATGCGCTGTCTGTAGCCGGGCTCCCTGTGGCAGTCGCCAAGATGGTGGCGGAAAACTCGGCAGCGCACCGCTTTCGCGACGTACGCCGTATTCATCACCTTTCTACACTGGCCTTTCTCATAACAGGCTCGCTCGGTACGCTTATTATGTTTTTTGGTGCAAAGCCATATGTCCAGTTTAACAAGAACCAAGATGCACTTTATGCCGTTGCTGTTATGGCTCCCGCCATCCTGTTTGTTTGCCTTACATCATCGTTTCGCGGCTACTATGAGGGGCTGCGCAATATGTACCCCACTGCGGTGTCTCAGGTTGTTGAGGCAGCAGGCAAGCTGGTTTTCGGCATGTGGTTTGCAACCTATATGATGCAGAAGGGCTTAGCGGAATATGAGCAGCTAGGCACTGTATTTGGCAGAGCCTGTGCAAGCATGGAACGTGCGCGCCTTGATGTGCTGCCGTTTGCGGCGGCGGGTGCAATTGCAGGTATTGCTGCAAGCACCATTCTGGGTACGCTGTACCTGTGGCTGCGGCACCATATTGTTGGGGATGGTATTACGCACGAAGAGCTGCAGCGTTCACCTGAGGCGGCAAGCAGACGTGTGTTGATGCGTCGGCTGATACGCATTGCCGTACCGGTTTGCCTTGGCTCACTGGTGCTCAACATTACAACCATCATCGATATCAGCTCTATCACAAACCGCCTTTCTACGGCACTTACTAAAGACTCCACAGTGATTCTGGGCATGTACAGCGGTGCCATTCCCCCCGCGATGGAAATTTCGGGGATACCGAACTTTCTCTATGGTACCTATACCATGGCGGTTACGATCTTTAATCTGGTGCCCGCCATTACCACCACCTTTGGCGTTAGTGCATTGCCCATTATTGCAAGCGCATGGGCCACCCATAACCGCCATGAGCTTACCCGCGGGATTGAATCGGTGCTGCGCATTACTTCTATGGTGGCATTTCCCGCCGGCTGCGGGTTATTTGCGCTTGCGCAGCCGATTCTCATGCTGCTTTACCCGGGGGAAGCAGCCTCGGTGCAGATCGCTGTTCCTATGTTGCGTATCCTTGGCATTGCGGTAATGTTTGTTTCGCTTGCAACGCCGGTTAACAGCATGCTGCAGGCAATCGGTAAAGTAAATGTGCCTGTAAAGCTTATGCTCATTGGCGGCGTGCTCAAGCTAACCACAAATTACATTTTTATCGCAGACCCTAACATCAACATTCAGGTCGCCCCTTACGGTACGCTCATTTGTTACGCATTTATACTGCTTTTTTCGGTACCGATCCTATGCCGCTCTGCACAAACCTCAATCAGCTTGGTGCAAACTTTTTTTAAGCCGCTTTTGGCTGCTGTTCTGTGCGGAATCTGTGCTTGGGTGACCTACGGGTTGCTTACAAAAGTGTTTGGAGAAACCCTCTCAACCCTTGCTGCAATCACAATTGCAGGTGTTTTTTATGTTGTTTGCCTGTTTTTATTGCATGCAATCGTAAAAGATGATATTTTAATGCTTCCCAACGGCGAAAAAATCGTAAAAACACTTGAAAAAAGAGGACTGATAAGGTAATATAATAGGAGTTCCTTTTTGGGGGAAAGAATTTAGGTGAACAAATTGGCACTTGATTTTACAGTAAAAAATCGGTACAATATGCAGGATTTGATTCGTATTATGAAGATTCTGCGATCCGATGAGGGCTGTCCGTGGGACAGGGAGCAAACGCACCAGTCAATCCGCAAAAACTTTGTAGAAGAAACTTATGAGGTTTGCGAAGCGATTGATACACAAGATGTGGAGCTACTCAAAGAAGAACTGGGTGATGTTCTGTTACAAATCGTGTTCCACACCGAGATGGAACAGGAACAGGGAGCCTTTGATTTTGATGATGTCTGTACCGGTATCTGCAAAAAACTTGTTCTTCGCCATCCGCATATCTTTTCGGATGTCAAAGTAAATGATTCAGCTGAAGTTTTGCAAAACTGGGATGCCATTAAGAAAAAAGAAAAAGGACAGGAAAGCTTTGCACAGACATTACAGGGTGTTTCTAAGGCGTTGCCGTCGCTTATGCGTAGCGCAAAGGTTCAGCAGCGCGCGGCGCGTGCAGGTTTCGATTATCCCAATGTTCAATGGGCAATGATAGATTTACGCAGCGAAGTTGAGGAGCTAAGTGAGGCGATTGCACAGCAAGACAAAGCGAATTGCGTCGAGGAGCTTGGCGACCTGCTGTTTTCAGCGGTAAATGTAGCACGGTTCATTGGTACAGATGCAGAGGAAAGCCTGTCACAATCCTGCGAAAAATTTATTGCGCGTTTTGCAAAGGTAGAAGCACTGGCAAATGAGCAGGGGATTGACATGAAATCCTCATCTATTGAGGAATTGGATAAGCTTTGGAAAAAAGCAAAAATGTTAGCAACAGATTAGATTACCAAGTCTGTTTCAATAATTCTTAAAATAACGGAGGCTATTAAAATGACAAAGACAGATCTGATTAGCATGGTTGCCCAGAAAGCAGATTTAACAAAGAAAGACAGCGAGAAAGCTGTTACAGCGGTTATTGACACTATTACAGAGGCTCTTGTGAATGGTGATAAAGTTCAGCTGGTTGGCTTTGGCACCTTTGAAGTAAAAGTTCGCGGTGAGAGAATGGGCATTAATCCCAGAACAAAAGAGAAAATGAAGATTTCTGCATCCAAACTGCCTTCCTTCAAAGCAGGTAAAGCTCTGAAAGATTCTGTTGCAAAATAGTTTTAGCGCACAATTTGAATAGCTTTTAAAATGGGAGTGCGTCGCTGCATTCCCATTTTTTTGATACAATGGAATAAATTGGACTCCGGTTATTTGTTTTAAAAGGAGGATAACAATGCGTCTCGATAAATATTTAAAAATAACACGGCTTATCAAACGCCGCACCATTGCAAACGAGGCCTGCGATGCGGGCAGAATTTCAGTAAACGGCAAGGTGCAGCGTGCCTCTTACGATGTCAAGGAAAACGATATTATCGAAATTAATCTCGGCACAAGGCCGCTCAAGGTGCGTGTTCTTAAGGTAAGTGAATATGCCACCAAAGAAAATGCTTCTACTCACTATGTCGTAGTGGAATAACGACGGCAAACGGTGCAGCTTGTCATAAATCCACTTGCCCGGGCATACGCTGTATGGATAGTGAAACCATCATACAGGGGGAATTGAAGATGCCTGAGGATAAAAAATTAGTTAAAATGCCGCACAATGTTATTTTGGAAGATCGCCACAAACTCACCGTTTCGGGTGTTGAAGATATCGACAGCTTTGATGAAGAAACGGTGGTGCTGTTCACCGATATGGGTGAGCTCACGGTCAAGGGTGATAGCCTGCATATCAACAAGCTGAATGTCGATACGGGCGAGCTGAATGTCGAAGGCGAAATACACTCCCTTATCTATACCAACGACGTACCGCGGCGCGGCGGCGGGCTGTTTGCGCGTCTGTTTCGTTAATCGAAAACAAGCAGCGTCGTAGGAGGCTAGGGAATGATCGAGGTAAACACCCAGACCATCGTGTTTTTGCAGTCCCTTGCGCTTGGTTTTGCGCTGGGCTTGTTTTATGATGTGTTTCGCATATTTCGACTTGCAATTCATCACAGCAGTGTTATTATCTTTCTGGAGGATATCTCCTATTTTGTGATTTGTGCGATTATTACATTCCTGTTCTCGCTTTCTGCGGTGAACGGGCATGTGCGCGTGTTTCTGGTAATTGGCGAGCTGCTCGGCGCCACAATTTATTATTTTTCGTTGGGTGCGCTGGTCATGAGTGTTTCCAAAATAATTATTCGCTTTATGAAAGCTTTACTAAGGCTGCTTTACCGCGTGTTCCTGCGCCCGTTTATACGCCTTTTTATTTGGTTAGCACGCAAAACTGGTAAAATTACCAATAAAATGGCTGTTAACGCAAAAAAAGTTCGTGCAAAAGCGAAATATAGCTTGAAACAGCGCGGCATTTTAGTGTATAATTTATGTGTTAAGCGGATTCATCGCGGTAAGCAGCAAGGGAAGATAAAAAGAGGTGATGCGCCCGATGCGAAAGGCAAAAGAAAAAAAGAACGGCAAAGCAAGATTGCTTAAATTTGCTGTTTGCGTGTTTGTGGTGTATGTTGTCTATATGATGATCCAACAGCAGTTTGACATCAAAGACCGCCAGCTCGAACTTGCCATGCTGCAGCAACAAGTGGACCAGCAACGGCTGGAAAACAAAGAAATTGAGCGGTTGCTTGCGAGTGATAACGAAGAATATGTCGAGCGCCTTGCCAAGGATGAATACGGCTATGCATATCCTGATGAGACAATTTACATAGACACGTCAGGGAGCTGACCAAAGGACATAGAATTTTAAGGAGGCCAATGTTTTCATATGCAGCTTGAAGTAGGAAAAATTGTGGAGGGCAAAGTGACCGGAATTACAAAATTCGGTGCGTTTGTCGAGTTGCCCGGAGGAAAAACCGGAATGGTTCACATTTCAGAGGTTGCAACTACCTATGTGAATGAAATTTCCGATTATATCAAAGAGAATCAGATGGTAAAGGTCAAAGTTCTGTCTATTTCTCCGGAAGGCAAGGTGAGCCTATCCATTAAAAGAGCATTGCCACCAACACCGCCACCGCCAAGACGCGACGGTCCAAGGGTAGACAGCTTCGATTGGTCTTCTTCCCGCAAGAACGATAACATGTCCTTTGAAGATATGATGAACAAATTTAAGCAGGCCAGCGATGACAAAATGTCTGATCTGAAAAAGTATACCGATGTCAAGCGCGGCACCGGCAACGGTGGCCGCAGGAGCGGTCAAAGATAATTTAAAACAGATTGAAGCGTCTGATTCAGACGCTTCATTTTCTTATCAAGGAGAGAAGCTATGGTTATCATAAACGGTAAAATTTTTACAATGGTGGGTGAGCCTATCGCCTGCGGTTATGTCCGTACCGAGGGGACTAAAATTGCTGAGGTAGGTGATATGGCAGATTATAAGCCTATAAAGGGTGAAGAGGTGCTTGAGGCGGCAGGCGCGGGCATTTACCCCGGCTTTGTGGATGCACACTGCCATATCGGTATGTGGGAAGATTCGCTGGGCTTTGAAGGAGATGACGGAAACGAGGATACCGACCCTTGTGTGCCGCACCTGCGCGCCATTGATGCGATTAACCCCATTGAACGCAGCTTTTCTGAGGCATTGGAGGGCGGGGTGACCACAGTTGTGGTTGCACCCGGCAGTGCAAACCCCATTGCGGGGCGTATCTGCGCGCTGAAAACCAAGGGCTGCTGCATCGATGATATGGTGATTAAAGAAAACCTCGCAATGAAATTTGCACTGGGTGAAAACCCAAAGCTGACCTATCACGCCAAAGGACAAACGCCTACCACCAGAATGGCAACCGCAGCTCTTATCCGCGAGCAGCTAGCCAAAACCCGCCGCTATATGGAGGATAAAGAGGCAGCCGAGGAGGATGAAGATCTGGACGAGCCGGAGTTTGATTTCAAGTGCGAGGCGCTGATTCCGCTGCTTAGGCGCGAAATTAGGGCGCATATCCATGCACACCGTGCCGATGACATCTGTACGGCAATGCGCATTTGCAGGGAGTTTGACATTGACTATGTGCTCATTCACTGCACAGACGGGCACGCCCTTGCACCGCGCCTTGCCAACGCACATGCTAGTGCTGTGGTAGGGCCGCTCATCAACTCGCGTACAAAGCCCGAGCTTGCGGGGCAGACGCTCGACAACCCCGCCGTGCTCTCAAAAAACGGGGTGAAAACCGCCATCTGTACCGACCACCCCGAGCTCCCTATCCAGTACCTCACGCTTTCCGCCGGTATTGCAGTTCGCGGAGGGATGCCCTATGACGAGGCACTCAAAGCGATTACCATTTATCCTGCTCAAATCTGCGGCATTGACGACCGTGTCGGCAGCATCGAGGTTGGTAAGGACGCAGATTTGGTTCTGTTTTTTGGTGATCCGCTCTCGGTCTACGCAAAGCCAAAACTGGTTATCATAAACGGGGATGTAAAATAGCCTCTACCACCGCTTGTATTTTTGCATAGATTGTGGTATAATAGATACAAGATATTTATGCAAGTTCAATACTGCTATTTGTAGCGGAAGTGTGCGTCAAAGTGTTTACGCACAAATTCTTGTCCGACCTTCCGGCGGACGTTGTCCGCTTTCCGAAAGGGATATTCAAATAGATAAGGGGCTGAAGTTATGAACATTACCATTACTGCGAGAAAGACTACTGTAAGAGATTCCTTTAAGGAGCGCTGCGAGAAAAAGCTAGGCAAACTGGACCGTTTCTTCTCAGACGATGCAAAGGCAACAGTTGTCGTTACCAATGAGCATGAGCGCGAAACTGTCGAGGTAACAATACAATCACAGGGAATGTTCTTCCGCTGCGAGAAAACTACCGCAGACAGGCTCGATTCGCTTGATGCAGTCGTTGATAGCCTATTCCGCCAGATTGTAAAAAACAAGCAAAAGCTTGGCAAACGTGTACGTGATGAGGCGTTTACTTCCTCGGAGGTAGATCTGCTTGAACAGGATGTTGCTGAATATCACGTGGTGAAGATTAAAAAATTCCCCATGAAGCCTATGGCAATTGATGAAGCGATTCTGCAAATGAATATGTTGGGGCACGAATTTTATATGTTCCGCAATTGCGAAGATAATGAGATCAACGTTGTCTATAAACGTAACAATGGAGATTACGGTTTGATTGAACCCAAAATCGAGTAACCGGCGGCTTCGCTTTACAGCGATTCCATTTACAAAACGGAATTGCTTGCATACCCAAAGGGTACGCTGTTACAGCATAGGCTTTGGTGAGCTGTTTTTACGGCAGCTGCCAATGTCTCCTTTCCCAGTAATCAACTGGAAAAGTCATAGATGATTGTATGCTTTGTACGGTTTTCGTTGCATTTGCAGCGAAAACCGTACTTTATGTCATAGAACAAGACTATACGCCGGCAGGTTTGAAACAAAATCTGCCCTACCGAATTAGGAGTTGAACCATGAGTAAAATTAAGATTGCCTGTCCTTGCATCTTCGGGTTAGAAAGTGTACTTTCTGCGGAGATAAAAAAACTGGGAGTTCAAAACATCGAGGTTACCGACGGGAAGGTCACCTTTGTGGGGGATCTCGCCGACGTGGCAAAAGCAAACATCTGGCTGCGAACCGCCGAGCGCGTACAGATTGTATTGGGTTCGTTTCGTGCGGAAAGCTTTGAAGAGCTATTTCAGGGTGTGCTGTCCCTCGATTTTGAAAACTACATCCGTAAGGATGATGCATTCCCTGTTAAGGGCTGGGCACTTAATTCTAAGCTGCACAGTATTCCCGATTGCCAATCAATCATAAAAAAAGCGATTGTCAAACGGCTTGAAAGCAAATACAATCAAAGCTGGTTCGAAGAAACAGGAAGCAGAGTGCAGGTGCAATTCTCTATATTAAAAGATATTGTCACCGTTTTGCTCGATACCAGCGGCGCGGGGCTTCATAAACGCGGCTACCGCCAAAATTCGAATATTGCCCCAATTAAAGAGACTTTAGCGGCAGGCATCGTTGACCTGGCGCGCATTCGAAACGACAGTTTGGTGTACGATCCGTTCTGTGGTTCGGGCACGATGCTGATTGAAGCAGCACTGTATGCGCTCAATATTGCGCCCGGTATCAACCGCCGTTTTGCTGCCGAGTATTGGGGTGTATTTTCAGACAATACTTTTAAAACAGTGCGTCAGGAAGCGTTGGAGCAGATTGACCGCCAGGCTGAATTCAGAGGCTACGGCTATGATATTGACCCCGCTGCGGTAGAACTGGCACAGGAAAATGCACGTAAAGCCGGAGTGGCGAACCGATTTCAGATTTCGCAGCAGGATATTTCCGATTTCCGAACCGATGAGCTTCGTGCTACTGTTCTCACCAACCCACCTTATGGTGAACGCATGCTTGAGGTTAAGGACGCGCAGAGAATCTATAAAACAATGGGCGAAGTGTTTGAACGCCGCAAGTTCCTCAACTACTATGTCATCAGCCCAGACGAGCAGTTTGAAGAACTGTTTGGTTCGGGGGCCGATCGCCGCCGAAAGCTTTACAATGGCATGATCAAGTGTCAGCTGTTTATGTACTTTAAGGGGCAGCCTGAAAACAAAGCTTAACCTACAATTAAACTGAATATAAAAACCGGAGACTGATAAAACAGCCTCCGGTTTTTATATTTGAAAAAGAAGGGTGGGGTATAATACTACATGTTACACAAAAAATATTAAAAGAAGCACTTGACAAATTTCTACTGTTGCAGTATGATATAGAAAAATACACTATACCCCTTGGGGGGTGTATAGAAAGGAAACAGTATGAACCAAAAATTTAATGTAACAGGAATGACCTGTTCCTCATGCTCTGCACATGTTGAAAAAGCGGTTACAAAGCTTGAGGGAGTACACAGTGTTAATGTTAACCTGCTTGCCAATAATATGACAGTAGATTACGACGAAGCCTTAGCCAGTGCAGCAATCATTGAGAGGGCGGTTGCAGACGCGGGCTACGGGGCGTCGGTACACAACGCAAAATCTACTGACCGTGAAAAAGCAAAACCCGATGATACAATGGCACAGGAGCTTGCCAACATGAAGCTCCGCACAATAGTGTCGTTTGTCTTTATGATTCCGTTGTTTTATCTTTCAATGGGGCATATGATGAATTGGCCTTTGCTCAACTTCTTTCTCGGGATGGAAAATGCGCTTACCTTCGCGTTTACACAGCTTTTACTCTGTTTGCCCATCGTATACGTAAATGAAAAATACTTCCGTGTGGGCTTTAAAACATTGTGGCGACGCTCACCGAACATGGATTCTCTGATTGCCATCGGTTCGACTGCAGCCATTGTTTATGGCATTTATGCGATCTACAAGATTGGCTGGGGTTTGGGACACGGTGATATGCATATGGTCCACACCTATTCGATGGATTTGTACTTTGAGACAGCCGCAATGATACTGGCGCTTATTACGCTGGGCAAATTTCTTGAGACACGCTCCAAGGGCAAAACCAGCGAGGCGATTACAAAACTGGTCAATCTGGCGCCTAAAACCGCATTGGTAGAGCGCGAAGGCATCGAAAGCGAAATACCTGTAGAAGATGTCGTCATCGGCGATATCATCATTGTAAAGCCCGGTCAGAGCATTCCGGTGGATGGCGTTATCACGGAGGGAGCTACCGCCGTCGATGAATCCGCACTCACCGGCGAAAGTATCCCCGTCGAAAAACAGGTGGGCGACAAGGTTACCGGTGCCTCCATCAACAAATCCGGCTTCTTCAAGTTTAAAGCCACAAAGGTAGGCGATGATACCGCCTTGGCACAAATCATCAAGCTGGTGGAGGAAGCAGGCGCGTCTAAAGCACCTATCGCCAAGCTTGCCGACAAGGTAAGCGGTGTATTTGTCCCCATTGTCATCGGTATTGCCATTCTCGCGGTCATTATCTGGCTGCTGGTTGGTGCTAGCTTTGAGTTTGCTATGTCCATCGGTATTGCGGTGCTGGTTATTTCCTGCCCGTGCGCACTCGGCCTGGCAACCCCTACCGCCATTATGGTGGGAACCGGAAAAGGTGCCGAGAACGGCATTTTGATTAAATCTGCCGAGGCGCTGGAAATTGCGCACAGCATCGATACCGTTGTTTTGGATAAAACCGGTACCATTACGGAAGGCAAGCCGCGCGTAACCGATATTGTATGTGCCGACGGCTTGCAGGCAGATAATAGGGAAAACGAGCTGATTCGTCTGGCTGCATCCATTGAGAAACCGTCGGAGCACCCGCTTGCTGATGCCATTGTGGAGGAAGCAGCAAACCGCGGACTAGAGCTTAGCAAGGCAGATAGCTTTACCGCACTTGCGGGCAGAGGACTGGACGTTGAGCTGGACGGCATACACTACTTCGCAGGTAACCTCAAGCTGATGCAAGAACAAAACGTCGCACTCGGCAACTTCTCCGCTGCGGCAGACGCACTTGCATCCGATGGAAAAACGCCGCTTTACTTCGCGCGGGGCAACCAGTTGCTCGGCATCATTGCGGTAGCAGATGTTATCAAACCCACCAGTCGTGACGCGGTGCAGGAATTTGGTAATCTCGGTATCGAGGTTGTAATGCTCACAGGTGATAATGCTAAGACGGCGCAGGCGATTCAAAAGCAGGTTGGCATTACCAACATCATTGCTGAGGTGCTGCCGCAGGATAAAGAGCGCGAGGTGCGCCGTCTGCAAGAAATGGGCAAAAAGGTTGCCATGGTCGGCGACGGCATCAACGACGCACCCGCCCTGGCACGAGCCGATGTGGGTATTGCCATTGGCGCCGGTACCGACGTAGCAATTGAGTCGGCCGATATCGTACTAATGCGCAGCGACCTGTTGGATGCGGTATCAGCCGTACAGCTTTCAAAGGCGACCATCCGTAATATCAAGCAAAACCTGTTCTGGGCGCTGATCTACAATACAATCGGTATCCCCTTGGCGGCGGGCGTGTTTTTCACCCTGCTGGGCTGGAAGCTCAACCCGATGTTTGGCGCTGCCGCTATGAGCTTATCCTCGGTGTGCGTGGTAACCAATGCACTGCGCCTCAAGCTGTTTAAGCCTAAATTCCATCACAGTTCCAAAGCTATTCCCACTGGGAATTCAGTAAAAAATATAAAAATAGAACAAGGAGAGAAAATAATGACTAAGACGATTCATATTGAGGGCATGTCCTGTTCCCATTGCACAGGCAGAGTTGAGCAGGTGCTCACCGCATTCCCGGAGGTAGAAAGCGCAGTGGTAAGCCTAGAGGGTAAAAACGCAGTGGTATCACTGAAAAAAGATGTGCCCGACGCTGTACTCACCAAACTGATTACCGATGCGGGCTACACCGTAATAGGAATTCAATAAGGGAGGAAGCCGATGAAAGCGGATAGAGCAAAGGTGATACGGCTGCTGAAAACAGCGCGCGGTCAGCTTGACGGAATACTAAAAATGGTGGACGACGACCGCTACTGCATCGATATTGCCAACCAAATTCTTGCTACCGAATCGATTCTGCACAAGGTAAGCCGCGAGGTGCTTCGCGCCCACATGCGCGACTGCGTAAAAGAGGCGGTGCAGGCGGATAATGCCGACGAAAAGATCGATGAGATCCTCTGCCTTGTTGATAAAATTTCCAAGTAAAGCATAAACGCTTCGGCGAGGCCTACTGCGAAGCTTACAAATTGTACTTGACAACTCTGTCAAAGCTTGCTAATATAATATCATTGCAAAATAATAAGTTAACACGATGACAGGGAATAGTAACTGAAGTTGTTTCTCACAGAGAGCTGCAGGTGCTGAAATGCAGCAGAAATTACCCGGTGAACTCACCCCCGAGTGGTCAACCCAAAGGCTTTGTGCCCAGTAGGCTTGAACGGAATTTCCACCGATAGCAGGAAAGCGGGTCTGTTAGGACTCGGTAGAGTGGCACAATTTTGTGCAAACGAAGTGGTAACGCGGAAGTATGGCTTTCGTCTTCATTTATGAGGACGAAAGCCTTTTTTTGCGTATGCGCACCTGCAAATAAGCTGTTTCGCCTTCCGGGCCATCAAACGAAATTAGAAATGCAGGAGGTTTTGCTTGTGAATGAGTTAATATCCATTACAGTGGGCAAGCAGCTCGAAAAAGTAGCACGTAAATATCCAAACGATCAGGCGATTAAATACACCGATCGGGAGTACACCCGTACATGGAAAGAGTTTAACGAGGAGTGCGACCGGGTGGCAAAAGGGCTTTTGGCATTAGGGATACGCAAGGGTGACAAAATTGCAATTTGGGCAACCAACGTGCCCGAATGGCTGATTATTTTGTTTGCTTCGGCTAAAATTGGTGCAATTTTGGTTACCGTCAACACCAGCTACAAGGTGTTTGAGGTTGAATACCTGCTGCGTCAGTCTGACACCAAGGCTTTGGTTCTAATTGATGGCTTTAAGGATGCCGACTATGTTGACATTATAAACGAGATTTGTCCTACTCTGGCGGGCAGTGCGCCCGGTGAATACAAAGACCCTATGCTGCCGTTTCTCAAAACCGTTATCTATGCAGGCAGCAAAGAGACTCCACCGGGTATGCTGCACTGGAATGAACTGTTCCATGTCGGCAAAAAGATCAGCGACGACAGCCTGTATATGATCGGTGATGCGCTCGACCCGCAGGATGTCATCAACATGCAGTATACCTCGGGTACTACAGGTTTCCCCAAGGGTGTTATGCTCACACATTTTAATATTATAAACAACGGCAAATCCATTGGCGACTGCATGAACTTTACCCATGACGACAAGCTGTGCATAACCGTTCCGTTTTTCCATTGCTTTGGTCTGGTGCTTGCAATTATGGCGTGCTTAACACATTCCTCGTCCATGGTTCCCATAGATGCCTACAGCCCCATTAAGGTGATGAATGCCCTACAGAATGAGCAATGCACCGCTTTTCACGGCGTACCTACTATGTACATTGGCATACTGGAGCATCCCGAGTTCAAAAACTATAGCTTTCCCCGCCTGCGCACCGGCATTATGGCGGGCTCTCCTTGCCCCGTCAAGGTGATGCAGCAGGTTGTCGATGAAATGGGTATGCATGAGGTTACCATCTCCTACGGTCAAACCGAGGCATCACCCGTGTGTACAATGACCACCACGACCGATTCCATTGAGCGCCGTGTTTCTACTGTGGGTAAGACAATGCCATTTGTCGAAGCAAAAATTGTCGACCCCGAAACAGGTGCAGAGCTGCCCTGCAACACACCCGGCGAGTTCTGCTCACGTGGCTACAACACCATGAAGGGTTACTATAAGATGGAAGAAGCCACCGCACAGGCGATTGATAAAGACGGTTGGCTGCATTCGGGCGATATTGCCACCATGGATGAACATGGTTACTTCAAGATTACAGGACGCATTAAGGATATGATTATCCGCGGTGGCGAAAATATTTACCCCAAAGAGCTTGAAGAGTTCCTCTACACCCACCCCGCAGTCTCAGACGTACAGGTCATTGGTGTGCCGAGTGACCGCTATGGGGAAGAGATTATGGCATGTATCATTCTGAAAGAAGCTGCCAGTATCACCGAGGATGAGATCAAAGCGCATGTACGCGCACATATGGCGCGTCATAAGGTACCGAGCTATGTCCGCTTTATGGATAGCTTTCCGATGACTGCAAGCGGTAAAATACAAAAGTTCAGAATGCGTGAAAATGCAATTGAAATGTTAAATTTGCAAAATGCCGCTGCCATTGAAACTGCTTAAATTCTCAATTTGTGCAATTTACACGTTAATTTCATAAAAAATTGCTTCCGATTAAGGTTTTTCATAGTTGGCAAAAAAATTAAGAAAATGGTATACTAATAAAATAGGTTACTTATACTTAATTTTAGATTTTTAAATTGATAAACTACTATGATATAATAAAACTCTATAATCGGGAGTGTGAATAGGTTTGACAAATAGTGATAAGCAGAGGCTTTGTGTAGGATGCATGTCCGCTTTGGCAAGCGAGGGGAAATGTCCTCATTGCGGTTACCAGAGCAGCAAGTATTTTAGCAGAGAGTTTCTGCCGCCCCGTACCGAACTAGCCGGGCGCTACCTTGTTGGTAAGCTGCAGCGGCATAACGGTGAGGGCGCATCCTACATCGGGTATGATCTTGAGGAGGATCTCAAGATTATGATCAGCGAATATCTGCCGCTTACGCTGGCAAGCCGAAATGAATCAGACGGCAGCGTTACTGCAAAGAACGGC
This sequence comes from Hydrogenoanaerobacterium sp., assembly GCF_032017025.1. Classification (NCBI taxonomy): domain Bacteria; kingdom Bacillati; phylum Bacillota; class Clostridia; order Eubacteriales; family Oscillospiraceae; genus Hydrogenoanaerobacterium; species Hydrogenoanaerobacterium sp. The sequence goes on from NZ_DALZQO010000013.1 coordinate 79,526, forward strand.
AGGGAAGCACAGTTCAAAGCTTTGCGCGATGATTTTATGGAAAATGCGCGGCTTATTCGGCAGTTATGCGAAAAAGCAGCCGGTATTATGCCTGTACTTGATATTTTTGCTGAAAATGGAACAGCCTATGTGATCTACCGCTACATACAAGCTGTGCCCTTAGCCGAATATCTGCTCGAAAACGGTGGCGAAATCAGCTGGCCGCTGGCAAAGCCAATGATAATGCCGCTGCTGAAGACGCTTACCACTCTGCATCAAAAAGGTGCCATTCACCGCGGTATCTCACCCGAAACCTTGTTGGTTGACAGTAAGGGTAAGCTGTGGTTGTCAGGGCTTGGTGTTTCTGCAGTGCGAACCGGCTACAGTGAGCTGGATTGTGAATTGTTTGAGGGCTATGCTGCTCCTGAGCAATATGCTGCAAACGGCTGGCAGGGGACATGGACAGATGTTTATGCGGCCGGCGCGGTGCTTTACCGTATGCTTACCGGTACAATGCCGCTGTCTGCAGAAATTCGGAAACAAAAAGATTCGCTCTATCCCGCAAATATGTTAAATCATTCGATACCTGAGAATGTCTCCGACGCAATTGACAGTGCGATGCTGGTTGCAGCAGATAAGCGGACGCAAAATGTTGAAAAGTTGGTTGCAGGTCTGCTTGAAGCAACAGATTCCAATACCGCCATTTTTGATGCCAGAGAATATGGCAAAACGGAAGAGCCTGCCGAAAAGAGCAGACGCAAAGGAATTAGAGACTGGCCGTTTCCGCTGCGTGTAATGCTTTACACCTCGATAGCACTCGGCTCGGTTATGGTCATAGTCTATTTTGCCGTGATCAAGCCGTCGATGAACAAATCCACCGAATCGGTGCCGTCGTCTGATATGGAATCGTCATTGGATGAACCTTCAGAGCCAGAAACACAAGGCACGCCTGTACCAAATTTTTCGGGTCAGTTCTTGCAGAAGGTGATGAACAATCCGGAATATCAGGAAAAATATACGTTTATTGTTAAAGAAGAGTACAATGAGGATGATATTCCCGCGGGTGTTATTTACGACCAATCACCCTCAGCAGAGGTTCCAATGCTCAACAAGGGCTCGGTGATTTTATATGTCAGCAAGGGCTCGCAGGTTACAAAAATGCCCTATCTGGTGGGCAGCACGCTAGAGCTTGCACTGCGTACCCTTGAAAGCATGAATATTTATTATGACGTGATTACTCAAGAAGATGAAAATGCAGAACCGGGCCTGGTTATTAAAACCAGTCTTGAGCCCGGAGATAATGTTACCAAAGAGAAAGACGTGGTTTATCTTTATGTAAATAAAAAACCGGAGGAGGTTACCGATACCTCTGAGGAATAAACCACTGCCATCAAAAGAAACAGGAGGGAAACCCTATGAAATTAGCGTTCTCAACACTGGGATGTCCGGGATGGTCTTGGAATGAAATATTTGCAACTGCAAAGGATTTGGGTTTGGACGGCATTGAAGTCAGGGGTGTGGGCAAAGAGATGTACGCTCCCAAGGCAAAGCCATTTTTGCCCGAAAACATAGATGCAACCATACAGAAGAGCCAAAACGGCAATATTGAAATCAGCATGCTTACCTCGGGTGCTACGCTTGGCATAGGCAATGCCGAAGAGGCAATGGCAGAGGCCATGGATTATGTTGATCTTGCCGCAAAGCTTGGCGTGAAATACATTCGTGTGATGATTGCAAGCCACCCCGAGCCGGTAGAGGGTGAGGATTTGGAGCAGGGGAAGCTGCGGTACCAGCAGCTTTGCGAGTACGCAGCTTCTAAGAATGTTTCACCGCTGATTGAAACCAACGGCGAACTGGCCAGCTCTGAGGTGTTGCGCGAGTTTATGAGCGACATCACTGCCGAAAACGCAGGTGTTTTATGGGATATCCACCACCCTTATCGTTTTTTTGAGGAGCCCCCCGCCGAAACCTACGAGAATATTGGGCAGTGGGTAAAATACGTGCATGTCAAAGATTCCATTGGAGATGCAAACAATGTGCAGTACCGTATGATGGGCTATGGTAATGTTCCGGTGTTTGATACACTAAAGATTCTAAACGACCATGGCTATGAGGGCTTTGTTAGCCTTGAGTGGGTGAAACGTTGGAACCCCGATTTGCAGGAGCCGGGCATTGTATTTTCGCACTTTGTAAACTACATGCGCTACCTCATCAATCAGCTGTAATTTTGTGTGGGAGAAAAGACTTCCGCTGTATAGAAAAGCCTGTCAGCTTAAATCTAAGCTGACAGGCTTTTTGTTATCTCATAAAAAACAGAGCCATCCGCACATGAACTGACCCCAAAAAGTTAGACAAATATTTAATAAGAAAATTGTTCAAGCAAC
>NZ_DALZQO010000014.1:0-75644 GCF_032017025.1 Hydrogenoanaerobacterium sp.
ACCCCCAAAGTTTTTTACAGTATACCATACTGTCTAACTTTAGGGGTGCAGTTCACACATGGCAGATGGCTCTTGCATAACGGATTAATAAACTTTGTCCGGTTTTCGGGCATTGTTTTACCGCTTATTCACTTACGTAAGGCATCATAGCAAGGTGACGGGCACGCTTGATTGCTACGGTAAGCATACGCTGATGATGAGCGCAGGTACCTGTAACTCTGCGAGGAACAATTTTAGCTCTCTCAGAAAGGTACTTTCTCAGTTCAGCAACGTCTTTATAGCTGATACTCTCAGCTTTTTTCTGGCAGAACGCACAAACCTTTTTGCGGCCTTTTCTCATGCGGTTGCCTCTTTCAGGTCTCTCATTTCTTTCCACGGTACAAACCTCCTTTAAAATAGGTTACGTTAATACAAAATCACACTGGGGTTAAAAGGGGAGATCGTCATATCCCTCAACCTCTTGAAAATCCCCGACATCGCCGCTGGAATAAGCCACACCGCTATCAGCGGGGGCACCAGCCGGAGCAGGTGCAGAATAGCTCGATGTTCCCTCTGTTCTGGGAGCGCCCTCAACAAAGTTTACATTGTCGCAAACAACCTCGGTTGCTCTGCGCTTAATGCCCTGTTTATCTTCATAGCTGCGCACCTGCAATCTACCCTCAACGAGAATAGGCTTGCCTTTGCTGAAATATTTGCAGACAAAATCTGCGGTATTTCTCCACGCAACACAATCGATAAAATCGGCTTGTCTTTCCGCGCCCTTGGTAAAGGGGCGGTTTACAGCAACGGTAAAGGATGCCACAGAGACATTGCTCTGGGTTTGACGAAGCTCGGGGTCAGCAGTCAGTCTGCCAAGCAGCAGTACTTTATTCACTTAACACACCGTCCTTTAATTACTGCTCGTTCGCAACGATAAGAGTGCGAAGAACGCCGTCTGTGATTTTGTACACACGATCGAGCTCAGCAGGGAAATCAGGAACAGAAGTAAAGTTTACTACAAAGTAGTAACCCTCGGTCTCATCCTGGATGGGGTAAGCAAGCTTGCGTTTGCCCCAATCAGCCTCGCTGTCGATAGTACCGTTATCGCTGATCAATGTTTTGAACTTCTCTACGAGAGCGGTAACAGCCTCATCACCGTTTGTAGTGCTGAAAATCGCAACAGTCTCGTAGCTCTGGGTTGTTTTTGCCATTAAAATACACCTCCTTATGGACATTAGGCCCTGCAAAGCAGGGCAAGGATAGTTAGGCCGCACCCAAGCTTACACAAGGGCGGACAATAACAGACTGATTATAACAGAACACACCTGTAAAGTCAAGCTATACCCCATATTTTTTACAGATTTCCGCTAAATAGCTGCGAAAATCATCTCCAACCTCGGGGTGTGTCAGGCCAACCTCAACAATTGCCTGCAAAATACCCAACTTGTTGCCCATATCGTAACGTGTGCCTTCGTACTCCACACCCACCATGCCCTCAATCACTGCAAGCTCGCGCATGGCATCGGTGAGCTGAATTTCACCGCCTGCACCGGGCTTGAGATGCTCAAGAATCGAAAAAATTTTCGGGGGCAGAATACATCTGCCAAGAATGGCATAGTTTGAAAAAAGCTGCTCTCTGCGCGGCTTTTCAATCATATCGGTAACACTGTGACGGTTGCCCTCTAGGTGCTTTGTTTTCAGAGAGCAGTATTTCAAAATCTGCTCGGTAGGCACCTCTTTAATACCCACAACACCCTTGCCGTACTGCTCATACGCATCGCAAAGCTGCCCGCAAGCGGGTTTCTCTCCAATAATCACATCATCGCCGTACAGCACTGCAAACGGGTCGTTCCCAACAAAAGCCTTGGCACAATAAACAGCATGCCCAAGCCCTTTGGTCTCTTTTTGGCGGATGTATTGGATGTTGGCGAGATTGGAGATTGCAACCATCTCTTCATACACCTGTTCCTTGCCGGAATTGAGCAGCTTTTGCTCCAACTCGGGTGCACGATCAAAATGGTCTTCCACTGTGGTTTTGCCGCGGCTGGTAATGATTAAAATATCCTCAATGCCGGATTTTACCGCCTCCTCAACAATATATTGAATGGCGGGCTTATCTACGATGGGCAGCATCTCTTTGGGCATTGCCTTAGATGCAGGCAGTACACGCGTGCCAAGGCCCGCAGCGGGTATCACAGCTTTTTTAATCTTCAAGGTATCGTCCTCCTGTAGCAATCGATATTACAATATTTGATAGGTAGTGAGCAATAATACATAAAAAAGAATATAAGCCACAAGCAATGCTATGCCCAAAGCGACAACTAAAATCTTGTTGGTTCTGCCGCCAATTGCGAGCGCCTGTGCATATTCGTTTTCTGGCCTGCCGTTGTAATCTTTTTTAATATCACGCACACGGCTTGTTACAAAACGGTAGTAGATCTTATTGGCAAAAAAGCCGCTGCCCATGCATACTGCAAGGTATACATAGTGCAGTATGTTCGAAATCATCAGCAAATTGCTGTAAGGTGTAAAATCTACAGGCGGTGCATTTGCAATGATTAGGCTCTCCATAATATCGGGGAACGTATAGTAAACAAGCAAAAGGTTAGGCACCATACTCAGCACAAACAACGCCAGCAGTATCGTCCCAATCTTATACATCTTTCGGTTAAAATAATAAAAGAAATTGAAGATGATTGCTGAAAAATTCACGCTGACTGCGTTTTTTACCATATCAAACAGCTTAAAACGAGGCAGATAATAAAAGGTATTTTCGCCCACGAACTGGGCAACCTCCTTTACAGGAACACCGCCGATTTCATCCTCAAGTCCAATACCGAATTGCGCAGCACGCTGGCTTTGCTGTGTGTTCATATTGGGCTGATAACCGCCCTGAGATTGAAAATTACCCTGATAGTTCGGTATCTGTTGCGATCCAGTATCAAGCTTAATACCGCAGGTGCGGCAGAATAAGCTGCCAACTTCATTATTGTTGTTGCAGCGCGGGCAGGGAAGGGTTTCTTTACTATGCCCGGCAGGAGGCGCTGGGGTGCCTTCATTTGGGTTTTTCCAAAACACGCCCGATGCATGCTGCTCGGTAAATGCGCAGTATCCATGCTCCTTGTAGCAGGCTCTGTGATGGGGTGCGCCGCAATCCGGGCACACTACGATATCATCCCCGTTTTTAAAAGCCTTGCTGCAGATAGGGCAGGGGACACCAGTGTATTTATTCATCGGTCATTTTACCTCCATTTTGCAAACGCGATACATACCGCTTAAAAACCAATAATATTATTATAATATATTCTGGCAAAAAAACCAATATCAAAACAAATGAGTTTACAAATGTTCACAGATACGTTAGAATTGTAAGGATAAATATTTGTGTTGAAGGTGAGATAGATGATAGAATACGACGAACTGCGCCTAAAACTGCTCGATTTACAACCACAGATTGTCGACCTTGCCGATGCTATCGGTATGGAGGCATTGCAGGAGGAGCTTGATGAGCTGCATCAGAAAGCGGCTGCACCAAATTTTTGGAACGATATGGAGAATTCTTCTAAGGTTTTGCAGCGCACCCGTCAGATTGAAAATAAAATAGGTGCGTACGAAAGCCTTGTAAGTCAATGTGAGGATGCATTGACCATGATCGAAATTGCAAACGAAGAAAATGATACCTCGGTACTCGGAGAGATCAAAGAATCGGTGGAGAGCATAGAAACCAACCTGGAAAACGAAAAGCTTTCTACACTGCTCACCGGCGAGTACGATGCCAACAATGCCATACTCACATTTCACGCAGGTGCGGGTGGCACCGAAAGCCAAGATTGGGCACAGATGCTCTACCGTATGTACACCCGCTGGAGCGACCGCCATGGGTTCAAATATAGAATTCTTGATTACCTCGACGGCGATGAGGCAGGGCTTAAAAGTGCCAGCATCATGGTTGAGGGGCTCAACGCTTATGGCTTTTTAAAATCTGAGGCAGGCGTGCACCGTCTGGTCCGCGTTTCGCCGTTCGACTCTGCGGGCAGGCGTCATACCTCGTTTTCGTCGCTCGATGTCATGCCTGAGCTGCCAGATGACGCTGACGTGGAGATTAACGAGGAAGATATCCGTATGGAGGTATACCGTTCATCCGGTGCAGGCGGACAGAAGGTAAACAAAACATCCTCAGCGGTGCGTCTTATTCATATCCCCACAGGTATTGTGGTGTCGTGTCAAAACGAGCGCAGTCAGTTCCAGAACAAAGAGATGTGTATGAAGATGCTGCGTGCAAAGCTGGTGGAAATCAAAGAGCGTGAACACCTCGAGAAAATTTCCGATATTCGCGGGGACCACAGCGTTATCGCATGGGGCAGCCAAATTCGTTCGTACGTGTTTATGCCGTATACCCTTGCGAAAGATCACCGCACGGGCTTTGAAAACGGCAACATTCAGGCGGTAATGGATGGCGAGCTTGATGGCTTTATCAATGCCTACCTCAAAGCAGCAAGCCAGGGCGAACTCAATAAACAATAACACAAAAATAAAATGCGGGGCGAATGATTTTCGTCCCGCATTTATTTTTAAAAATATTTCAATCTTATATTGACATTTTTTTGTGAGCGGAATATAATACTAATAAATCATATAAGAATAGTATGAATTAAGTTGTAGAGGGATGATACTCATGCTTGAAAGCCGCAGACACTCTGTAAATGGTATAAAACGATGTTGTCGCTCACATAACAGAAACTATAAACAAACAATGGCATATAATATAAGGAGGAAATGATATGAAAATCGCAAAGCATCTTTATGAATTGATCGGCAACACCCCATTGCTGGAGCTCTCCAATTACAGTGAGGTAAAAGCTGTAGGTGCAAAAATAGTGGCGAAGCTGGAGTACTTTAATCCCTTGTCCTCCGTAAAGGACAGAATTGGAATTGCAATGATTGATGATGCGGAAAAAAAGGGGCTGCTGAAAGAGGGCAGCGTCATCATTGAACCCACCAGCGGCAACACCGGTATCGGTCTTGCTTCTGTAGCAACAGCAAAAGGCTATCGCATCATTATTGTTATGCCTGAAACCATGAGTATAGAACGCCGTAACCTGCTCAAAGCGCTGGGCGCAGAGCTGGTGCTCACCGAGGGTGCCAAGGGGATGAACGGTGCGATTGCCAAAGCAGAGGAGCTTGCAAAAGAAATACCGAATAGCTTTATTCCCGGCCAGTTTGTAAACCCTGCAAACCCCGCTATTCACCGCGCAACCACCGCTGAAGAAATTTGGCGCGATACCGCCGGCAAAGTCGATATATTTGTGGCAGGCGTAGGCACAGGCGGTACAGTAACAGGTGTGGGCGAGGGGCTGAAAGCACATAACCCAAATGTCAAAATTGTTGCGGTAGAACCGTCCGATTCACCCGTCCTATCGGGCGGCACGCCCGGTCCGCATAAAATTCAGGGCATTGGCGCTGGATTTATACCCGTTATTCTCAATAAAACCGTAATTGACGAAATCATCACCGTCAAAAATGAGGATGCATTTGAAGCAGCACGCAGTGTTTCAAAGAATGAGGGACTGCTTGTAGGTATCTCATCGGGTGCGGCAGTGCATGCGGCGACAGAGCTTGCAGCACGCCCCGAAAATAAGGGTAAGCTCATTGTAGTGCTGCTGCCCGATACCGGTGAGCGCTACCTTTCTACACCGTTGTTCGACTAGCCGCCTTGTGTAAAAACAAAATAATGTTCCTCTTGAAAAATGTACGGTGATGTGGTAAAGTAATCTCATATTGATACAAATGCGATGAGCAGGAGAAGTAATTTGCGCGCGCGCAGCAGAGAGAGGACATGACCCGCTGAAAGTGTCCTTAGCGTTTGCCGCAGATGAAATGCACCTGTTAGCAGTGTGCGACAAAGGCGTATTGCCGAGTATCGCAAACCGTAAGCCTGCGTTATAGGCTTTGAGTCCCAACCAGAGTGGAACCGTGGCATATTTGCCGCCTCTGCCTTTTCCATGTCATTGTGATATGGAAGGGCAGAGGCGTTTTTTATTTATAGGAGGAACGATTTATGTTTAAAGGTCTGCGAAAGGATGTACGCGCAATTCGCGAGCGTGACCCCGCAGCACGCAGCAGCGTGGAGGTGTTTTTACTTTATTCCGGCCTGCATGCACTTATTTTTTATCGCTTTTCTCATTGGTTTTATACTCACAGGCTGTTTTTTATTGCGCGGCTGATCTCTCAGTTTGCACGGTTTTGCACCGGCATTGAGATTCATCCCGGTGCGAAAATTGCACGCGGCGTGTTTATCGACCATGGCGCGGGCGTTGTCATCGGTGAAACCGCCGAAATAGGTGAGGGCTGTACCATTTATCAGGGTGTAACACTCGGCGGTACGGGTAAAGATAGGGGCAAACGCCACCCAACTCTCGGAAAAAATGTCATGGTAGGCAGCGGCGCAAAAATTTTAGGCCCTTTTACGGTGGGTGACAACGCGAAAATTGCTGCCGGTGCCGTGGTGCTGGAGCCTATCCCTGCCGATGCAACTGCAGTGGGTGTACCTGCCAGAGTAGTACGGCAGGGCAATAAAAAGGTCGCCCAGGATCTCGATCAGGTACACATCCCTGACCCTGTTTCACAAGAGCTGTGCAAGCTGATGATCAAAATAGCGGCACTGGAAAAGCGTGTGAAAGAGCTTGAAGACGGGGCAGAGTAATCGAAAAACAAAAGAACGTACGCAGCACTCTATGAGCTGCGTACGTTCTTTTATTTTTAAAGATGCAGTAATCTTTCTGCTATCGAAAAATAAATTACCAAAGAAAAAGCATCTACAACCGTGGTGATGAGCGGAGCCGCCATAATAGCGGGGTCAGCCTTCACCAGCTTTGCAATAATCGGCAGGATACCACCGATGGTTTTTGCAAGCACTACGGTTGCAAACAATGTGAGAGCCACGGTCAGCGCAACCATTTCGTTGCCGGGGTACGTAACCGCCAGCCGAACAAAATTTACCGCGCTGAGCACCACGCCTACCAGTACGCTGACACGTATTTCCTTCCACATTACCGCCAGCAGGTCTTTGGTGCTGATCTCAGAAACTGCCATACCACGTATCACCAAGGTGCTGCTCTGCGAGCCTGCGTTGCCGCCGGTGTCGGTGAGCATAGGGATGAATGTAACGAGTAAAGGCATCGCGGCAAATGCCGCCTCGTACCTGCCTAGGATGCTGCCGGTGATCATGCCTGAAATCATCAGTACCAACAACCACATAATACGGTTTTTGGCAAGGGTAAATACGCCCGTTTTCAGGTACGGCTTCTCTGATGGAATCATCGCCGCCATTTTCTCAAAGTCCTCGGTGGCTTCCTGCTCCATAACATCCACCGCGTCATCAACTGTGACGATACCCACCAGACGTCCCTCATGGTCGACTACGGGAACCGACAGCAGGTCGTATTTTGCGAACAGCTTTGCCACGTCTTCACGGTCTTCTAAGGTCGTTACCGAAATAATTTCGGTATCCATAATGTTATCAATGCTGTTTTCGTCGCTGCTGAGCAGCAGATCTTTCACGGTCACCACACCGTCAAGAATGCGCCGCTCATCAATGACATAACAGGTATAGACGGTTTCGCGGTCTTCGCCGGTACGGCGGATGTGTTTGATGGCATCCTCCACGGTCATGTTATGCCGCAGGTCGGTGAACTCAGCCGTCATAATGCTGCCTGCCGAGTTTTCGGGGTACTGTAAAAACTGGTTAATGAGCGCGCGGGTGTCGGGTGTCGCGTTTTTCAGTACACGTTTCACCACGCTTGCAGGCAGCTCTTCGAGCATATCTACGGCGTCATCCACGAACAAGTCCTCAACAATCACTGCCAGCTCTTGATCGGTGATCGATCCGATGATGTATTCCTGTGTGTCCGACGAAAAGTTTGCGAATACATCTGCTGCCAAACCCTTAGGCAGTGTACGGAAAGTAACAGTTGCTTTTTCTACCGGCAGCGATTCAATGAACAGCGCAATGTCCACCTCGTTCATGCCTGCGAGTATATCGCGCAACTCACGATAATTTCGAGTGTTAACAAGCTCTTCCAGCTTATCAAAATCAATGTAATTTTCCATTTCTGTCATCCTCCTTGTGTTTATTCCGAGAACCAAGGCAGGAAGCTCAAAAATGAACAAAACCGCACAGAAAAAAGACGGAATCTGCCTCCGTCCCGAAGTCTATACGGTGATATCAATTGCGTTTTTGTTTAAAGGCGTTTTAACGCACAGAAAAACAAGCAGGCATTGTGCAAGCCATACTGCGCAAATGATAATCACTGTCCATATTTGTACTTCGACCGCATATGTCCACTTGTCTTTCCCCCTTTAATACTATTTTATACAAAAAAAGTTGTGACGTGTTCCGTCACAACTCTAGTATACCTTTGTTTAACAAATTATGCAACCCTTTTGTTGTTTTTAGCGTGCACTCAGCATAATTCTGCGGATGTCATTCCCCTGAAATTGCAGTACATTATAGTTACCGATCATACGTGAAACTACGCGGTCGGCATATTGACTGTCCAACTCTTTAAAAGGTAGATTGGTACTGATAATAGTTGGCTTGCGATGGTTAATACGCGTATTGATAATGTTGTAAAGCATTGCGGTGGTAAAGCTTGTAACAAACTCCGAGCCCAGGTCATCCAGTATCAGCAGGTCGCACTCCAGCAGCGCTTCCAGCGTATCGTAGCTGGTGCCCTCGCGTGAAAACTTCTCGTCTTCCGCGCGGCGGAACAGATCTTGTACCGAGCCATAGATGACCTCATAGCCCTTGGCAATCACCTCGCTCGCAATGGCTAACGATAGATGTGTTTTGCCAAGTCCCGTTGCACCCAACATCAGCAAATTTTTATCGCAACGCTCATCAAAACCGGCAGCAAATTGCTGGCACAGCTTGAAGATATCTTCCATGCGCTTTCGCGGTGAAATACCGTTGTTGTCTGCCGCAGTGGGATAATAATCAAGACGAAAGTTGGAAAAGCTCGAAAGCGACAGGGAAGAGGTGGAGTTAAGCCGCCGCAGCTTCTCATCGCGCAGAATCTTCTCCATACAATCACACATTGTGCCACTAATGTAGCCCTCGTCCTTGCATTTTGCACACACAAATACCGGCTCAAGGTAATTTGCCTCCACGCCGGCATGGTGAAGCAGTGCGGCTCGTTCCTGCTGAAGTGTAAGATTTTTGCTTTTTACAGCAGCTACTGCTTCTTTGGTGTCTTTACCGCCTGCCATAACCGCATGCACCAGTTCCATCCCGGTGCCGGCCAATTCGTTTTCGATTTCACGCAGGCGTGGAAGATGGCGGTACAGCTCGGTCTTACGCGCCGAGGCTTTCGCTTTGGCATCGTTGCGCCGCTGATTCAATATACCCAGCGCATATTCAAATAGCTCCTTGGAATAGCTCACATCCTACACCTCCTTTAGTTCAGTTTAGGCGAGCTGTTCAGCAAATACTGCTCAAACTCGTCAATATCGTACGAGGATTTCGGCTTCTCCCGCTCGGCTTTTTGCCGTGCAAATGCTGCCTCCTCTTTGGTGGCTTGTTCGGGGGTTGAGATGTTCTGACTGTGCCAGTTGGTGAGTACCTTGTTGATATAAGGGAAGCTCACCTTACCTGTGTGCTCGATCGAACGCTCATAAGCGAGCTTGACGATTGCGATATCAAACCGATAATCCCGAAACCACGTTCTGACAAACTCATTTTCTTTCGAGGTCAATGCACGGTCATAAATGCCGAACGCTGTTTTAACCAGTTTAGTTTGTGCATCCGTCTCTAAGCTCTCTTTAATAAAATGCTCCGCCTTATCAAAGGTGTCAATGCCGCGCTCCTGCCAGCTTACCGCAACCTTTTCTATGTACCGCAGATTGGTTTTGCCCACCTGTTTGCAGTATTCAATCACCGTGAGCAGTACATCAACCGAAATCCCTGCCCAGTCGTATAGTGCTGCCAGAGTGGAGATGTCCGAGGAGGTGAGCGTTTTACCAAGGGCCGCCTCAGCCTCCGTTAGAAGGGCTTTTAATTCACTGCTTTTCTCAATCATCTGTGCGATCTCGGCAGGCCGCGGCTTTTGCAGCGGTGCACTGCCCACAGAATGCTTCACAGCTTTTTGCGTCTCCGTCGTTTGCTGTACTGTGCGGGCAGGGGGGAGTACTGCCTGTTGTGTTGCGGGCTCAGTCTTCCCTGCACTGAGTGCCATACCGTCTATGTCGGGCTGAGCACATACCACACCTGCTGCTATCCAGTAGTTGAGTGCATCCTGCGTGTCGCCCGCCGAAAGGTTCAGCAGCGCGGCAATATCCGCAAGCTGCATCTCGCCGCCCGCGTTTCGCAGCAGTATTAACAGCACCTTTAGTTGTGCCGCTCCGCACATCTTCATATGTTGATCTACAATCTGGGTGGGAACCGCAAATACCGAGTTCCACAACCCAAAGTCCAGTGAGTATTTCATTCGTAAGCTACCTCTTATCATCCATCGTTGCTGTTTCAGTATCTACCATTATAGCAGATTTTGACGAAACAGTCATTTGGAATCTTTTTTTAAGAAACAAAACTTTTTGAAATTGGTGGTTGACATGGTAAATAATCTTTGCTATAATAAACCAGTCGACAGATGACAGATGCGGGTTTAGCTCATTTGGTAGAGCGCCACCTTGCCAAGGTGGAGGTAGCGAGTTCGAACCTCGTAACCCGCTCCAACGCAGATTCTGCGTGATTAAATGCACTCACAGTTTTGTGGGTGCGTTTTTATTTTACTTTAATAAAAAAGAGTGTTTCGTACGAAACACTCTTTTTGTCATTTATAGATATTTTTTTATGACACTGTACTCCTTAACCATAGCCTCAAACGATACCCTGCAATTGGCAGGGCTGGTAGAGGGCAGGTAAAAGGCGGGATATTCCACTGCGCATGCAGCCAGCTTGGTGTACAGCTTGGTTGCTGCAGCCCCCGTGGTAAATACCTGCCGAATATCTGCCGTGGAGAAAATTCGGCTGAAATCATTTGCCACAGGCTTACGAATGCTGCTGTCATCTGCACCCTCAATCTCGCATTGCTGCAGAACATCCCACAGCGCAATGTGTTGGTCAAGCAAAAAGGCCTGCTTTTCCGAATTTGTTTGCGGCACAGCTGTATTCAGCACCGCCGCAGTTACCCGCCAAAAGCGGTTTTGCGGATGCCCGTAATAAAAGCCTACTTCGCGCGATTTGGGCGAGGGCATGGTGCCAAGAATTAAAATACGCGACCGTTCGTTAAAAACGGGAGACAAGGTATGCTGCACTTTATCCATTAGAATTCTATTTCCTTTACCTTGCTAAGCCCAATGCAGCTAAACACAATTGCAACGGCGCCGGCCGCCACTGCCACAATTCCTAAAATCAGCCCGGTAATTGAAAATCCTTTCATAATATCACCTCGTATTTTTTAGTATAAACCAAGGCGCGAATAACTGCAATACCTGTCTTGGCTCGTTTCTTTCATTAGCAATGCCATCGTGCAGAAAAAATGTCATCAATCTCTTTTTGCAAAGCGTCAATACCCGCTTTCCATTTTTCAATTGCATCATGGTCCTGTGCCAAAACAGCCCTACGAAGTCCTACCTTGTAGATTGTCAATCTGCTTTTTAAGGCGGAAAGATTATTAGACAAGAAAACACCTCCATTTACTTTATTATAACAGAATCAAAAGAATTAAGCAAAATAACCAAAATATTTTAAAAATGTTATTTTTATTTATAAAAAGGTTAATTTTGTAAATTATGTGCCGAACTGTATAATAAGGGTAATTATCGCAATAAGTCTAAGCAAGGTAGATAGCTAAAATTTAAGAGGAGTGTATGAAATGCTAAAGCGATTGAAAATTGGCCCCAGAATTCTCGTTAGTTTTGGTCTGGTATTTCTTTTGTATGCAATTACAATGTGTATTTCTCTGTTTAGTATCAGTAGTGTCGGCGAAAAATTGGATAATTTCTACAACAAAGATTTTTCGGTGGTAAATACAGCCTGGAACGTAAGGCTGTTAATGACAAGTGCTGAGAAGAATATATTTAGCTCGGTTACCGATGATAACCCGCAAAACACGGCAAATTTTTTAAAGCTGGCAAGAAAAAATCTTGAAGATTTAGAAGATGCGAACATGGAACTGAACGAAAAATTTACCGGCGATCCGGCACTTTTAGAAACGTACAACCAAGCTATGAAAAAAGCAAAACCTGTTCGAGAGCAATTAATTAACTCTATAGCAGGCGGCTATTGCACCATAGCGCTTCAAACAATGAATAAAGAATATTTGCCGCTGATGAAAGACGCAAACAGCGCGTTGGATCAAATTTCTGCCATCGCGAGCGATTCGGCAAAAACAGCGGTAGATGGCGGCGCAAAGATACGCAAGCAGGTTGTGGTTACGCTTTTGGTATTCAGCATAGCCAACCTGGTTGTCATTGCTTTTATTACCCTGGCTCTTACAAAAGGAATTGTTAAGCCCCTGAGTGAGATTGAGAAAGCGGCGCATGAGCTTGCCAAAGGCAATCTGCAAAAAGAGATTACCTACTCCGGTAGCGACGAGGTTGGCATGCTTGCACAAAGCATGCGTGAAACCATAGAAAAGCTGAAATTGGTGATTGAGAATATCGGCGTAGTGTTAGGCAAGGTTGCAGATTGCGACCTGACCGCCGAGGTTAATGTCGAGTATGCCGGCGACTTTGCCCCTGTAAAGGAAGCGATAGAAAAAATCCTTTGCGCAATGAACAGCACCATGCACCAGATTGAGCAGGCATCCGGGCAGGTTGCGGGCGGTTCCAATCAGGTTTCGGGTGGCGCGCAGGCATTGTCGCAGGGCGCAACCGAGCAGGCGAGTGCCATTCAGCAGCTAGCCGCGTCTATTAATGAGGTTTCAGAACAGGTCAAGGTTACCGCATCCGGTACCAATGCCACAAAAGAGCTTGTGCACATCACCGGAGATGCGCTAATCAAGAGCAACCAACAGATGCAGGTTATGCTTGGTGCAATGGAAAATATCAACAGCTCATCCAAAGAGATTGGCAAAATTATCAAGACAATCGACGATTTTGCGTTCCAAACAAATATTCTTGCACTGAATGCGGCGGTAGAGGCTGCACGCGCCGGGCAGGCGGGCAAAGGCTTTGCCGTGGTGGCAGACGAAGTGAGAAGGCTTGCCTCCAAGAGCGCCGAAGCAGCGAAAGATACTGCCGATTTGATTGAAAAATCAATGAAACAGGTTGCCGGCGGCACCAAAACCGCAAACGAAACGGCAAAATCCTTGCAGTATATTGTAGAAAATACAAAAAAGATAACGGGGCTGGTAAACGAAATCTCTGCGGCGTCCACCGAGGAGGCGGCGGCAATTACACAGATAACCCGAGGTATTGAGCAAATTTCATCCGTGGTACAAACAAACTCGGCAACAGCGGAAGAGAGTGCCGCCGCGAGCGAGGAGCTCAACGGGCAGGCGCAGCTTCTTAAGGGGCTTGTAAAAAAATTCAGCCTAAAAAAAGCCGATGTTAAGGATGAGGTTTGCCCTGAAGAGCCCTCTGATGAAGAGGCAGAAGAAATCATCACGTCTCTCGACCAATTTGAAGCAAAGGGGGACTCGGGGAAATATCATTTGTAAAAAGCTTTCGTTTACAACAAGTGATTTGGTCTTAGCAATCCATCGCTTTTTTGGGAAAAGTATCGAAAAAAGCGACTATTTGTAGAATTGCATAAATTATAATTAAATATTTGTCTATATTTGGATTAATTTTTACTTAACTTTTGGATTCAACCGTACGATATATGTAGTAGAACAGAAAAAATGCTGTTCGCAAGCCAAACAAGGACAAGGCGCCGTTCCTGTTTGGCAACACAAAGCGTTTTAGGGAAAGGATTCCCTGAAATAAAAAAAATACATGGAGGTAAAATTATGATTATTCAACACAACATTATGGCTCTTAACGCTCACAGACAGCTGGGCGGCAACAACGGTGCAGTAGCAAAAAACCTTGAGAAACTTTCTTCCGGTTTTAGAATCAACCGTGCAGGTGACGACGCTGCTGGTCTTGCAATCTCTGAAAAAATGAGAGCACAGATCAAAGGCCTTGAGAGAGCACAGGCGAACGCACAGGACGGTATCTCTCTGGTACAAACCGCTGAGGGTGCTTTGACCGAAGTTCACTCCATGCTCAATCGTATGGTAGAGCTGGCTACCCAGTCTGCAAACGGCACTTATAAAAATGACGTTGACCGTGAAGCTCTGCAGAGCGAAGTAGATTCTCTGAGCGCAGAAATCAACCGTATTGCAGAATTCACCGATTTTAACGGAATTAAATTGCTCGATGGCACCATGGGCGGCTACAAGGGAGCAGATATTGCTGCCGGCGTTGGTCATGCTGCAAACCCTGCAACTGTATCGGGCGGAAAGCTTGCTAATAACGATGCAATCAAATTCAGTGTTGATGCCACTGGTAAAGTAACTGTAACAGACCTAGGTACTAATGGAAGCGCTGATTTTCTTACTAAAGGTGTTACTGTCAACGGTGATGCTAAGAATCCTTCCGGTGCAGGTACATACAAGTTTACCATCTCAATGGATAAGACAAAAGCAACCGCTGAAGAGTACGAGAAGTGGAACGGCGTAGAAATTTCTTTTACATCCACCGGCAATGGTACCCCAACAGCAGCAACCTTTACCGTTACAGCAGATGCTGACGGAAACATCGGCGGCGGCCTGAACTTGCAAATCGGCGATTCTGCTGACCAGCAAATTAGTGTTGCAGTTGCTGACATGAGCACTAAGGCACTGGGCATTAATACAGTTGACATCGGCACAGAGGCTGGTGCTAAGACAGCAATTCAAACCATTAAAGATGCTATTAACAAAGTATCCACCAACCGCTCCAACCTTGGTGCTGTTCAGAACCGTCTCGAGCACACCATCAACAACCTCGGCGTAACCTCCGAGAACATGACCGCTGCAGAGAGCCGTATCCGCGACGTAGATATGGCAAAAGAGATGATGGCGTTCACCAAGAACAACGTCCTCACTCAGGCAGCTCAGGCTATGCTTGCTCAGGCAAATCAGCAGCCTCAGTCTGTTCTCCAGCTCCTCAGATAAGTTTTAACAAACTAAAAAAGAACCACCCTTTGGGTGGTTCTTTTTCTATGTTCCTAGTGCCTTGGGTTTGCCTTAACAACCAGTATCGCCTGCACCAGTGCGGTGGTTACCTCTGTACTGTGCTGCTGCTCAACAAGGCTGAGAACTGCCTTGTTTTTTTCGTTTATTACAACATATTTGGACGGAAGCTTATTTAGTGCTATGGCTACAATATCTTTTTTGCATTTATCGCATTTACAGCAGCTAAACCGCTCCAGTGCAGCCTCCAGCTTTGAAAACACAAGCCCCTCCATCAGGTTAATTAAGGTGTTTTCACCCTGTTCCTTCATCTGGGCATCGATACCGCTTTTGTACAGGCTGCCAATGGGCGTG
Organism: Hydrogenoanaerobacterium sp.; assembly: GCF_032017025.1. Taxonomy (NCBI): domain Bacteria; kingdom Bacillati; phylum Bacillota; class Clostridia; order Eubacteriales; family Oscillospiraceae; genus Hydrogenoanaerobacterium; species Hydrogenoanaerobacterium sp. The sequence goes on from NZ_DALZQO010000014.1 coordinate 15,495, forward strand.
GCTTCTTCCGGTGCGGGGGCTGCTTGCAAAGAGGTTGCTTCCGGTGCGGCAGCCTTGATGGAAGACGGCATAATCTTGCGGTACATGGCGTCTTTGTCTATTTCTTTTTTGCTTCGTGCCATACTGATTAAGCCCCCTTTGCAATCATCTCGTCAATCAAGGCGGTATAATCTGCCGTAACGTTGTTTTTAGGTGCATACTGCATCAAGCTGCGCTGCAGAGACTGTGCCTCGCTTACCGCAACGCTGTTGCGTATAAATGTGTCAAAAACAGGGATGTCCAAATCCTTTGCAATCAGCTCCACCGTGCCGCGGATTTCGCCGCTGAACAGGGTGCGGGGGTTGTGCTTGGTCAACAAAATGCCAAGGATTGAGATGGCAGGGTTGCAGCGCTTTTTAACTCGCTCAACCGTTTCATAAAGCTGGGTAATGCCCTGCAGGCTGAAAATATCGGAAAGCATGGGTACAATCACGCCGTCCGACGCGGTAAAAGCGTTGACGGTGAGAATACCAAGCGCCGGCGGGGTGTCGATAAAGATATAATCATAAAAGGGCAAAATGGGCTGCAAAGCATTTTTGAGTAAAAACTCACGGTCGGTGTCGGTGAATTCCAGCTCAATACTGCTGAGTAAAATGTTGGCAGCAATAATGTCGATCAAATTGGTTTTCTGTATCGCAAACTGGGTTTTCAATTCGCCCTTTAAAACGTCGTAAATAGTAGCGCTGGTTTCTGTGTCCGCACCCATACTGAAGCTCAGGTTCCCCTGCGGGTCTAAATCGATCACAAGCACCCGAAAGCCACGTTCTTTTAAACCGATGGCGAGCATGCCGGTAGTGGTGGTTTTTCCCACACCACCCTTCTGGTTGGAGACGGACATAATTTTACACATTGCAAAATTCCCCCTTGAAGTAGGTACTTCGACATAAAGCATTCTAAATCATATTATATAGTCTTTCTTTACGTTTGACAATATCTGAATAACAAAAGCAAAAGTTCAAAATAATTTCAGTCAGCTATTAAGTTTTTGCATAATGATACGAATAATTATTATAGAGGATCATGATTGGATTGAATGGATACGGCGCTGTTGGAAGCGCGGGAAAGGGTGTTAGTTATGGAGATTAAACCAACGGCAGGCTACAATATTTACAAAGCGAATATGCGCAATACAAGCAACCCCGAAAATTCTTCGGCGAAATCTGCTCCATCAGCAGCCACAGGCAAGATGGACACCATTTCCATCAGTGCACAGGGCGCGCAGCAGAAAGAAGCGGCAAAGCTCACAGCTGCTATTACCAAAGAGGTTACCGCTGACGCAGATGCCGCTAAGATTGATGCACTGAAAAAAGCGGTTCAAAACGGAACTTATCACATTCCTGCCGAAAAAATTGCACAGGCAATATTAAACGGGCTGTTTGCTTAGAAACAGCAGATGAAAGAACGGAGGTGAACGCGCTTGAACAGCAGACAAGAATTGTTGGATTTTTTATACGAATATGCCGGCTTTTTCAGTGAAATGGAGCAGACAGAAACGCAAAAGTTGGACAACCTGCTTTCACGGCAGCTGGAACGCATAGAGCATTCCATTTCAATGCAACAGGCAATGGATAAACGGCTACAAAACCTGGAAAAGCGTCGTGCAGATCTCCAAACGAAACTGGGCTTTGATGGAATGTCCTTCAAAAATATCATAGAAGAATTTCCCGAGGAAAACAGGGCGGAGCTCAGCCGTTTGTTTGAACGTATTGAAAATTCACTTGATAATATCAAGTTTTTAAATCAAAAATCTATGAACGTTGCAAAATCAAGGTTGGAGGAAATGGGGAGCAATGCTCAGTTTAAGGTTTCTGCCAATCTTTCAAATTATAGTGGATATACAACCAAAGACAGCAACCAAATGCCAGCACACTCTATTTTAGAAACGAAGGTATAAGACAATAGAGAAAATAATAAAGCAAGGGGGCCCATTGTTTTGAGACCTACATTTATGGGATTTGAAACTGCAAAACGCGGTTTAATGGCAAACCAGAAGGGTTTGGATATTACAGGACACAACCTGACCAACGTTAACACCAGGGGGTACACCAGGCAGAGAGTGGATTTTGTTTCGGTTACCATGTCGGGTCAAAATTCGCGCTATCCGGTTAATCAGGCTGCATTTGCAGGGCAGGGCGTAAATGTGAACGGTGTATCGCAAATACGCAACGCTTTTTTGGATAAACGCTTTCGTGAGGAATGCGGCGATGTCGGCTACTACGACCAGTCAGCCGCAATCTTAAGTGACGTTGAGTTGGCGTTGGATGAAATTCAGGGAACCGGTTTGCAGGGTGCAATGAAAAGCATAACCGAGGCACTCCAAAATTTCAGTTCCAATGCAGATCAAGTCACTCATGCAAACATCGTCCTTACATCTGTAAAAAATCTGACGCAAATTCTTCATCAGTTCGATACCAAGCTCAACAACATTGCAGAACAGCAAAAATTCGATTTAAATGTTGCGGTGAATGATGTCAACTCCATTTTAACGCGCATAGCAAACCTTAATAAAACCATTTCAGACGAAGTCTTTACAAATTCAGAATATACAAATGAATATTACGGCCCCAACGAGCTGCTGGATGAGAGAAATCTGTTACTGGACGAGCTTTCTACTTATGGCGCGCTCACAGTATACCCCAACAAGGATGGCTCGGTGAAGGTTGAGTTCAACGGGAAAACTGTAGTAGAGGGTTCTACCTATGATACTTTGGAGCTCCATGCCGGTAACACAGTGTCGCTGACATGGCAAAGCAGCGGGAAAAAAGCCGATTTGCCGACGGGCTCGCTAAAAGCATATGTCAATATGCTCAACGGTAGAGGAACCGCTGCTACAGGCGAAGAAAACTTTTCAAAGGGTATTCCGTATTTTAAAGATAAGATTGACGCTTTTGCACAGCAGTTTGCAAGGCTGTTCAATCAAACTGTACCCGATTGCGACGACGCCGGTACACCTGGGCATGACCCGCATGACCCTACCGGAACACGCTTTAAAGCACTTTTGCAGGGTGGTGCAGATGGAACAATCACCGCGGGCAGTCTTACAGTTACCGATGTATGGAATGACAACCCCGGTTATATTATTCCGCCGGGCTGTGTTTCGGGCGGTGAAAAAAACAACCCGCATATTTTAGCACTAAAAAATCGTTTTAACGAAAAAATTAGCTTTGGTGAATTCGAAGGCACCTTTGGTGAATATGTAAACTTCTACAATACAACAATTGGCCAAGAAGCTACATTCTATAGCACGCGCCTCAAAGCAACCGCTGCAATTGCAGATAATCTGCTTGATAACAGAGACGCAATCTCGGGCGTTTCCCCCGATGAAGAGGGTACAAACCTGATGCTGTATGACAAGGCTTATAAAGCAATTGGCCGTCTGATGACCGTGATGGACGAAGCACTGGATGTGCTGATTAATAGGACCGGAATGGTCGGCAGATAACAAGATTTTATGACATACGGAGGATTGATGAACAGTGAGAGTAACACAAAATTCATTAACCAGATCTTATATGAGAAACCTCAATAAAAATCTCTCTGATTTAGCAAGATCCAACGAGAGATTGACAACTGAGAGAAGGTTCAACCGTGTATCCGAGAGCACCTCGGATGCTGCACGTGCCTACACAATCAGAGATCAGCTTGCACACAACGATCAGTATCTCACCAATATCCGCGATGCCAAGGGTGAACTCTCCTCGGCTGAAAGCAATATGATGTCCGTAAGCGATATCCTGAAAAAAGCACAAGAGCGAGTACTGCAGGGCATTACAGGTACGAGTTCAGATGTACAACGCGAAATTCTTGCAAGGGAAATCGACAACCTTAAAGATGAGATGCTTCAGTTGGCTAACGCTAAATACGGGGATAAGTTTTTGTTCTCGGGTTCCAGCAACGATACAGCGCCATTTACCATAGTTAACGGTGATTTATTGTTTAATGGTGTAAGCGTTAACAATACCAACGATCGAAATTTGTTTAATGAAAACAACGACGTTTACCTTGATATCGGGCTTGGGCTCACAATGACAGGGCCAAACGTCGATACAAAAACAGCATTTAAAATTTCAACCTCGGGTGTTGATGTGTTGGGTTTTGGCACTACAATGATTAATGGTGAGGCTGCGCCAAACAATCTGATCAATCTACTGGATGAAATTTCCACAAAACTGCGTGCGGGTGATACCGATGCGGCTGGGTCGCTGATGGAGCATCTTAAAACAAGAAGCAATGATTTGTTGATTGCGATTACGGATATTGGCAATCGTGACAGCTTTTTGGGGCAGAATGTCAATCGCATTGAAAATGATATTCTAAATCTGAAAGAAACTCAGAAAAAGCTTGAAGGAATAAGCCTCGAAGAAGAATCCATCTACAACAAAAGCTATGAAATGGCATGGATGGTTACCTTGCAGCTTGGCTCCAAAATTATTCCCCCATCGATATTCGATTTTATGAGATAGTATTCATCTAACTGTATGAGATAGAGGTGTTATCATGCAACTGCTGAAAATCACAAGCGTTCCGATTAAAATTTCCATGAGGGTTGAAAGTCCGCGGCTGGAGATAAAGCAGCCAAAGCCGGAACTTACGATCCGCCGTGTACCCTCTAAGCTATCCATGGAATCAAAAAATATTAAAGCAAAAATCGATACTTATGAAGCACGCGATAGCCTTGGGTTTAAAACCTCAAGGGCTCTCAGCGATGCCGCAGCAGCAGAGGGAATGCAGGCAGCTGCCGAGGCAACCGCGCAATATGCGCAGATTGGCAACCAGATGGCAAAGATTCATAAAGGTGCAAACCTGCCTGATATTGTATATCCAAAGCTGCTTGATCAGCGCACTACTTATCTTAAGTTTCTGCCTGAGGTGGGCCCCAATATATCATGGGAACCCAATCAGCTGAGTATGGAGTATACCCCTACAGAGCTTAATTTTGATGCAAAAATTTTGCAGAATTCTATGGAATATATCCCCGGCCAAATACAGTTCGACGTTGAACAGTACCCCAAGGTTCATATTGAATATTTGGGTAAGCCGATGTATGTGCCGCCCAGTGCAAGCCCAGATTATGAAGAATAGTATATGAATACAAAAAAACAGCTATGCGTTAGAACAGTTCTTGCATAGCTGTCTTTTTCGTTGTATCATCAGCTGATTTTGTATATCAATCTGAAAGGTGTGGTTTTATGGTGAAAATTGAGACGAGAGATTTCGGCATTGTCGAGATCGATGAAAAAGAGCTGATTTATTTCAGTCAATCGGTTTATGGCTTTGAGCATCTTTCGAACTATGTACTTCTCGCAGACGAAGCTATGGGAGAAAGTATTCGGTGGCTTCAATCGGCAGAGGATAAAGATGTTTGCTTTATTGTAATAAATCCCGCCGAACTTTTTGCGGATTATGCACCTGTTATACCGCAAGAGATACGCCTTGAGCTGCATGCAAAACCAGGTGACCATCTGGATTGCTGGGCAATTGCGGTGATTTGCCCGGACTTTAAAAAGTCGACGGTTAATCTAAAAAGCCCAATTATCATCAATCGTGAAAAAATGAACGGCGTTCAGCTGATTCTGGAACAGAACTATTCCATTCGCACCCCCCTCTTTGACCAAAAGAAGGGGGTGTAAGAAGATGCTTATTTTATCGCGTAAAAGCGGTGAATCTTTGATGATCGGCAACGACATCGAGATTATTATAACCGAGATAAGCGGTGATAAGGTGCGCCTTGGCATCGTTGCCCCCAAAGATGTTGAAATTTACCGCAAAGAGCTATACCTCACCATAGAGAGCAACCGGCAGGCGGTTGATAAAGTTGACTCTAAGAATCTACTGCAGTTTATGAGCAGCTTCAAGCATCCTGACTAAAACTGCAGATCCTCAGGCAAAGCTTCTTTTTCGTTGAGCTCGGCCAGATAACTCTCCAAGTTTCTAACCGAGGCGGAGGAGATGCTTACTACTTTGCATAAATAGCTGGTTGCAAGCGAGCTAAAGCGAATTTTTTCGGTCACCTCCGCAACTACCTGCTTAAACACAAAGGGGCTGGTAAGGTTGACCATTAACTTTTGCCCAACGTCAATCTGCTCTATAGATAAAACCTTAATGGATTCTTCGCTCAAATAGTAGATGGTTCCAGATATTTTTGGTGCATGGTAGAACGAGAAAAAAGGTTTATACTCATAAAGTGCCAGTTTTGTGTGCACGCACACGTTTGCAGTGAAAATTTTCCTCGCCTGAGCCAAAAGCTCATCTGATATCGAGGTAATCCTCAGCAGCTTCCCCGAAGACAGATAAACAAGCCCTTTAAAGCAAAAGGACTCCTCACCGTTGAGCAACAGTGTGACTTGAACGGGAGTTTCTAATTTAAGCAAAGGGACAAATTCATTTTTAAAATCAACGGTGTTTCCCTCCGGGGGGATACAGACACTACCGTATTCCAACAGCTCATCGTCTTCAGATTTTAAGACGGCATCAAGAAAAATGGGGTACATATTATCGAATGGCTCCTCTCAAACTTGGAGCATCCCTGCTTTGCAAGGTCTGCCAGTTATTATTACTATCATATTACATAATCGGCATTTTGCATAGTATCATTAGTAAATTCATCAGATCATTTTTTTATGAGAAGTAATTTAGTTGATTTGCCGGAGGAAAGGCAGTAAGATTGTAAGCTCTTATCGTTTATCTTTTTTGCAAGATGAGAGCGCGGTTTTATTAAATTTTTTACACTCAAGGTGTTATATGCCGATGCTTAGCGGCAGAATGGAGCTTAATATGAACGATATTAAACATATCATGGACCTGCTTGGACAAAAGAAAGAATTGTTTACAGAATACGAAAGGATAACAAACGATATGCTTACCTGCTCGGTTGAGGAGCTGGAGGCTTTCATGAGCAGACGCGGAGAGCTGATTAAAGAAATAGATGCAGTCGTCAGGCAGATAACAGAGGTTTGCGAGCAGGATGACACCGGTTTGTATGGTCAAGCAGTTAAGAACAAATGCAGCAGAAGTGAACTGCCGGAGTATCTGGTTTGCATTTTTGATTTTGCGCAAACAATCTTTGCTGTAATGAACCGTGTGGCAAACATTGAGCCGCAAATTATGGAGCGTTTGCTGCAATGCAGAGACGAACTGGAACAGAAGATTAAAAGCACAAACAACGCACCTAAAATTGCGAAATACCTTACTACAGTAGACCCAACCTTTGAGGCCGGAACGTTTTTAAACTCAAAAAAATAAATAAAAATTATAAAAAACACTCTATTTTTGTCGAATCATTCCGATAATAGTATTAGAGTATAAAATTCACAGCTTTTTTCGATAGAAGCATTTTATAGTGAAAAAGGAGGATTATAGAAATGGCAATTAATTCTTTGACGGGCTATAGCTCCACAAGCAATGGGCTTTCAGGCCTTGTCTCCGGTATGGATACTCAATCCATGGTCGATAAATTGCTTTCAGGAACACAATCGAAAATAGATAAGCAAAACGCGGCGAGACAGCAGCTTTTGTGGAAACAGGAAATTTACCGCGATGTAATTTCCAGTATCCACAACTTTCAAACTAATTTCTTTAGCTTCTCAAAGCCGGAAACCAACCTTCTGTCCCAAAAGTTCTTTAACAGTATGGCCGCTGCCTACAAGTCAGATGCGGTAAAAATTTCCGCCACCAATTCTGCGCAGGCGGGCAAACTTACCATAAACAGCATCAAGCAGCTTGCCTCGGCTTACAAACAGACATCTACGCACCCGGTAACCGGTGAGCTGAGCGGTACAGTTAGTACAGATAAGTTTCAAGAAATTAGAGATATGAAACGAAAAATAACCATCAATGTCGGCGATACGACGGAAAGCATTGAGTTTTCGGGGGGCAGCAATGAAGCTGTTGTAGCTGACATCAATGCAAAAATTGCAGCAAATACCGAATTGAATGGTAAAGTCACGGCTAAACTAAGCGGCGGAAAACTGGTGCTCGAAGCAACAGATGCCAGCCAGTCGGTCAAGGTGAGCGGCTCTGCCGAAAATTTAGAAGTTCTCGGCTTGAAGGACGGGCAGTCCGGTACCGGTAGTATCAGCGGCACAATTGATCTTTCGAAGGCCGCGCCGAAAATCAAAGTAATTTTGGATGGTGTGGAAAAAACCATAGAATTAAGCGATGCGGCGGTAAAAGACAAAGATGGTAATACTCTTGTGGCAGGTACAGCCGCAGCAATAGCAGAAAACCTAAAAAACTCCATTACCAAAGCATTTGGCAACGGAATAGACGTTAAGTACGACGGTGGGAAAATCACGCTCAGCACCACTGGCAGCAGGCAGGTGACCGTCTCCGGCGCAGGAGGCTCCGCGGGGCTTGCTGTATTGGGTCTGAAGGAAGGTCAGTCCAATAAAACCAACCTGAATATGAAGTTGGGCGATATCAATTTTGGTCAAAAACTGCAGGGCAGCACCTTTAGTTTTACCATTAACGGAACAAAAATTGAAGCCACCAAGAACGACACACTTTCTTCGGTAATAAACCGCATCAACTCCAGCCAGGCAGGGGTAACGGTTTCTTATTCTTCTCTGCAAGATAGCTTTACCATGGAATCAAAAACAATGGGTGAGGGTGTAAAAATTGACATGGAGCAGGATGTCGGTAATCTGCTGACGGTCATGTTTGGTCAGAGTAGCAGCGGCAGTGCACTGGGCGTACCGATGAGAAACCCAAATATCCATGCAGAAAATAGCGTTAACATGCCCGCCGATTTAAAAACAGGCGAGTTCCGCCTCAATATAAATGGGCGAGATATTACCGTTAAGCTGCCGGAAAAAGAGGATGGCTCTGATTACACCGCGGAGGAGGCAGTTGCCCACATCAACGAAGAGCTCAAAAGCATAGCAGGCGTTGATAAAAATGGCAATGCAAATATTGGGCTGAGCCTAGATGCGGGCAAAGTCAGTTTAAAATCTGCTGAGGGATTTAACGTAACATTTTCTCAAGCGAATGTAGATGATGCTGCGTTTACAAAAGCACTGGGCTTTGCCGCGGGTCAAAATCAGCGTGTTACAGATACAACATCAATGAGTGATCTGGGGTTAACGTCCGGTAGCATACAAATTGGTGGAACAGCAATCAATTTGAGCAGCTATACAACTTTTGCCGATTTTAAGACTGCTTTGGATAACGCTGCTAAGGGAGCCGGCGGCTCTGTAGTGTTCGATGAACAGACGGGCGTACTGGGCATTATGGGTACAACGTCACAGTTTACAGTGGAAGGTAACGATGATGCTGGCAAGGCGGCGATGGAGAAACTTTTCGGCGTTGATCAAATGGTGCTTAACAGCACCGCGCTTTCCAGCCCTCTCGAAACTCAAGGTGAAAACGCAATTCTTACGGTAAACGGGCAAGAAATTGTACGTAACACCAACAGCTTTACCATTGATGGGCTAAATATTGAGCTAGTGGAGAAATTTAACGAGGCGAAAGACCCAAATCAAAAAATTGAGGTTAACACCACGCGTGATACCGAGCAAACTTATAAGGGCATTGAGAGCTTCGTCAACGAGTACAACAAACTAATCGACAAGCTCAATAAGCTCATAGATGAGGATAACGAATACAGCAAGTATCCGCCCCTCACCGCAGCCCAGAAAAAAGAAATGAGCGAAAAAGAGGTTGAGCTGTGGGAGGAGAAATCTAAAACCGGTCTTGTTCGTAAAGATTCAATTATTTCGAGCATTCTCGGTGATATGCGCATGGCGCTGTTCCAAAAGCCGGATGATGCTAAGTTTGCTCTATACGAAATCGGAATCAGCACCTCAAACAACTGGAAGGATAAGGGCAAACTGGTAATCAGTGACCCCGAGGCGCTTAAGCTTGCGCTATCAACCGATCCATCGGAAGTAGAAAAGCTGTTTACAGATACAAACAAAGGTTTGGCGGCAACAGTCAACGACATCATGGAAAAAGCCACGAAGGCAAACAGTGGTTCACCCGGTTCTCTGGTATCGCTTGCAGGTATCAAGGGGGCGACGCTTGATAAAAACAGCTCGTTGGATAAACAGCTGAAAGACATCGATGATAAAATTGCAAACCTGAAAAGAACTTATGAAACCGAGAAAACAAGATATTGGAAGCAGTTTAATGCAATGGAACAAATGATTTCTAATATGAACCAGCAGAGCTCATGGCTTATGCAACAGTTTGCTTCCTAAAACGAGGTGAAGATTTTTTATGGTAAATCCTTATGAAAAATACAAAGAACAGTCGATTATGACTATGACGCAAGGCGAAATGGTAGTGCGGCTGTACGAAGAGGTTATCAACCAGCTGAGCAGGGCGATTATTTGTATTGGTGAAAAGGATATTGAGGGCAGCAACATCTCTTTGCAAAAATCCCAAAGAATCATCAATTATCTGAAATCGACATTGAATTACAATTACGAAGTTTCGGGTAATCTTTCAAACCTGTACGATTTCTTCAACGAACAGATTATCAAAAGTAACATTAAAAAAGATGTTCAGCCAATTGACCAAATTCTTCCCTTAATTTCTGAATTAAAAGATACCTTCGCACAGGGCGAAAGGCTTTCGCGTATGCAGCAATAAGCTGTGTAAAGATTAATTGCCTATCAAAAAAGTTCTGCTGATGCAGAACTTTTTTGTATTTTCATTAATTTTTGTAGGAATGTGTCGATAAAAGGATTGAAGATAATTATAAAAATCCGAAAAGAATTCGGGGAGGATAGATTATGAAACGATATTTAGCTTTCTTCTTGGCACTGGTTTTGCTGTTTACCGTTCCCGAAGCAGCTTTTGTTACAATGGCAGCCCCTGCTTCGGCGGTGCCCGAGGTGAAGTTTGTGGGCAGCGAATCTGCTACTGCCGCCGACGTAATCGAGGGTAACGGGGCCGAGGTGTCTATCGGCACGTCTACTCAATATACCCTTGGCTCACCACCGTTTATCATTCAAGGCATGGGCGGTACGGCAGCGGCAGAGAACATTACTTACAACAACGCTACCAAAAGCTTTAGCACAAAAGAGGGAGCGGCAGGCACAAAACCCGAGGGCATGGAAAGGATGGAATCATATTCCATAACAGCAAACTTCTTTGCCATTACTGCGACGGGTACCGCCTTGGAAAGCTGGAACGATGGAGCCATGGCGGTTGATGTAACAAGCGAAAGCCGTATGGCGATTTTGGAAAAGAGTAGTATTAAAATTAAGGCAGATAGCGATGAAAAAGAAGGCAATGTAAGGTTTTCAGTCGTAGGCACCCCTACCGGTGCTTTTTCGCGGTATAAAGATGGTGCAACGATTTCAGGCCAAAGGGCAACAGGCGGCAAAGACCCCAGGCCGCTGGAGGTGAACTTTTGGGACGGCAGCAGTGAAGGGCAAAAAACCGACATCAAGCTGCTGGTTTACACCAAGCAAGGCACTATCATACCCGACAGCGTTCCCGAGAAAAAAGAATATAAAGTAACCGCAGGAACCACCTACGAAATTGTGTTCAGCACTGCACCCTCTAGCCCCATGATTATGCGTGTATGGAGTGCAAAAGCTGCCGCATCGCAGCTTGCTAAAGCAGTGGTAAACGATGTAACAAAAAGCAAGTACGTGATCCTCACCAATAAAAGTGATGATTACAACTGGATTACCACTGAGTTTAAGTTGGCAACCGAGGTACCGTACTTCGGTGCAAAGTTTGATATCGATTGGGTGTGGGAGTGGGATCAGAATGACCCGTATGGTTCTGCGGCCATCGAAAAAATTGATAACGACGGCAGTACCGATGACCAAAATAAAACCATAAAAACAACAAGAGCAAAAGTACATAAGCAGGAATCTGACGTAAAAGGCATACTAAAAGCAAAGATCACTTGCCTGATTGATGGAAAGCCCGTTGCGGACAGTGTAACAGAGGCAGAGGTTCCTATCACTGTAAAGGGTAAGGGGCGGCCTGCCTACATCAAGCTGCTGACCCAGCAGGTGGGCGGCAAAGACCCAACTAACATTGCTCCCACAGAAGGGGCATCGAATAAAATTGAAAACATCCCCAAAAACATGGATGTTTACGATAACTCGGTGACCGGTGCAACGGAAACAACCAACCTGCCTTACCGCTTTTATTCCACCATGTATATGGGCGAGAAAAATGCGGCGGCAGAATATGTTATCATTCACGCGGATGACCCCAACGTTCTGAAAATTTTTATGGATGGACAGCCCGCTGCCTATGCCTACAATACAAAGGTGAACAACCCCAACCCTAAAGGCGTTGGCAGTATAGACCTTGAATTTGTAGCAGCGAAAGAGGGCAGTACCCGTATTTTCTTTGATTTTTATTGCAAAGGCAACGGCGGACGTATTGAGAAATACCAAACCATTGAAACTCCCATCATTTCGGTGCAGGACACTACTCCGCGTAAGGACGCTACGCTTGCATCTCTGACACTGCGTCGAAACAATGACAAGTTGTTTGGGCTGATTGCGGGTGAGGAGTATGATTACGGCTTTAAGCCCGAAACCACACAGTATAAGTTTGAGGTACCCTTTCGTGATACAGCTAAAATTACACTGGTGCCTGTATTGAATGATAAAAAGGCAAAGAAAACAATAGAAGTTGAGATTGTGGCTGTTGATGGCACAAAGCAAACATCAGAAGTGGAAAGCGGCAAGCCAATCACGGTGAACCTGCCCGACGAGGGTGATACCGCAACGGTGCGCATTACGACCACTGCTCAAAACCCTTCGATTAAAATGATCTACAAGCTGGAAATTACAAGGGCATATAAAAGTATAGACTCTACGCTCAAGGATCTGAAAATCTCGAACAGCAAGGACACCGCGCAGAAAAACTTACTGACGGGCTTTAAAGGCAGCCAGACAAGCTATGAGCTTTCCGTACCATACAGTGTGAAGCAGGTGCGGGTACAAGCCACCCCCAACTTTATTGAGGCAAAGGCTGAAATTATAAGCCCCGAACCAAAAAAGCAGAACATACTGAGCAGCACAGCCGATTTAATAGACCTTGGCTACGGTGAGGGCGTCAACCCTACAGACATTAAGGTTAAGGTAACGGCTGAAAACGAAGCTTATGCAACCGAGTACTCAGTTGCCGTGCGCCGGCTTGATCCAAGTACAATTGCTACGCTCGATAGTCTCATCATCACCGATAATGCGGAAAACCCCATCACCTTTACCCCAAAGTTTAATAAAGATACCTTGGTGTATGAGATGCAAATCCCTTATGCAGTAGACTCAATTAAGGTGAAGGCAAAGCCGACTGACGCTAATGTCAGCTCCATCAAGGTGCGTGATGTTTACAAGAGCGATGATGAAACCAAACAGTGGGTTGATCTGAAATCCGATGTGCTTTCGGCAAAAATCCTCGTAGACAGCACTACGGACGAAAAGCCTGTGTTCAATATTCCCATCAAGGTTACTGCGGAAGATGAGAAAACTGAAGTAATCTACGAGCTGGAAATTACCAGAGAAAAACCCAGTGACGAAGCGTCGCTTACCTCGCTGGATATCGTAGACCAGAACAAAAAGGTTATTGAATACGATTTCTACCCCGATACCATGCAATACACCATTCCGGTTGCATACGAATCGGAAAGTGTCATGTTTACCCCAAAGGCGGCTTTTTACGCACCGTACGAAATTACAATCAACGGCAAAAAAATTAAGAACGGGCAGCAAAGCTATGCGTTTAAACTAGGTAAGCACCCGGAGGTTACCAGGTTTGAAGTTAAGGTTACCGCTGAGGACAAGACCACAATCAAAACCTACGTGATAGAAATTGCAAGAGCGAAACCCAGTGCAGATAATCTTCTCAAAAGCCTGTCGATTACGGGGCTCAAGGAGTTTAAGCCGATCTTCGTTCCCAGTAAGCAGAGCTATAAAGGAATCATCGCAGATGGCGGAAAATCGGTTGTCGTAACCGCTACTGCCAACCACCCGTATGCCATTATCAAGATTAACGGTAAAAAGGCCGAGAGCGGAAAACCGTTTGACGCCATTGATGTGGTTGAAGTGGACAGCACAATAAACATTGAGGTTATTGCGCAAAACGGCACGGACAAGCGCAGCTACGACGTCAAGCTGACGAACGAGAACCTGATTGATAAGAGCAGCAATGCCGATTTGAGAAGCCTTGAAGTAAAAGATGGATATATGTCACCGGAATTTAAGCCGTCTATCTCCACCTATGAGGTTTCGGTTAAAGATGAAACCTCGTTTGTTGACATTATTCCGAGCGCAGCAGACAGATTGGCAAAGGTGCGGGTGCTTTCGGGTACGAAAGAAATCGGCGATGAGTACGGAGATTATTCTGAGGCGATTACAAACGGTGAGAACAATTTCACAGTGGAAGTCACTTCGCCCGATAAAACCACAGTAAAAAAATATTACATTAATGTTTTTCGCGGAGATGAGGAAAAGCAGGGCTTGCTAAAACCGATTACTCCGGATATAATTGATTTCAAAGGTTCCGACAATATTGTGGTAGATATTTCAAAATATGCCATGGTATCCGCAGATGTGTTTAACGAACTGAAAAAGTACCCGAACAAGGTCATTACCTTTGTGGGCAACGATTATTCCCTCCAGTTTAAAGCACGAGATATCAAAAAAATAATCCCGCATGAAAAGGTGTACGATTTCTCAATGTTGTTCACTTCGCCCGATGAGGAAGCGATCTATGATTTGATGAGGGAGAAATCGGCAAACGACAAGCTGGAGCCGGTGATGATCTACTTTAAGCATCATGGTGAGCTGCCTGCGCCGACGACCTTTACCCTAAGCCTTGGGCAGAAGTACAAGAACAAAAAGCTGTATTGGCACTACTACAATAAAGAACGCGACAGAATCGACTATTATGGCTATTTCAACACCAATTCTAAAGGTACGTTTGCCATAAAACTGGACCATTTTTCGACTTATTTTATTACAATTAAAATTGTAGTTGGCTCCGAAGACAAGAGTGGGGCAAACGGTGCTATGGGCGGAGGCAATTTAGGCCTTGTCGACCGTGTGAATCCCGATACCGGTGAGATGCATAGGCGGTACGGGATAGGGGGAGATAAGCCATGAGAAAAGTATTGGTTTCGATTCTGGTTGTAGTAGTTGTTGCTGGTCTGGCGGTGGGGGGGTACCTTTTGATGGGCAACCTCCCGACATCTGCCGAACAGCCTGCCGAGCCGGCAAGTGTTGTGTTTGCAGACGTGCGTGGGCCGATGCTGCCAACCGGCTCTCAGGCAGACACCAGCTTTTATGAGGTCACGCTCGCTCTGCAGCATGCTACCAGCCAAAACGAGGACACGGTTGGCTGGCTCCAGATTCCCAACACCGACATTAACAACAGTGTTCTGCAATCAAACAACAACATGTATTATCTGCGGCGGAATGAGAAAAAAGAAGATGACATCTACGGATGCTATTTCACAGATTATGCATCTGAATTTGAAAGCAGAGATGCGCTTTCCGCCAATACCGTTATTTATGGGCACAGTGACCTGAAGGATAACCCCGAAGGTCCCCGTTTTTCACAGCTTTTTCGTTTTACACAAAAGGAATTCGCGGAAAAGAACCGCACGGTTTATTTTTCGATTGACGGTGAGCAGATGCAATGGCAGATTTTTGCAGCATTCTACACCGACCTGGACTTTAATTACATTACCCCCGATATGGATAGCGGCGCTTTAATTGCGATGGCCAACGAGGCAAAGGTGCGGTCTCTTTACGATTATGGTGTTTCTGTCTATCCCAATGATAAGGTACTTACCCTTTCTACCTGCAGCGTCAAATACGGCGACCGACGAGACCAGCGCTTTGTTCTTATGGCAAAGCTGCTGCCTGCCGATGGTGCACCTGAGCAAGCAGTAGAACTAAAAGAAAATCCAAGCCCGAAGCAGCCTGTGTTTGCTTCGGCCACATAAAGGAGGAAGGTCAATTGCTGTACAACAATATGGAGTTTAAAGCAATGCAAAGCAGTCTGGACGCTCTTTGGATGAAGCAGAGGGTCATCAGCGATAACATTGCAAACTATGAAACCCCGGGCTATAAGGCCAAGGCTGTAACATTCCAAAATGTTCTCAGCGACGCCGTTAAGTCACAAAGCGGAAAGAACGAATACCATTTTCAGGCGACCGTTTCAACCGATACCACAACATCTGTGCGCCCGGATGGTAATAACGTCAATATGGAAAAAGAAACAATTGAACTGTGGAAGAGCTATGCGCAATATTCTTATCTCACACAGAAAATCAGCGGGCAGTTCAGTAACATTCGTTATGTGCTCAATCAGGCAATGAAATAAGGAGTGAAAGCAATGGCATTTCTCAATTCGCTTAATATTGCGGGTTCTGCGCTTACCGCAGAACGTTTTCGCACCGATATTATTCTTCAAAACTTGGCAAACAGCACCACGACCAGAACCGAAAACGGTGAGCCCTACCGCAGAAAACAGGTTGTGTTTGAGGAGCGTGGAATGACTTTTGAACAGAACCTCAAACAGGAACTGAACAAAGCAAATTCGGGTGGTGTTCGGGTTGCACAGGTTGTAGAAAGCCAAAATCCGTTTACCCCCGTTTATGACCCTACCCATCCGCATGCAAATGAAGATGGCTACGTTATGATGCCAAATGTAAATACGGCGGAGGAGCAGGTTGATTTAATGGCTGCAACAAGAGCGTATGAAGCAAATGCTACTGCGCTAAATGTTGTAAAGGCGATGGCGCTTAAGGCGCTGGAAATCGGTAAATAAAGAAGAGGCAAAATAAAAAGCAGATAACAAGCTGATGTTGTTATCTGCTTTTATTTGTATAAATTATGTTTAGAAGGAAAAATTTTATCCAAATTTTTATTATCGTTTACAGCTTTAAGCTTTTTGCTAGAAAATGATATAATTATTTGTTAAAAATTGTATTTAGCAATAATTTTCGTAAAACTATCGTAAAAAATGCGTTAATTCTACAATAATTCTAAAATTTAGAAGAAAATATGCTGAAATAGTAAAATTTATTTACAATTTATTATTAATTTTTTCGACAAATATTGACACATATTAGATTCTGGTTTATAATCAACAGTAGTAATGATATTATATTTTAAAACCATGCATTGATTCTGGAAAGTTATACAAATTTGATGATGTTTCCATAAGTCTTCTATTGACGGACAGTTACCCCGGTTTATTTAGTGGCATAGCAGAAAACCAATTAAAAAAATGTGAAAAAGGCAGGATTAACGAAAGTTAATTGCGCAAAGCTATAGGGTCTAAGTTCTTAGGAATATGACAGCCAGTTACCATAATTTTTAACATATGCAATTTTGCATATGTTGATAGTGGTATGCGCTGTTTTAAATAAAGGAACTTACCTTTTATCTGCTTAAAAAATATTAAGGATAATAGGTGGAAATATGAAAAAGAATAGATATTACATTTGACAAAGTTGATTATTACAGCGATAAGACGTTTTATTACTGTAGTGACAACTTTTTTATATGTCTTTTTTTAATGAACACTTTTTATTACTTCAATACGGAGGAATCGTTATGTTTATCGTACCAATCTCTCAAATGCCCGCTATTGCTCCTATCGAAAAAAGCGCGGTGCAGGCAGCTCGACCTGAAGCCAACACAGGAATGCCCTTTAAACAAATATTTGAAGAAGCGGTCGATAACCTGCGCGAAACTCAGGCTCAATCCAATGAGGATGCTTATCGCCTTGCAATGGGGCAGGCAGACGACCTGCACAATATTATGATAAACTCGGAAAAAGCGGCAACAGCGCTGGAGCTTACTGTTCAGCTTACATCAAGAGCGGTCGCGGCGTATAACGAAATCATGAGAATGCAGATATAGTTTTATAGCTTTCGTTCTCAGCATTTTTTGTTTACAGCGGATGATGTTCTAAAAATATAATTGATAGTTTGGGTGAAATATGGTTGAACAAGTAAAAAAGGGAATTCAGTCAACGAAAGAATACTGGACAAAACAGACGAAAAAGAAACAAATAATTATTGGCGGCACTGCTGCCGGAATTATACTTTTTGCAGTTGTTGTAGCTGTTTTGATTAATTTGGCAAATGTTTCCTATAGCATCTTGTATCCGGGGATGAACCCCGAAGAAAGTGCAGAGGTTTTTGCCGCATTACAAAGCAGGTCCATTCCCGTACAACGCAATGCGGCGGGCGAGGTGTTGGTTCCGAGCGACCAAGTTGGCAATGCAATGTTGGATATGTCGGCACTGGGGTACCCAAAAACCACACTTCCGTTTGATATTTTTTCAAACAATGCCGGTTTCACAACAACAGAATTTGAGAAGAAGCAGTATCTGCTGATGAATCTGCAGGATCGAATCGAAAGAACTTTAAAGCAGATGAATGGTGTGAAAAATGCGGTTGTCACACTGAATGTTCCGCAGGAAAGCACCTACGTTTGGGACGAGAAGACGACGAAAAGCACAGGTTCTGTTTCTTTAAGTCTGCTTCCGGGGTACAACATGTCACCGGAAAAGGTATCTGCACTTAAGAACCTTGTGGCCTCCAGTGTGCCGCAACTCCTTCCGGAGGATGTAACGATTATCGATTCTGCTACAATGAAGGAGATTCCCTCGGCTGAAGAAAGTGCCAGTAGCAGCCTGTTAGGGTTGGAGCGGCTGGGCTTTGAAGCGGAAGTGGAAAAGAAGCTGGAAGAAAAAATCCTCAAAGTGCTTTCGCTAGGTTACGGGCCCGACGACATTATGGTCGCTGCCACCGTTGTCATCGATTATGATCGAATGATTACCGAAAACATGCAGTATGTTCCCGAAGCAAACGGAAACGGCATCAAGGAACATGAAAATGAGCAATACGCTATGGATAAGGACAAGGTGGCACAGGGGATTCCGGGGGAAGAAAACAATACCGATATTCCGGAATACGTCGATCAAGACGGTGACGGAACGTTGGATTATATCGACTACACAAAAGATGTAGATTATTTGGTGAGCTACATAAAGCAGCAGATTGAAAAAGACTATGCTCAGCTGAAAACAGCATCTGTTGCTGTTACCGTGAAAGATGCAAACCTCACCCCACAAAAGAAAGAGGCTTTGGTTGAAACAGCCTCAAAGGCTACCAACATTGCCCCTGAGAATATCTCTGTAAACAACTTTATAATAGATAACGGCAATGCGGTACCCGCGGGCGGCGGGGCGATTACCCGAATACTGCAGTCGAAACCGTTCTGGATTGCAGGAGCAGTCGCAATTCTTACCCTCATAATTGTGTTGATACTCCTTCTCACCCGCAAGAAGAAAGTTGTTGAAGAAGAGGATGAAACCCAACCAGAGATTGAAATGCCGAAAGTAGACGTTTCGGCAATGCAGAAAGAAATTGATGAGCACCGCAAGAATCTGCGGGAGCAGGCACAGGCATTCAGCTCTATGGATAATGCAATATCCGATGAGGTGCGTGAATTTGCGAAAAACAATCCCGAAATTACGGCAACGTTGATTCGAGCATGGCTGAAGGAGGGCGAATAGCTGTGGCACTACGAACACAATCTTCTATCGAAAAAGCAGCAGCTGTCGTCATTGCACTGGGCGCAGAAAACGCTTCAAAGGTTTATAAATACCTACATGAAGACGAAATAGAAATGCTCTCTCTCGAAATTTCCAAAATGAGCACCTTGCCTGCGGATGATATGAAAGAGATCATTGAAGATTTCTACGGACTTTGCGTTACCCAAAAGGTTATGACCGAGGGCGGTGTAGAATACGCGCGGGACGTACTGGAAAAAGCGTTTGGACAGCAGCAGGCACTTTCACTGATGGAGCGCGTGTCAAAGTCTTTACGTACAAAAGCATTCAACTTTATCCGCAAGGCAGACTACAAAAGCCTTATGAATATTATTCAAAACGAACATCCGCAAACAATTGCATTGCTTTTATCCTATGCAAGGGCAGACCAGGCATCTATGATTATTTCAGAGCTGTCTAAGGACAGGCGAATTGATGTAGTGGAGAGAATTGCAAAGCTCGACAGAGCGTCTCCTGAGATCATCAACCTTGTTGAGCGAGAGCTGGAGAAAAAATTTGCCGCAATTGTTTCGGTGGATCTGATGGAGATTGGCGGACTCAACTATGTGGCTGATATTATGAACCACGTAGACCGCGGTACCGAAAAGAATATCTTTGATGAGCTAAACAACAAGGACCCGCAGCTTGCCGAGGATGTCAGAAAGCTGATGTTTGTTTTCGAAGATATCACATTCCTCGACAGTATGTCGATTCAGCGGTTTATCAGGGAGATCGATACCAAAGATCTGGCGGTTGCGCTCAAGGCGGCAAATCCCGATGTATCAGCAGTTATCTTCCAGAATATGTCCAAGAGAATGCAGGAGTCTATCCGTACCGATATGGAGTATCTGCACAATGTAAGGCTGCGTGATGTAGAAGATGCACAGCAAAAGATTGTATCGATTATCCGCAAGCTGGAAGAGGAAGGCGAACTGGTAATCTCCAAGGGAGGAAAGGATGACATCATTGTCTAAGATTATTAAATCTGCCAATGCGTTTGAAGTTGAAAGTACGGTCATGCTCAGCGATGTGAGCATCCCAGCTCAAACCCCTGATATTTCGGGGCAAGAAGACGACGACTGTGCTGCAGAACAGAAAAGAGAAAGCTTAGATATTGATTTGCAGTTAGCCCAAGTAAAAACGATGGGCGAGGCAATTCTAAGCAGTGCAAAAATAGACGCGGACAGGCTTATGGCACAGACAATGGAAACCCTTAGTCAACAAAGAGAATCTATGCTGCGGGAGGTTACCGCGCAGGCAGAGAAAATTCGTTTGCGAGCGTATGAGCAAGGGCGGGCCGAAGGGATGCAAAATGGTCTGAACTCGTTCGATAATGAACTCACCCAAATTAATACCATGGTTTCACAGCTGCAAGATAAACAGGCAGAGCAGCTTGCGTTACTTGAAGACAGTGTAGCAACGTTCGCATTGGAAATTGCAGAAAAAATCTTAAACAAGCAAATTCAGCAAGATGAATGCGAAATGGAGGAACTGGTTCGGGCCGCAATAGCAGCAGGTAAAGAAAGAAACAACGTAACGGTTGAACTTTCTCAAGCAATGCCACAGCTAATTTCTTCGTTGCAGCAAAAGCTCTACGGTCTAAACACAAGTTGCGAAACGGTGGAGTTGCGGGCTGTAGATTTGCCCGCAGGCACCTGCCGAATTGAATCGCCGGATGGCATTGTAGATGCGTCTATCTGGGTTCAGCTGGAGAATTTAAAAGCACAATTGGAAGACATCGGGCAATAGAAATGCTGCCCAACAATTAACATACAAAGTGTGGTGATGGGATTTGGAACTTTCAAAGTTAAGGCAGGTTGTACAATCCGCCGACTTGTATACACGAATGGGGCGGATTGATAAAATTGTCGGAATGACTGTGGAGGCGACAGGTCCTGCCTGCAATATTGGCGATGTATGTCATATAGAGTATCAGGGCGGCACTTGTACCGCGCTTGCCGAGGTTGTCGGCTTTAAAGAGAACAAGGTGCTTCTCATGCCATATGAAGAGATTGAGGGCATCGGCTATGGTTGCCTTGTAAAAAACACAGGGGACAAGCTCAAAATTAAAATGAGCGATGACTTAATCGGCAGAACAGTAGACGCAATGGGAGTTCCCATTGATGGAGGCCCGCCGATTCAAGCGGAGAAATTCTATTCCATCAACGGTACTCGTTCCAACCCCATGGATCGCCCTAGAATCGATACAGTCATCCAAATGGGCGTCAAGGCGATAGACGGAATGCTCACGATTGGAAAAGGGCAGAGAATGGGTATCTTCGCCGGCAGCGGTGTGGGAAAAAGTACACTGATGGGTATGCTGGCTAAAAATGTAAAAGCAGATGTCAACGTAATTGCATTGGTGGGCGAAAGAAGCCGTGAGGTTGTGGAGTTCATCAAGCGAGACCTTGGTGAGGAAGGTGCAAAGCGCTCAGTGCTTGTGGTAGCAACCTCCGATCAGCCTGCCATGATGCGCTCAAAATGCGCTCTCACAGCCACGACGATTGCAGAGTATTTTAAAGATCAGGGCAAAGACGTATTGCTGATGATGGATTCCCTCACTCGTTTTGCAATGGCACAGCGTGAAATAGGGCTCAGCATTGGCGAACCACCCGTGGCACGCGGTTATACGCCATCCATCTACTCGGCAATGCCGAAGCTGCTGGAACGATCCGGCAATTTTGAGAAAGGCTCTATTACTGGAATTTACACAGTTTTGGTGGAGGGCGACGACTCAAACGAGCCTATTTCAGATACAGTACGCGGTATCATCGACGGGCATATTATGCTTTCGCGTAAGGTGGCAATGAAAAACCACTACCCCGCAATCGAGGTGCTTGCCAGTGTCAGCCGTTTGATGAATGATATTTCCGACCCGGAGCATAAGGCGGCGGCGGGAAAAATTCGCAGGCTGATGTCAATTTATGAGGCGAATGCCGATCTTATTTCCATCGGTGCTTACAAAAGCGGGTCAAACCCAGAGCTGGATTACGCCATCACCCGCATTGATGCAATCAATCAATTTTTGCAGCAAGGTGTGGATGAAAAATACAGCTTTGAAGAAACAGTAGAACAGATGAAACGCCTTGTTGAATAGGGGGAAAAGCAGTGAAAAAGTTTGAATTCTCACTCAGCAAAATGCTGAACTTTCGCGAGCAGCTGCTTGAGAAAGAAAAGAATGCTTTAAGCCAGCTTTTCATACAAAAAAATGCGCTCGATCATCATGTACAGAGCGTTACCGAGCAGCTTGAACAAGTTAGAACAAGGTTAGAGCAAAAGACACGCGAAGGCGTTATCATCAGTGAGCTAAGGTCGTTAACATTTACATTAGAGAACGGCAAAAAGCAGTTAAAGCAGCTGCAAAAAGATCAGGCACTATTGAATTCTTCGGTTGAGCTCCAGCGAAACGCAGTGGTGAAGGCCTCACAGCAGGTCTCCAAGCTGGAAAATCTTAAGGAAAAACAGTGGGAAGAATATCAATACACTTTAACAAAAGCGGAAGAGCTGCTTATTTCAGAGCATGTAGCCTCAACGTTGATTCGACAGGTCAACTCTTAAAAAAGTGGGCTTGTCCTTCATAAAATTAAAAATGATGAAGGAGGTGAAGAGGATGGAAGTGAATATGAACACGCAGGTTGTTACGGCAAGGGATATTGCAGCAGGCGCGGTGAGCCATGCAGGAGCGCAAGGAAGCGGCCAGGCTGGCGGCTTTTTGGAGTTGATGATGCAGCTTTGCGGCTCAGCAAAAAGCGGGCAGCAGGTAAACACGGTACAATCGCAAGAGGGTCTGCTTGCAGCGCTGAAGAAAAAACTCTCGCAAGAAACCTTAACCGATGACACGCTGCAGATGATTGCACAGATGCTGATGATGACCCCCGAATTTGCGGCAGAAAACCTGCAGCTAGCGGGCGATTTACCGGCATTGGTAGAACAGATTACCGCAATGGGTGTGGATGTGCCGCAGCTGACGAATTTACTCAGCAAACAGGAACAGCTTACACCCGAAATGCTTACCTTGCTTGAATCGCTACAGTCACAACAAGACATGCCTGCATTTACGGCGGTGAAAAATGAAGCACAAGCCACACAAACTCAAGATGTACTAACGGGACAAAGTGAGTTTCAAACCGCGGTGCTAAAGGCACAGTCTATGATGGGTGGTAAACCTACTGCTCAAGCGATAAAAGAAGAAACACCTGTGAACATTGAGACCTTGCAGAAGGATGTAGAGTCGGGCAAATACCTAGGTGCGGCAGCGGCAGTACAGCCAAACGGTATCAGTGAAAACTCGTTTGTCAAACAGCTTGATACGCAAACGGTATCCCCGCAGAACGTTCTTGAACAAGTGAAAACAGGTATAGAACAGGGCGTTAAATCCGGTGCAAACGAGTTTGTCATTAAGCTAAAGCCCGAGGGCTTGGGCGAAATCACGGTACATATGGTGTCAACGGGTGGTAAAATTGCACTGAACATTGTTACATCCACAGCGCAGACAGAAAAATTGCTTAACAGCGAACTAATTAATCTGAGAAGTATTCTTCGGCCGATGAATGCAGAGGTTCAGCAAATCAGCAACCAAAACAGCCATTCGTTTGATTCGGCAACCTATCACCAGAGTTTGTTCCAGCAGCAACAGCAAAGTGCTTATTCCAACCGTGGCGGCAGAAACTTCCTGCCTTACGGGCAGTTTGAAGCGCAAGAGGAAAACAGTTATGTACCGCAGCAAAGCTACATAGCCGGTACATCGGCACTCGATCAGTATATCTAACTAGCATAGAAAATTTTCAGGAAGGAGGAAGACAATGGGTTATGACAGCATCAGTGGGGTTGGAAACAACAGCTACAGAACCAATCAAACAAGCGGCGGGCAGACGATTGACGCAGTTTACGGAGATGCAAAAGACAAACAAATTTCAGTCGATAATTTTTTGCAGCTTATGATCGCCCAGCTTAAAAATCAGGATTTTACAAACCCTGTGGATGATACCCAGTATGTCACACAGCTTGCGCAGTTTGCCACCATGCAGCAGATGCAGGAGTTGGCATATCATTCGAAATCCAACTTTATGATGTCACTGGTTGGCAAGGATGTTACCGTTGCAAAGCTTTCTATCGGCGGAAACGTAAATAAGGTAATTGGCCCGGTAGAGAGGATTTCTTTTGTAGGCAACGAATTTAAAATCTATGTCGCCGGAAAAGAATACAGTGTTGACCAGCTGATGGAGGTTCACGGAACATCATCAGACGGCAGTGATAAGCCTCAGGTAGATCCGTCGAAATACACAATTCTTCCGAAAAACAAAACAGACACAACAATCGACCTTGCGTGGCCGGTGCCAACATCGGACGAGGTGATTGCTTCTAAGCTGAAATACACCGTCTATTATTCAACCGGTTCGGCGTTCGACACAGTAGACGAGGTAAAAGCGGGTATACGCTTTGGTTCTTCTGAGCGTGGCGGTTTAACAAGCGAGACTATCACAGGGCTTGAGCCGGATACCACCTACTTTATCAATGTTGTGGTAAAAGACGGCAACGGCAAGGAAACAGTTTATCAAAAAACAACTGTAACCACCAAACCGCAGGGCGAGTAGCAGGATAGGAGGCAGAAGTGGGCATGGATCCTCTTTTTTACAACCGATTTTCTGTCCCTGTCGTTACGGGTACTCCTCAGGTTCCGGCATCTCAAGAAAAAAAGACACAGGCAACAGGTCAAATAGAGGAAGTATCCTTTCGAGATATCCTGCAGCAGCAGATCAGGGCAAACAGCAATCTGGAATTTTCAAAGCATGCAGTAAACAGAGTGGTACAGCGCAATATTGACATCTCTGAAAGCAAAATGGCGCGCCTGAACGAGGGTGTGCGTATGGCAGAGGAGAAGGGGCTGAATGAGCCATTAATTCTTGTAGACTCCACAGCGTTTATTGTAAATGTAAAAAACAATACAGTGATTACAACTGTAAGCAGCAATGACTTAAAGGGAAATATATTCACCAATATCGACGGTACCGTAATTATTTAGCCGGACCTTTTTAGGAAGCTAAAACTTCATCTTGACTGACTGAAAGATGAAACGGTATTCAAAAAAAGGAGAGTAACAGTATGGTTCGTTCCATGTATTCGGGCGTATCGGGCATGAAAGCCCATCAAACCAGAATGGACGTTATCGGTAATAACATCGCAAACGTGAATACATATGGTTTTAAAGCAAGCAGAGCGTCCTTTAAGGATGTTTACTATCAGACAATGAGCGGTGCGTCGGGCGGCACGGCAGTGCGCGGCGGTACCAACCCAAGCCAGGTTGGTTATGGCTCTAAAATTGGCAGCGTAGATGTTCTGCAGACAAGATCAACCCTGCAGATGACCGACAATGGTATGGACGCGGCAATCGCAGGTGAGGGCTTCTTCCAGGTACAGGATACCGATGGCAACATTTTTTATACCAGAGCAGGTATGCTGAACGTTGACTCGGCAGGCAACCTTGTAGATTCCAACGGTAACTTTGTACTGGGTGTATCGGGCAACCCGCTTGGTAAATCGCCCTCCAACGAAAAAATCCAACTTATGATTCCGTCGGTTCCCCCTACACCCGCAAATGTGCAGGAAACAATCAATGGTGTTAAATTTACATTCTCCGCACAGAACTCCACCAAAGACGGTAACGTTACCTTCAACTTTATGTTAGACGACAGCCTGCCCGGCGGTGTTGACGTCAGCGTACAAAAGGATGAGATGTCATCTTCTTCCATTACGGTTCGTGTCAACAAGAACAGTGTTTTCACCAGTATGGAGGATTTCACAGCGAAAATGAATGCCGCTATCACCGAGGCCAACGGCGGCAAGCCTCACCCGGGCGGAGATTTTTCAATCACTACCGACCCAGCCACCGGGTTGTTCCCCGTAGACGGGCTCACAGGTGCAGAGCTCATCGGCAAAGACTTTGACGTAAAGATGGGCAGCCTCACAGGTATCCCCAATACCGGAATTTTTGGCGGTATGAAGTTTAAAGGCACCAGCACCAGCCCAATGTTTGATTCTGACAGTGATCTTACATTTGCGTCAACCTATGTCACTCCCGGTACTGCAACTGACCCCGAGGGCTGGAAAATTACCGCAACAGATGCCGCCGGTAAAGTCTATACAGGCCATGTCACCACATTGATGACCGGTGCCGGATCTGTACGCATGAAGGCGGCAGATGGCACTTATCTGGACATGACTCATCCCGGTTTAACGGCGATGAATGCAGCATACAACACGGAGGAAGGTACCCCCGGCGCCGATATGGCTAACGGTAACGCCTTTGATGCGCTTGTAGATGCAATCACTGCAAAACCTGCTCAGAAATCCAACGACCTCGGTCTTATGAGCAAGCCGATCATGCTGTCAAAGGGTACCGAGGGCGGCTCGCAGACCGTAGCGGATCTTTCCAGTATCGCAATCGGTGCAGACGGTGTTATCGAAGGCGTTCATCCCGTACATGGCAGGCTTCAGCTCGGCAGGCTTGATATCGTTACCTTCGAGAACCCGCAGGGACTTGAGCAGGTGGGTAACTCTTACTTCTCTTCTACAGGCAACTCGGGAACAGCCAACTACTGTCAGCCCGGTTCCTCCGGCTCGGGCGCGCTGGCGGCCGGCTCGCTGGAGATGTCCAACGTTGACCTATCCAGAGAGTTTTCCGATATGATCATCACGCAGAGGGGTTTCCAGGCAAACTCCAGACTAATCACAGTATCCGACGAAATGCTCAATGAGCTGGTTAACTTAAAACGATAATACATACCTACAGCAGGCGGCAGCGGCGCACTGCGTCGCTGCTGCAGGTCATTGGAAAAGCAGCTTTTCCAATGACCTGCAGCAGCGAAAATCTTGATTTACAAAGCTAAAATTACCGATGAGGAGAATGTGAATATGATTACTCTAACCAAGCTTAATAAAGATCTATTTGTTTTAAACTGCGACCTTATCGAGAGCATAGCTGAGAATCCTGATACTACCATTACTCTTACAGGAGGTAAAATTTTTATTGTGCGTGAGTCAATGCAAGAGGTTGTGCAAAAGGTTGTTGATTACCGTAAAGAAACGTTTGGTAATTTTATAAAAATGATTCTTAAGTAATTTACTATAAAAAGACAATTGAGCAGTAAAGGATGAGAGCAGTTATGGATTTTATGTCTATTATAGGTTTAATACTCAGTTTCGCTTTGGTCGTTTTTGGTATGGTGTTCGATCAGGACGCAATGCAGGTTGTATGGGGCAATCTTGGGGCTTTCATTGATTACCCAAGTATGGCAATCACCTTTGGCGGTACGATTGCTGTTATGATGATGTCCTTCCCACTCAGCAGCTTTAAAAAAGTCGGAAAGCACCTGAAAATAATTTTCTTTCCAAACAAATACAATCCGCTCCACTTTATTGATCAGATTGTTGAGTTTGCAAAGGAAGCAAGAATGAAGGGGCTGCTTTCGCTGGAGGACAAACTCAATGAAACAGATGATTTGTTTTTACGTAACAGCCTAATGCTGGTAGTGGATTCGGTGGAGCCGGAAAAGGTAAAAAATTTGCTTGAGTCAGAACTTGAATACCTGGATGAGCGCCATGCGCAGGATAGAGCCTTTTACGACAAAGGTGCTGCATATGCCCCTGCGTTTGGTATGATTGGTACTCTGATCGGTCTTGTGCTTATGCTTGGTTCACTTGAGGACGTAAGTGCGGTAGGTTCTGGTATGGCCGTTGCACTGATAACCACCTTTTATGGTTCAATGCTTGCAAATATAATTTTCTTACCAATTTCTAATAAGCTTAAGGTACGCCATGAAGAAGAATATCTTTGTAAAATGATTATTGTTGAGGGTGTACAGGCGATTCAAGCGGGTGAAAACCCAAAATTTATTAAAGAAAAATTAACCAAATTCTTGCCCGCTTCAATTATGAAAAAGAGCAAAGGTGAATCAGATGTGGAGGACGACGTACCACTTCAGAAGAATGTTAAAGTTAAAAGAGGGCGCTAAAAATAACCTTGCCGATACCGGCGTAAAGGTGGTGTGAAAGATATGGCAAGAAAACAACGTGAAGAAGAAAAAACGGACGGGTGGCTGAATACCTACGCGGACATGGTAACTCTTGTTCTTACCTTTTTTGTCCTGCTATTTACGATGTCCTCAGTGCAGGAGGAAAAATTTGAGCAGCTTATTAAAGTATTTCAAGATCGCATGGGTACTGCGACGCAAATTGTATATCAAAATGACGAAAACGGCGGCGAGTTTTCACCGGGAAGCACCTCCGAAGAGCCGTTTAAGGCAAACGGTGACGGCATGATAGAGGAAACCACGGGCTTGCCTGCTACCTTTGACGAGCTGTATGAATATTTGAAAAGTTATGTGCGTGAAAACAATCTTGAATCCGATATAGATGTTCAGAGAAATGAGAATTTTGTCTATATTCGTTTTAACAACAATATCTTTTTTGATGCGGACAGTGCGCAGCTGCGTCATGCCAGTGTGGATATTCTGAATTATCTCGGCGATTGCTTCAAGAGTATAGAGAAAGACATCCTTGCTATCCGCATCAATGGGCATACCGCGGCGGTTCCGGGTGTTGAAAACTATAAGGTTAACGACAGAATTTTGTCCTCTGACCGCGCGAACAATGTAGCAATTTATTTTGAGGATGTTAAAATGATTGAGCCTCAAAAGCTGATCTCACAGGGCTACGGAAAGAATCAACCGATTGCAGAAAATGATACTGCAGAGGGAAGAGAGAAAAACCGGCGCGTGGATATGATGATCCTCAGCAATAACTTTAACATTGCTAATTCCGGTATTACAGATACCGAGGAATTATATAACTTCTTACAGGGTAACTACGACATCAGTATGTACAACGACCCTCTCACGCCCGCAAATATTATTATTCCCACTGAAGGGGAGGAATTAGCAGCTGATGACGGCGCAAATGAAGAAAGTCAGCAGAATTAACTACACTACCGTAAGGATGTGACACAGGAAAATGCCTGAAATCTTATCACAAAGCCAGATTGACGCATTGCTGACGAATCTGGGTAAAGGCGAGCCCATTAGTCCGCAAGAGTCTTCTGCAGGGGGAAGGCGGATTAAGGAGTACGACTTTAAGTCCCCTAAAAAATTTACCAAAGAGCGGCTTAGAACGTTGGAAAGCATGCACGAAAATCTGGCGCGCTCAATCACCTCATATTTTACTAGTATGCTTAGGGAATACTGTGAAGTCAGTGTGCTGCAAATTGAGGAGCAACGATATTTCGAGTACAGCAATGCTCTTCCGGATATCGCCTTAGTCGGCCTGATTGATCTGAACCCTCTCGATCCTAATATTAGTGAGACAACACTGACTATGGATATGTCCACCACAATCGGCTTTTTTATGATTGACCGTTTGCTGGGCGGCGCTGGTGAAGGTTACAACCTGGACAGAGAATTTACCGACATTGAAAAGACAATATTGGCCTATGTCTATGAAAAATTTGCGCATTATGTTGAGGAAGCTTGGGGCACTTCAATTGATGCGAAAGCGAGTTTCCGGGGATTGGAGACAAACTCGCGATTGCTTCAGGTTAATGCACAGGAGGACATTGTTGTTATTGTTGTGCTCAATGCAAAAATCAGAAATGTCACAGGAAAAATCAGCATTTGTATTCCTGCAACCAGTTTGGAAGAAATGTCAGACAGCTTTAGCTCCAAATATACGCGTTCAACCCGTAAGATGGATGCGGATAAAGAGAAACAGAGAAAGCAAGTCATTATGAATTCCATTATGCATTCTGACTTGGAGCTGAAAGCACGGCTTCATGAGTTTGAGCTGGGTATGCACGATGTCTTACAGCTCCAGGTAGGGGATATTATTCCGCTGAATAAAAATATTAACAGTGATATTCAGGTGTTGGTGGAGGACGTGCCGTGGTTTACGGCAAAGCTAGGCAAGATAAAGACCAGAAAAGCTGTTAAAGTGAATAAATTTATGTAAGAACGGGAGGAGTTGTGGATATGGAAATTCCGCAGACTCATTTGTCTGAATTGGAAACAGATGCGATTGGTGAAATCTTAAATATCAGTATGGGTTCAGCAGCGACAGCAATGTCAACTATGCTCGATAAAAAAGTGGACATTACAACGCCAAAAGTATCAGTAAAGCCCTTAAAAGAAATCGATTATACTGAACTGGAACCCGCAATGATTGTAAAAATCACCTATATTGAGGGGATATCCGGTTGCAGCGTCATGGTATTCCGCCAACGGGATATGCAGCTGCTTTTAAACCAACTGATGGGAAACAACGATCTGCCCCAGCCGGATTTTGAATTCGATGAGTTATCTATGAGTGCAGCATGCGAAGTTATGAATCAAATGATGGGTGCATCTGCGACGGCTCTTTCAACATTCCTCGGAAAATCAATTAATATCTCCACTCCGGACGCATATGTCATGGATGATGATCACACCTTTAAAGACGCGATCGGAGTAGAGAATACCGATGAAATTGTTGCGGTTCGATTCCGCCTGAGCATTGACGAAATTATGGACAGTGAGTTTATTAATGTAATGTCAATTGATCTGGCAAAAAGTTTGGTCGGTCAGTTTGTACAGCCGGTACAGCCAAAGGTTGAGGCCCAGCCGCAGCCTGCACCGCAACCGCCCCAACCGCAATACCCACAACCACCACCGCAAGCTCCCGTACAGCAGGCCCCTGTGGCTGCACAAGCTATGCCGCCGCAGCAAGGGCAGTCTTTCTATGCTGAAAACCCTTATTATGCCCCGCCGCAAATGCAAAATGGGTATCCGATGATGGGCTATCCGCAGGGAGGCTACCCCATGTATCCCAACAATCCCACAATGCCTGTGAACCAGCCCCCTGTTAATGTGCAGGGTATTCAAGTTCCACAGTTTTCTACGCAGGCCCCTGTTTCACCCACAGGAATGCCCGGTGGAAATATGGATCTGATTATGAATGTTCCGTTGGGTGTTTCGGTTGAAATCGGTAAAACCAAACGCAAGGTAAAAGAGATTTTAGATTTCACTCAGGGAACAGTCATTGAGCTGGAAAAACAAGCAGGTGCACCGGTTGATATTATTGTCAACGGGCAGCTGATTGCACGAGGCGACGTGGTGGTTCTGGAAGATAACTTTGGCGTTCGTATTACCGAAATTTTAAACACCAGGGATATCCTGGCCAACAATGAGCAGAACTGATTTATTTTAGGTATAGAGGAGAACGATTATGTCTAAGAAAATAATGATTGTAGATGACGCTGCATTCATGAGAATGATGATTAAAGATACGCTTTCTAAAAATGGTTTCGATAGCTTTGTAGAAGCTGGTGACGGGCAAATTGCGTTGGGAATGTATGAGCAGGAGCGCCCCGACCTTGTAATTATGGATATTACTATGCCGAATATGAATGGTATTCAGGCATTGCAGGCTATTAAAGCGCTAGATGATTCCGCAAGGGTGATTATGTGCTCTGCAATGGGACAAGAGGCAATGGTGGTAGAAGCCATTCGTTTGGGTGCACTTGATTTTATTGTAAAACCGTTTAAATCAGATCGCATTTTGCAAACGGTAAACAAGGTACTGGCTTAAAAGCGGTACCGCACAGGAGGTTTACAGCGTGCCGGAGTTTTTATTTTCGCTCGTAGTGCTCATTTTGATTTTAGTCCTTGCGTACTACACGACAAAATGGATTGGAAAAAAAGGTTCCATGCAAAGTGGTTCCAGAATGATTAAAGTTCTGGATAGAGTGATGGTGGGACAGGACAAAATGCTGATGATTGTTCAGGTGCAGGATCAAACCATGCTAGTAGGCATGACCTCGCACAGCGTACAAAAGCTTTGTGATATTGAAAACGCCGATGAGCTTATTTTACAGGCGAAAACATCAGATACCGATTTTTCCTCAATTTTAAACAGTGCCTTGCACGAAGGCTGGGCTGCGAAGCTTATGGGGAAAAAGAAAAAGGGGGATGATGCAGAGTGAATACACGCAAAGTAAGCCGTGCGGAGCTTAAAAAGCATCTTCTGTTCTTTACAATATCTCTGCTTATGGTGGTGGTATTGTCGTTTGTGTTGTGTACCATTACATATGCAGCCCCCGGTATTTCGATTGATTTAAATGCAGGCGAAGATGCAGGCGGTACCATGGGTACCATTGAGCTATTGTTTTTAGTAGCGATTCTTGCGTTGGCACCGTCCATTTTAATTATGATGACCAGCTTTACAAGAATCATCATTGTCCTGTCGTTTTTAAGAAATGCGTTGGGCACGCAGCAGTCCCCCCCCAATCAGATTTTGGTGGGGCTTGCGCTGTTTTTAACACTGTTTATTATGTCCCCTGTTGTCAGCGAGATTAACCAAACCGCTTATATCCCCTATAAAGAGGGGGCAATCACGCAAGAAGTTGCCACCGAACGGGCAGTAAAGCCAATCAAGGTGTTTATGCTCAAGCAAACACACAAAAAAGACCTCAACCTGTTTCTGTCCATCTCGAAAAGCCCTGTACCGCAGTTGCAGGAAGGACAGAGTATCGAAGCTTTCACGGAGCTTGGTTTGGAGGTAATCATCCCGTCGTTTATCACAAGCGAATTAAAACGTGCTTTTACCATGGGCTTTTTGCTATTTATTCCATTTCTCATAATTGATATGGTGGTGGCAAGTACATTGATGTCCATGGGTATGGTAATGTTACCCCCCGCAATGATTTCCCTTCCGTTTAAGATAATGATGTTTGTATTGGTAGACGGATGGGGATTGTTGATGGGAACCCTCGTAAAAAGCTTCCGTTAGCAAGGCGGTATTTATGACAGATGAAATTTATGGAGAGGATTGGTACTTTTGACACAGGGCGTCGCACTGGATATTCTCAAAGAAGCGCTGCTGATTGCCTTTAAGCTTGCAGGACCAATGCTCGCTGTCAGCATTATTGTTGGTTTGGTGATTGCCATATTTCAAGCGGCAACACAAATCCATGAGCAAACCCTTACTTTTGTACCCAAAGTTATTGTAATATCGCTGATACTGTTGTTTCTTGGTTCATGGATGATTACACTTCTTTCTGAGTTTACGCAGAGGTTGTTTGAAATCATGGCGGGGTTATAGCGGCTATGTGGAATGAGTTGTTTGCCTATCTGGACGTTTTTATGCTGGTCTTTGTCCGGATGAGCGGTATGATCCTATTCAATCCGCTTTTTGCCCGGCGCAATGTACCCACTCAGGTTCGTATGGGGCTGATTCTTGCTCTAACCATTGTAATTACACCAACGGTTGACGGCGCCCCTATTGCGGGCATGCTCGAGCTGGAATTTATATTCGCCATGTTCAAGGAGTTGTTTCTTGGCTTTGTGTGCGGGTTTGTGTTCCAAATATTCTACTACCTGCTGTTTTTTGCCGGGGATATTATGGATATGGAGTTTGGTCTTTCTATGTCCAAGGTGTTTGATCCATCCTCCAATATACAGATGTCTACCTCGGGCAACCTACTGAACCTGCTTTTTATGTTCTATATTTTTGCAACCAACAGCCACCTGATTATGATCAAGATTTTTGCAACCTCCTATCAGGTTGTCCCGGTAGGTGCAGTGGGGCTTTCCACAGCTATTGGTGAACATATCGTCAATCTATTCATCTCGGTGTTTGTGTTGGCATTAAAGCTGGCCCTGCCTTTTATAGCGGTAGAATTTATTTTAGAGATTGCAATGGGTATTCTGATGAAAATCATTCCGCAAATTCATATTTTCGTCATCAATATCCAAATGAAAGTATTGGTAGGTATCATTCTTCTGTTTGCGTTTGCCCATCCGGTAGGCTCTTTTATGGATAATTATGTGGTGGTAATGCTAGAGAATATGCAGCGTGCCCTGTTTGCCGCAATGGCATAAACAAACGAAAGCGGTGGAAAAGGGGGGATTTGATTGGCTGGCGAAAAAACCGAGAAGGCGACCCCCAAACGAAAGCAGGACGAACGAAAAAAGGGTAATATCTTTCAAAGCCGTGATGTGATAGCTGTTTTTTCGCTGGTAATCATGTTTTACAGCATCAAAGCGCTGTCGCCTCATATCACCAATTATCTCAGCAAATGCATTCGAGATTTTTTTGAATTAGCAGGCACGATGAAAACAATCAGCGTTATGGATACACGGCAGTTGCTGCTGGACGGATTACTTATCTTTGCTCTGACAGCCCTGCCGCTGTTGATGCTCAGCTCTGTGCTGGCAATTGTATTAACGGGCATGCAAACAAAAATGCTTTTTTCGGGCGAGGCAATGCGCTTTAAGGCAAGCCGAATCAGCCCTCTGCAAGGCTTTAAGCGCATGTTTTCCATTCGTTCGCTTGTTGAAATTATCAAAGCAATTTTAAAAATCGTCCTGCTCGGCTGGATTGTATACAACAACTTTATAAAACGTATGGTGGGCTTTCCCAGGCTGCTGGATATGTCCGTGCAGGAGGCTGTAGTGTTTATTGGGGAAAGCATTATGTCGCTGGTATCCACCACTGCAATGGTGTTTGCTTTTATTGCAGCATTCGACTATTTCTACCAGTGGTGGGATTATGAGAAAAATCTGCGCATGAGCAAGCAGGAAATTAAGGAAGAGTACAAACAAACTGAAGGTGACCCCCAGATAAAAGGAAAGATTAAAGAAAAGCAGCAGCAGATGGCACAAAAGCGTATGATGCAAAACGTACCAAGCGCCGATGTGGTTATTCGAAACCCGACCCACTATGCTGTTGCAATTCAATATGATCCCGAAAAAAACCGAGCACCGGTTGTAGTCGCCAAGGGCGCTGACCGTGTTGCGCTGAAAATCATCGAGATAGCCGAACAGCACGATGTTGTCATTACAGAAAACAGACCGCTTGCTAGAGGTTTGTACGAGACGGTTGATCTTGACAGAGAAATTCCCGATGAGTTTTATCAGGCAGTTGCAGGTGTGCTTGCATTTGTGTACAACCTGAAGAAAAAGGATTTGAAATAGTTGAAGAAATTTAATTTTATCGTGTCGGTTTTTGTTGTGACGATCATCTTCTTAATAATCGTACCGCTTCCGCCTTTCTGGCTGGATTTGATGTTCATCTTAAACTTGACATTATCGTTTGTTATTTTGATTACCAGCATGTACATAAGAGAATCGCTGGAGTTCTCCATTTTTCCATCAATACTTCTGATTACAACTCTGTTTCGTCTGGCGCTTAATATATCTTCCACCAGACTAATTTTGTTGGAAGACGGTAATGCCGGACAGGTTGTAAAAACATTTGGAGAGTTCGTCATCCGCGGAAATGCCGTGGTGGGCTTAATTATATTCCTCATTATCGTATTGGTTCAGTTTATCGTAATCACCAAAGGCTCAGAGCGTGTGGCCGAGGTTGCCGCCCGTTTTACCTTGGATGCAATGCCCGGTAAGCAGATGGCAATTGACGCAGACCTGAACTCAGGACTGATTGATGAGCAGCAGGCAAGGGAGCGCCGCTTAAAGATTCAGCGTGAAGCAGACTTCTTTGGCTCGATGGACGGTGCGTCAAAGTTTGTAAAGGGCGACGCAATCATGTCCATTATCGTTACGTTCATCAATCTCATCGGCGGTATAATTATGGGCTTTATCAATAATGTGGGCAGCTTCTCCGAAATCATGCAGATTTACACCACCGCCACGGTGGGTGATGGCCTGATCTCACAGCTGCCGGCACTGCTGATTTCTGTTGCAACCGGTATGATCGTTACTAGGTCCGCATCAGAAAGTAACCTCAACGAGGAGGTTAGCAAACAGTTCCTGTCACAGCCTAAGGTACTGATTATGGCGGGTGTCGCTGTGGGTGCATTGTGCCTGATACCGGGCTTCCCGCGCCTGCAGATACTTACCGTTTCTATCGGGCTAATTTCGTTGGGCATCGTTTTACAACGCAAAGGCAGTCCTGTGGTACAGCCGGAACAGGGCTTGCTCCCCGAAACAGAGGTTACCAGCGAAGCATCGTACTACAAAAATATTGACAATGTCTATGGTCTGCTCACAGTAGAGCAGATTGAAATGGAGTTTGGATACAGCTTGATTCCGTTGGTGGATGAAAGCAATGGCGGCAGCTTTATTGACCGTGTTGTTATGTTCCGCAAACAGCTCGCGCTGGAAATGGGTATGGTTATCCCGTCTGTACGGCTGAAAGACAGCGGTCAGCTTAATCCAAACCAATACAGCATTAAGTTTAAGGGCGAAGAGGTCGCACGCGGAGATATCCTTGTCGACCATTATCTTGCGCTTTCTCCAGGTGAAATCGCAGAAGAGATAGAGGGCATCGACACCATAGAGCCTGCATTTAATATTCCTGCAAAATGGATCAGCGATGACAAAAAGATTAAGGCGGAGCTTGCCGGATACACCTTGATTGACCCCACCTCTGTAATCATTACTCACTTGTCAGAGGTTATTAAAATGCACCTGCATGAGCTGCTCAACAGGCAGGAGGTCAACAACCTGGTCTCCAATCTGCGTAAATCAAACGAGACCATTGTTAATGATACGATTCCGGAGATTATCTCGATTGGCAACCTACAAAAGGTGCTCGCCAACTTGCTTCGAGAGGGTGTACCTATTCGGGATATGGAGACAATTGTGGAGACGCTGGGTGATTACGGTGCTCAGATTAAAGATACCGATATGCTCACCGAATATGTACGTCAATCGCTTAAGCGCACCATTTCTCATAAGTTCTCAGAAGCCGGGCAGATGAAAGTGGTCAGCTTAGATGCACAGATTGAGAATATGATTATGGGTTCTGTAAAGAAGATGGACAGCGGTTCTTATCTTGCTCTTGACCCGCAGGCGATACAGAATATTGTCTCGGCAACCACTACCGAAATCAATAAAATTAAAGATCTGGTTCAGGCACCTACTATAATTACTTCTCCCGTTGTTCGTATCTACTTTAAAAAGCTGATTGATCAGTTCTATCCCAACATTGTGGTGCTGTCTTTCAGCGAAATTGATAATAACATACAGATACAGGCGCTTGGGAATATCAGCATAGTATAACAGAAAAGGAGGTGAGCCCCTGTGTCAGAAAGCCAATATAAATTGGATGACCCTGTTGAAGAAATGAAAAACTATCAAGAAAACCGAAGTGTAGAGATTCGCAACCGACTAATTCTTCATTACAGTTACATTGCACGCTCCACAGCAATGCAGATGAGGGGGATCGCCTCCAATTACGCACAGGTTGAGGACATAGTAAATCAAGGGGTACTCACACTGATCGACTGTATTGAGAAGTTTGATCTGGAAAAGGGCGTTAAGTTTGAAACCTATGCATTTATGAGGATACGCGGCTCGGTCATCGATTTTATACGCAAGCAGGATTGGCTGCCGCGTAGAGTACGCAAAACGGCAAAGGATATCGACCGAGCGTACGATGAACTTTCCAACCGCTATATGCGCGAGCCAAGCGCAAGCGAGATTGCGCAGCACCTGCAGATGTCAGAGGAAGCGTTGAGCAAGCACTATAGCGAAATTTCCAACTCGGTTTTGCTTTCTTTTGAAGGGGTTGTGCAAAACACACTGCAGATGGATTTTAGCGAAGAAAGCAGCACAGCGGGCGAAGACTCTCAGCCAGAAAGCCATGTCTTCCGCCAAGAGATGAAGGAAGTGCTTGCAGGTGCAGTCAGCGAACTTACCGAAAAAGAGCAAACGGTGCTTTCGCTTTATTACTACGAGAGCCTTAAATATTCCGATATTGCAAAGGTGCTCGAAGTCAGCGAGTCCAGAATCTGTCAAATACATACGAAAGCAATCTCAAAGCTTAAAGGAAAAATGCAGCATTATATGAAAGGTTGATGAGACATGTTCAGCGGGTTTTACACGGCGGCATCCGGTATGTTTATGCAACAGCGTACATTGAATGTGCTATCCAACAATATTGCAAATGTAAAAACACCGGGTTATCGCAGCAAGCGGGTGGTGAGCAGCACCTTTGAGCAGGCGCTGCTTGCGCGGCAGGAAGCAGGCAATTCTACGCAAATCGGCTCCGGTGCTCCTATTCGC
Source organism: Hydrogenoanaerobacterium sp. (assembly GCF_032017025.1). Classification (NCBI taxonomy): domain Bacteria; kingdom Bacillati; phylum Bacillota; class Clostridia; order Eubacteriales; family Oscillospiraceae; genus Hydrogenoanaerobacterium; species Hydrogenoanaerobacterium sp. The sequence continues at coordinate 54,137 of NZ_DALZQO010000014.1, forward strand.
ATTGTCGACTCGGTGCCGACACAGTTTGATCCTTCCTTTCTGCAGGAAACATACAGACCATTCGATTTGGCGATTGAGGGAGACGGCTTCTTCACCATACAAGGGGGAGAACAGCAATACTTAACCCGAAATGGCAATTTTGATATCGACGAAGAAGGCTACCTGGTGCTGCGCGGGCAGGGCAGAGTGCTTGGTGAGGGCGGCGAAATCTTATTGAACTCCTCTGCATTTACTGTAGGAGAAGACGGTACCGTGTATAATGCCACGGGCAGACGCATTGACCGCTTGTTGCTGGTGCAGCCGCAGGATTATAACGCTTTGCAGGATTTTGAAAACGGTATGTACGGTGTCGATCCGGCGCAGCAGGGCAATTTGCAGACAGGTAATATCCGTGTTGTGCAGGGTGTACTGGAGCAATCCAATATCGATATGAACCGCGAAATGTCAATGGCAATGGAGGTTCAGCGTGCATTCCAGTCCTGCAGCAAGGCACTTACCACCATCGATCAACTGAATCAAAAAACTGCCAATGAGTTGGGCAGATTATAATTCCAAAAAGGATGGGTGAAAAATGAATATTGCATTTTATACCGCTGTTTCGGGAATGACAGCCTTTCAAAAGGATATGGATCTGATTTCCAACAATATGGCGAATATCAGCACGGTAGGCTACAAGCCGCAAAAATCCTCTTTTAGTGATATTTTGTATACGCAAATGGATACAAGAGCAAATGAAAACGCGATGCAAGGGCATGGCGTTAAAATAGAAAACATTGACCTTTTGTTTAAACAGGGTATGCTCAACCGCACCGAATATGGTTTGGATTTTGCACTGGTTGGCGAAGGCTTTTTCTGTGTGGACAGAGGCGGAGAAAATCCGGAATATACGCGCAACGGTGCATTTACCATCGGTATGGATCGTGATCGTGCTTACCTTGTCACCACAGACGGCGGCTATGTGCTGGATGAACGCGGCAGAAGAATTGAGCTGAATCTAAAAGATGGCAGCAATGTTGCAGATATTACCGGTGTGGAAGAACGCATTGGCATCTATACATTCTCCAACCCCTACGGTTTAAAGCCAATTGGAAATACAAGCCTTGCAGCAACACCGCTTTCCGGCGAGGCAAGAGCCAACCGCAGAGACCGCGACGAAAGCACAACAGAGCTGATTTCCGGCGCACTCGAGCTTTCGGATGTTGATATGTCCACCGAAATGGTGAATGTACTGCAAACCCAGCGTGCATTTCAGCTGAATGCAAAAATTGTTCAGACTGCCGACCAAATTGAAGAAATGGTAAATAATTTAAGATAATTTCAAAGGAGGTGGAGATATGCAGGGGAACATTTATCAGAACCTAGGCGTGGCGCAGATTGACATGCTCGCTGAGATTGGTAACATCGGTTCAGGCAACGCCGTAACCTCGCTGTCTATGCTGCTCAGTACCAACGTAACAATTCAAAGCCCCACCGTTAAAATTATGGAAATTAATAAAGCGGCGGATATGCTTGGGGGGGCAGAAAATGTCGTCATCGGCATACTTTCTATTATGCAGGGCGATGTGGAAGGCATGATGCTGTTTTTAATGGAAAATGATTTTGCCTGCAAGACGCTCAACGTACTCCTTGAGCAGAATTATCAAAGTTTTTATGATATTGATGAGATGGGGCGCTCGGCACTGATTGAGATTGCCAACATCATGGCGTATTCCTACGCAAATGCACTTTCGGCACTTACCGATTTTTTCATTACTTTATCCGTGCCGTCCATGTGTTTTGATATGTTGGGAGCGATACTCAGCGAACCCAGTATTGTGTTTGCTGAGGTTGGCGACCAGCTCATGTTTATCAAAGGGGATATCAATATTGATGGCGAAAAGATGAAAAGCCATATGTTATTGATTCCGGAAGCAAAATCACTAGAAAAAATTATAAAAAAGTTGGGCGTATCAGGATGAGCGAAGTAGTGACAGTTGGAATATCAGATATTAACCTTGTTTATGCGCCGGACGTGTTGGTTACTTACGCACTGGGTTCGTGCGTGGGAATTTGCCTTCTTGATCCGTTAACTCGGCTGGGGGGGCTTGCGCACATCATGCTTCCGTCAAGCAAACAGCTTCCTAATATGCCCCCATCTAATAAATTTGCAGATACCGCAATCTATGCACTTATACAAAGAATGGAATTGTGTGGTGCAAGTAGAGCACGCTTAAAAGCTAAAATTGCAGGTGGTGCCTGCATGTTTAACTGTGCAAGCAATTCGGCTATTTCTAATATTGGAAAACGAAATGTGGTAGAGGTAAAGAATATACTTGCAGGGCTTGGAATTCCCATTTTAGCAGAGGATACAGGAAGTAACTATGGAAGAACCCTGTTTTTTTATCCCGAAACAGGCGTAATGCGCATCAAGTCGGCGCTGAAAGGCGAAAGCATGTTATAGAAAAAACCATATGTTATCTGTATATCTGGGATCACAACAAAATAGTTTGGAGGCATAAGACATGAGTAAAGATGAGATAAAAAACGGAGACATCATGCAGTCGGAGCAAGAAACAGAAACTAAATCCGCTGAAAATGCCGTGCCACAATCAAAAACGGAGGGGTCTCAGAGCTTTCTTCTCAGCCTTTTTAACAAGTTTTCGAAACAGAACAGTAAACAAAAACAGAATCAAACTGTGGATGAGGTGCAGGACGAAGTTCTTTCGGAATCGACAGTAGAAACAGAAGAAACGATATCTTATGAAAACCAGCAAGAAGAAATATCAGAGCAGCCGGGTGACACCGCCGAAGTAGCGGATACTCCTTCGCAAGAAGAGGAAACCGAGCTGGAAAAAGAGCCGGAGTCGATGCCAGAGCCTGTAGACGCTGAGGTAGAGATACTGCTGGAAAACAATAAGATGGCCGCTACTATTTGTGTTACTTCCCCCAAATATGGCGGTAATGAAGTAACACACGAAATGCTAACCGATGCACTCAGCAAGAATGGCATTGTTTATGGAATCAATCAAGACCGACTTAATGATATTGCTGAAAATAAGCTGTATAACAGATTATACCGCATTGCAGAGGGTACACCTGCGATAGATGGAAAAGACGGCGGGATTAAAGACTATTTTCCCAGAGAGCGAAAGCTGAATTTTGCAACCCGTGAGGACGGTTCTATTGACTTTAAAAGTCTTAACCTGATTCAAATTATAAAAAAAGACACTCTGATTTGTGAGCTCATTCCACCAATAGACCCAATTGACGGAAGCGATGTTCTGGGGAATCCATTCAATGGTAAGAAGGGCAAGGTAGCAACCCTTCCGCGCGGTGAAAATACGGTGTTATCAGAGGATAAGACGCAGCTTCTCGCCGGTTGTGAGGGAAATCTTGTATTTTCTCGTGAGCGTTTTCAGGTTCAAAAAACATTTGAAGTAGCAGGAAATGTCGATAATGCTGTGGGAAACATCGATTTTTCGGGAGATGTGATTGTTCGAGGCGATGTATTCGAGGGATTCGTCATTAAATCCCAAGGTAATGTTACCATAACAGGAATGGTTGAAGGCGCATCTATCTATGCAAAAGGGAATATCAGCATATCGAAGGGTATGAACGGGATGCGCAAAGGTGTTCTCGAATCTCAAAAGTCTATTACAAGTAAATTTCTTGAAAACTGTGAAATAAAGGCAAAAGGAAAAATTCAGGCGGAATCCATCATCAACTCCACCGTTTTTTGCGAAGATGAACTGATTGTCTCGGGCAAAAAGGGTGCTATTATTGGCGGATCTTTTACGGTATACAAAGAAATTAAGGCAAAGGTTGTAGGTGCCCCAAGCAACATACCCACTGCAATTATGTTGGGGGTTACTCCGGACTTGATTAAAGAAAGAAATAAGCTTGCAAAAGAAATAGAAAATTTAAAAAACTTAGATTCCGACATTGAAAAAAATATTATGTATCTTGAAACCTTAGCAGGAAAAATGCCTCTTACTGCTGAGCGTGTAAAGCAATTAAATCAGTTTAAAATACAACGGCCACTAAACCAATTAAAGCAAAGTCAGCTTACTCAAAGATTACAGGAGATCAATGAGATTGCAGACAATGTAGGAAAGAGCAGGTTAATCTGTGGTACGATTTATCCATGTACACAAATTACGATCGGAAAAATCACAACCACCGTACAGAACATGGCATCCAACTGTATTTATTCTATGAGTGATGGCGAAATTAGAGCGAGTTACCAATAAAAATAGAAACAAAACACGCAGGCAGAAAATTCTGCCTGCGTGTTTTGTTTATAAGCAACTATTATTTTTTAGGTTTCCTAATTTATTCATATAGCAGATAATATGTTCTTGAATATCAAGCAGGGGAAGTTGCTTTGTTACAGCACCAATATTATAGGCAACCATTGGCATGCCATAAACAACACAGCTTTCTTTGTTTTGCCCAATGGTGTATGCACCGCTTTGGCGCATTTTCAGCAGCCCCTTAGCACCGTCGGCTCCCATGCCGGTAAGCAAAATACCAATGGAATTAGCACCGGCAACGGCAGCTACAGAATGAAACAGTACATCAACAGAGGGGCAGTGCCCGCTTACCCTTTCACCGGGGCGGCTTTTTACATAAAACCCTCTCGAGTCGCGTGCAAGGGTTAAATGGCTGTCTCCTGCTGCAATAATAACCTTGCCTTTCTCCACCCGTTCTAAATTCTCGGCTTCCTTTACTGTCATAGCACAAATTTTATCCAGACGCTGTGCATACATCTTAGTGAATACCGGGGGCATGTGCTGTACTACTACAATGCCCGGGGTGGTTGCGGGAAGATCCTTTATTACAGATAGAATCGCCTCTGTGCCGCCTGTGGACGCGCCGATGGCAATTACCATATTGTTATCTATGTTGGCGGTAAACTGTGAGGTAGGCAACGTAGCAAGAACCGGTTTTTTCCTTATATGCGCTGCAGAAGCAATTTTAATTTTTACAATCAGCTCATTGATAAAATCGGACACATCGGTAGGTGACTTAATCATGGGTTTACGTACAAAGTCAACTGCACCGGCATCCAGGGCCTCAAAGGCTCTATCTGGCATCGAACTGACAACCACAACAGGCAACGGGTTGATAGGCATCAATTTTTTCAAGAAATCAATTCCGTTTACCTTGGGCATCTCTACGTCCAGTGTCACCACATCAGGGTTTAGCTGCTTTATTTTTTCCATTGCATCGAAAGAATCTGTAGCAGAGCCTACAACCTCAAGTTTGGAATTGGCAGAAAGGTTTGTACAAAGGGTTTCTCGGAATACGATGGAATCATCCACAACAAGTACCCGGATTCTTTTCAGCGGTTTCACCTTGCATTTTCCCCTTTCTGATATACAGCGGGCTTGATGTAACGATATTTTGTTGTTTCACGGTTAATTGTTTCTGAATGACCGATAAAAAGAAAGCCTCCGCCCGCTGTGCAATTATAGAATTTGTTGACAAGGTTGTTTTTCGTTTGAGCGTCGTAGTAAATCATAACATTTCTGCAAAAGATCATATCAAATGGCTTTTTGTAGGAGAATGGTTCCATCAGATTGGCATGACGAAAAACAACCTCTTTTTTAATTCTGTCACACACCTCAAAAGTACCGTCATTTTTATCAATAAAATATTTGCGTCTCCATTCCGGTGGAACATCCTTGAGGCTCTCGGCAGAGTAGATACCGCTTCGAGCCTGATCCAAAACCTGGGTTGAAAGATCGGTTGCCAAAATTGTGGTATCCCAGGTACCACTTTGATTACCAAAAAAATCGGCAATTGCCATCGCCATAGTATATGGCTCCTGCCCGGTAGAGCAGCCGGCACTCCAAATGCGCAAATCCTTGCTGTTGCTGCGTTGCTTGACTAAATAGGGGAGTACATGTTGCTGCAAGAATTGAAAGTGTTCTGATTCTCTCAAAAAAAAGGTGTGATTGGTGGTTAATTTATTTAGAAGAACTTTAATCTCCTGTCCGGACTTGTCGCGGAAGACGAGATCCATATACTCCTCAAAAGAAGAAATACCTCTTGCAGAAAGTGTATTGGAAAGGCGCCCTTCTATCAAGATGCGTTTTTTGCTCAAATCAATACCGTAGTTTTGTTTTACAAACGTAGTGAGTGTGTTGAATTCCTTATCTGTCATCGTTATCATACGCAAATGCTCCTTTCCTTTCGATCAGTTTGATGATGCACTAAAATAATCCGCTGATTTCCTCAAGGAAGAAGCGTTTCAAATCTATGTTAAGAACGACATTATCCCCAACTTTAGCGATAGAACTTAGATATTGGCTGGAAGCAGCGGTGCTCAGCTCTGGCGGCGTGGAAAGCCCCTTATTGTCGATATCGATAACTTCTGATACGCAGTCAACAATCAGCCCTACAGACATATCTTCAACCGAAACGACGATGATACAGGTTTTTTCGTCGTATTCTTTTTCTTCTTTTTTTAATTTCAATCGAACATCTACTACAGGAACAATCTTACCTCTTAAATTGATGATACCCTTAACATAGCTGGGTAATCTGGGCACACTGGTAATTGCCTGAATGCTGATAATTTCAAGTACATGCAGCAGCTCAACACCGTAAATCATATCGCCTATGTCAAACGTGAGAAACCGCCCCATAAGATCATCCAGAGCTGTGGCTTCATTCGTATATTCCGTCATAATAAAACCTCCTTAGTACTGCTTGAGCAGATTGTGAGCGTCCAGAATCAAACTGATGCTGCCATCTCCGAGAATGGTACAGCCGGCCATGCCTTTGTCTTTTAAATTATGGCGGTTGAGAAGGCTAGGGAACGGCTTTACCACAACCTGCTGCTCGCCAATCAGTTCATCTGCAAACAGGCAAGCAACCTTATGTTCGTTTTCGATTAGAATGGCAATACCGTCAGACAGCGCGGTTTTCTCAGTTTCGACACCATAGATATTGTGTAAACGAATAATGGGATAGCACTGGCCGCGCACCATAATAATTTCGCAGCCATCGGTTCCGTAAATGATTTTGTGCTCGTCGGAGATTTTAAAAGATTGTTTGATGGAAATGATAGGCAGAGTAAATACCGTATCGCCCACAGAAATCATCATACCATCTACAATGGCAAGGGTTAAAGGTATTTTGATGGTAAAAATAGTACCGGCATCTTTCTTGCTGTCCACTGAGATTGAGCCGCCAACCTTTTCTATGTTTTTACGAACGACATCCATTCCCACGCCACGCCCCGAAAATTCGGTAACTGCTTCGTTTGTAGAAAACCCGGGAACCATGATCAATGAAAAAATTTCTTTCTCGGTGTATTCGTTTTCCGGTTTGGTGAGGATGCCGTTTTGTCTTGCTTTTTTGAGAAGTTGTTCGGTACGCAGGCCCTTGCCGTCATCCGAAATGGTAATGACGATTTCACCGCCCACATTTTGTGCGGCCATAGTCACTTTGCCGGTTTCGGGTTTGCCCAGTGCCTTACGCTCCTCGGGAGATTCAATAGCGTGATCCATTGAGTTGCGAATCATATGCATAAACGGGTCGGTAATGCTGTCGATAATGGTTTTATCCACCTCGGTTTCGCCGCCCAGTGTCTCAAGGTCTACAAGTTTGTTCAGCTTTTTACTCATATCACGCACAATGCGGTTCATCTTTTGAAAGACGCCCGACAGCGGCACCATACGGATGGACATGACAATATCCTGCAGCTCGTCAGTCAGCTTGCGCAGTTGACGTGTTGCTTTATAGAAGCCATCCAGCTGGAGGCCTTTTAAATCAGCGTTGCCCGTTACCATGGATTCTGCGATTACGATTTCACCTACAATATCCATCAGCTGATCCAGCTTGCTTTGGTTAACACTGATCAGGCTTTGTTTTCCTGTTTTGCTGCTTGCCTGTGAGCTGGGGGCAGAACTTTCCGATGGGGAATCGGCATTGGATGCAGCGGTACCTGCACCTTTTCTGCTGTTCACAGCGTTTTTGCGCTCAGCGGCAATGTTCTCGTAAGATTTGATATTAAGCGAGTTTTCCAACACCGTGTAGATTTCGTCCAGCGGTGCGGCAGGCACAAACCGAATGATAAAACCGTTTTTGGCAATTTCTGCAGAAAGGTTGGAGTCGCTTTCGGGATGTGCCGGAACGGTTGTGATAGAACTGCACAGCTCGGTAATCTGAGATACCAGCATAAATGCGCGAATATTTTCCATCTGGCAATCATCCTCAAAAAACACGCGTACCTGCTGCTCATCTCCGGTGGTCTCGTCTGAAACGGCAACGGGTGCTGCGGTGCTCACTGTCGAATCAGGCTCATGAGCTTCATCCGTTTTCATAAGGGCAACAAGTTTTTTCAGGCGATTCAGCAGCTCTGAAAAATCAGTCTCTGTGTAATCGTCATTTTGTATCAGCTCAATCTCTGCCTTCAAATAATCCGAGGCCTGAAAAACAATATCGAATACCTCTTGATGTGCTTTTATCTCATTCGGGTTTTCACGGATAAGATAAAAAAGGTCCTCAATTCTGTGGGTGAGGGTAGATACCGCCTCAAGCCCCATCATAGCGGAAGAACCTTTTATGGTATGCATAATGCGAAAAATCTCATCAATATTTTCAGAACTTAGGCTGTCTGCTTTTTCTGATTCGAGAAGAATTTCATCCAGCTGTTCCAAAAGTGTATTGGACTCATAGATAAACATTTCGAGCATAGGTTCCATACTTACGTCAATACCGCTCATTATAACCACCATTTCTCCGCGCATATGGTAAATAGTTAGACACGGCACCTAACGCGGAAGATACCATGCTTTATACAATACTCTTATCTTAATAATCGGCACTTTTCAAAAAAACTTTATTTAAATTGTTAACTTTTGTCTAAAAAATACGATATAATAAGTATGGAAACATAATAATTATTATGTACAGCTCAGATTCATAAAAATTGAGGTATGTGGTAAGGGGAACAATATGGCAGACATTTTAAAAATAACGGCTCCGCTGGTAAATAAAAATACAGTCCAGCCCAACAGACAGTCTACCGACCCAGCCGTCCCCTTTAATTTGCAGGATATCACCAAGGTGATCAAATCCAACCCGCAGAGCGAGCTGCTTGGGCAGAACAATACGCTGCTGCAAAAGGACGAAGGCGCCAGTATTCTAATGAACCTGCTCAAGGATCCGGCTGTAACGGTTCAGTTTCTCAAAAACATTTTTATGCTGCAGGAGATCATTAACCTGCTGCCTGTTAATAACAGTACGGTAACACAGGAGATTCAGCAGCTTTTTAACGCTCTGCTGATCAGCCCTGACCAGATTGTAGAGGAGATGCTGCGTCAGGAGTACGCATCTACAGTATTTAAAGGTGATTTGTTCGATTTTCTGCGAAATTTAATTGCAGAGCAACCGCAGTTGAAATCATCTGCTGAAATAGCCAACCTGCTAAAATCAATCAACGGTATCCTATCCAAACAGGATGTTCTAGACTCGGTGGCAAACAGCCTGCAGTTTCTGTCAGAGAGCCTCACGGCCAGCAGCAGCCTTTCACAGCGTTTGCAAGAGTTATCACTTGCATTTCGAAATGAAGATGCCGCAGGACGATTTAGCAGCTTGAAACAAGAGACTTTGGCATTGCTTAAAGAGGTGGAAAACAGCATCTTATATTCGCCCAAGCTTGCCAAGGTGGTGCCGATTGTCATCTACAACCTATCGCGCTTTCAGGATAACCCCGATTTTCTTGGGGAATCTCTCACCAGCCTGATGATGTTTATGAACGGCGCAGAACAGAAAAATGAATTCCGACAATTGGTTGCAGATTACCTTGCAACCTTTACCAATAACCATAAAAACGCCGACCGGTCTCATATCATGAATATCATAGCCGACATTATCAGCAGGCAGGATAAAGACGCTTCCTCCGTTTTGCTGGGCGGTGAAAAAATTGAGAAGATTATTCACAGCCTGCTTTCATCCCCTTGTAACTTTACTCCGTTGCTGCATTTTGTAATTCCGGTGGAATATTTGAATATGAAGTCTTTTGCAGAATTCTGGATAGACCCCAACGACACTTATGACAGGGGGCCGGACGCGGAGCAGGGGCAAAGAATCCATATGCTAATCGTGTTTGACATCAGTGGAATCGGTCAGTTTGAAGCGGAGCTTTGGGTGCAGGATGAAAGAATTCGATTTATGCTGTTTTGCCCCGAAGAGTATCTGTCTGAGTTTTCAGCTTTGTCTGGGCAGATTTCAAAGGTGGTACAGGATTCAGACTACAAGTTTGAGCAGATTATTATTGATAAATTAGAGCGGCAGCGCTCTCTGATGGATGTGTTTAAAACGTTACCATATAAAAGGACGGGTGTTGATGTCAAAATCTAGAGAAAACAAAGCGGTGGCGCTAAAATACAATATGGATGAAGATATGGCGCCTGTTGTAATCGCATCCGGATATGGAACGATAGCTGAGAAAATCATTGATGTTGCGGAGCAAAAGGGAATACCTGTATTTAAAGATGACAGTGCGGCATCGCTGATGTGTATGCTGGAGGTAGGCAGTAACATACCTGTGGAATTGTACGAAATTGTTGCTGCAATCTATCGTCAGCTGCTTGAAACCTCGGCACAGATTAAAAACAAACAAAAACCGGCGGAAACAAACAACAACAGAATTTCCAGTAAGCTTAACCTTGTATCACAAAGAAAACGCACGAACAGCGTGCCGGAAGATACTTAGTAATAAATAGACACAGCTGTCCTACCCGGTGATAGAGTAAAAGTTCAATCATCACTGGGAAATAGAGTATAGGTTAAACCTGCAAGTATTCCCAAACCTATTCTTCCGGCGGAAACAAAGAGATATCCGCCCGCTTTACGGACTCTGCTCCTATGCGCATTAAGCTCTCACCACTCTTCTTCTGCGCGGGTAAGAGCTGCTTTCATAACTTTTAACACCCGAGGGGTATTATATGCCGGCGTGCAGCGGCGGAATGGAGCTTTATATGCAGAATAATTTTGGAGCAATGACTTTTGCGAATTATGAAGAGGAGATAGAAAGCCTCGATGGAAAGTTCTTAACATTTTGGACGGATCATCAGCTTTTTGGGATACCAATTGCCGACGTGGTGCAGATTATAGGAATCCAGGAGATTACGCCGGTTCCTGAATACCCCAATTACGCAAAGGGTATCATTAATCTGCGTGGCAACATTATCCCTATTATTGATGTCCGTTTGCGCTTGCACAGGGCAGAAATGGAGTACAATGAACGCACTTGCATCATTGTCACCAACATCAAAGAAACGTATATTGGTTTTATTGTAGATGCTGTTGATGAAGTGACGGATATTGATGAAAAGGATATTTGTCCTCCGCCGCAAATCATGGGTGAAAATAGAAATACATTTATTACGGGTGTTGGCAAGTTGTCCGATAAGGTCGTACTTCTTTTGGATACGATGAAAATACTGGACAAGGATGAGGTAGAGCAGCTGCTCTGTACAGAGTAGTTTTAGAAAGATCCTGCAAGACAGCTGAAGGAGATATTTTATGATACCGATTTCTGAAAAATATACAGGATCTGTTTGCATCTTAAAATCCCGCAATAATGATCTGCTTGCATCAGGGGTTATCGGAAAGATAACTTCTGATTATATCGATATTATAGATACAAACAGTGAGATGCCGCTCATTGCTTATAATACCTGGGTGAAGCTGAATATCTACAACAGTGCGCTGGGCTTTCGTGTGCTGATCGGAAGAATGTATATTTCGGCAAAAAACCTTGCCCGTATCACAGATGTCGCAAAAATTTCGGATTTTGAAAAGCGGCTTTATTTTAGGGTAAATGCAAAGGATTTGGCGCAGTTGATTATTTCCGATACCCCGGAGGAACAAGAGCCTCGTAATGTCGATATTATGCTGATGGATGTCAGCCTGAGCGGCTTACAATTCTGTACAGATGAAAGATTTAAAATCGATGATATTGTTTTTCCTATTTTGCAGCTGCCGGAAGGACCAATTCCCTTTAGCTGTATTATTCGTAGGGTGATTCATCATGAGGATGGTAAAACCGGATATGGCTGCGAGTTTATTGGTGTTACCGATCAACAATCCGACATGCTTTACAGATACATATTGAACAAGCAAAATGAGCAAAATAGGAAACAGAAAAAATACGAATAGCTGTTTTGTATCAGCTAAAAAGCGAAGCACGAGGGTGCTTCTATTTTGCGTTATAATAAAAAATGCTCTGCGAATTAGAAATTTATTTTTTTAGAGCACGTATTCATCATTAGAATATTATTTAAATTTTACACCAACTTTGTCGAGTTTTATCGCACAAAAAGCTCCAAGTAAATTTTGCGTTATTATGAATTTACTTCTATGCAGTGTTTGCTGTATGCTAAATAAGTAATACTATTAAGTGAGGTGTGGCAGCGTGTATTGGATAGTAAAAGAGAAGTTTGAAGATGAAGACAACGGAAGTTATGAAAGCTATGGCATGGGAACAGCGGGGTATTACATCGCAGACATATCCACTAACCTCCAAAATGTAGAAAACCTGACACTGCTGTGCAATGCATACGGGCTTAGCAGAATACATATTCAAGACGTTGTTGAGGATTGGCTAGAAGGATAATAAAAAAGACGGGGGAAAAACCCCGTCTTTTTGCTGCTATGGCAAAAACCAATCGCGTATAGAAAAAGAGCTTTTGATGTATGCTTCGATTTTAAAGCAGAAGTCATAAGCTTGAGGGCAACCTGCTTTAGCAAATGGTTGCTCTGTTTTTTGTAGGGAAAGACGATTCGTTAAAATTGTCCAGCAGGAGTTAATAAAAGCTAGCGATCAGGCTTTTCAAGAGTAATCTCCAAACCGGGTAGATGCCTTTTTTCCATTTTATGACGTACTTTCCGATTTTCCACTGTATCAAAGAGGATAGAAAAGTCGTAGTCTGACGGGTATAGCTCGCTTGCCGGTGTTTTCAGCTTCAGCCGTTTGTGGTTTACGAAAAACTTTTTACCTTTTACTTGTACCCCAATTTGTCCTTTTTCGTCTGCTGCTTGAAATACAAGACCCAAACATCGCTCAGGGTACAGAATGACGCTGTCACCGATACCAAAGCCGGTGCACCGGCTGTTATTTTGCTTCATCGGTTGGTCTTTTTGAATCTTGGGTGCGGCGATAGCATCAAGGGTTTGTGGGGCTGTCTCACGCCCAGTATCAAAATCAACTATACGGGCTTTGCGGCGAGGCTGTAGGCTATATGCTTCCTGATGGGCACGCTCCAGCATGTGTACAGGGAAGCCGAGCCTTTGGGCAATGTATAATGCACAGCTTTCTCCGGCTTCGCCGATTTCCAATTGATACAAAGGTTTCAGGCTTTCGCGGTCAAAGGCCATTCTAGCATTGATTAAACCGTCAGAATGCGCTGCATACTCTTTCACCTCAGGGTAGTGTGTTGTTGCAAGGAACAAGCATTTTTTAGAGCGTAGCTCCTCCAAAATAGAAATTGCGATTCCCATCCCTTCCGCTGGGTCGGTTCCCGATCCAAGCTCATCCAGCAATACAAGGCTGTCTTGATTTGCACTGCGCAGGATGTCGATCACATTTGTGATATGAGCCGAAAAGGTGGATAGATTTTCTGTAATGCTCTGTCCATCACCAATATCGCATAAAATCATGTTGTTCATGCAAAACTTACCGCTCTTAATAGGGACATGCAACCCGCTTTGTGCCATCATAGAGAGTAGCCCTACCGTTTTCAAAGCCACCGTTTTTCCTCCTGTATTGGGGCCGGTGATGACAACGCCCGTCGTGTCTCCGCCAATATTGAAATCTAGAGGTACACACTCGTCCCGGCGCAGCAGGGGATGGCGCCCTTGCCTGATTTCTATCGTTCGAGCCGTATCCACAACAGCCGCAATGGCATCCATTTCTATACTTAGCTTTGCTTTGGCAAAGGCAATGTCCAACGTTACCATTGCTTCCATATTGATTTTAATTTCAGAAGCAGCGGCATCCACAAGCGCTGTCAGGGTATAAAGAATCTTTCTGATCTCGTTATCCTCTTCAATTTTAAGAAGATTAATATTATCCTGTAATTTAGAGGTAGCGGCTGGTTCGATAAAATAAGTGCCGCCTGTGCCGCTTATATCAACCACCGTTCCGCTGATCTGATTTTTATACTCCTTTTTTACCGGCACAACATAGCGCCCGTTGCGCAGAGACACATAACCGTCTGAAAATATGTTTTTCTTGCTCCGCAGCAAATCGTCCAGCTTCTTTTTCATCTGCATATTTTCATTTTCTATTTTCCGCCGAATGTTACGCAGTTCAGCGCTTGCAGAACTTAGCACAGCGGCGTTCTGAATAGACATTTCGATTTCACCCTGCAGCTCCGATAGGTCACATATGGATTGCCCGTAATAGGCGATTCCAACCTGCATAGATTCCGCTTTTTTAAGATAACCCTTCATTCGCTTGCACGACGCAATAAAGGTTGAAACGCATTCCAGTTGTTCGGTTAAAAGCATAGCACCTTTTTCGCAAAGGACTAAGATATTACCGATGTCCTTAATAGCGGAAAGCGGTGGATTTCCGGAGCTATCCAAAATACGGCGAGCTTCAGTGGTTTCTTCCATCTTGCTTCGGCACTCGCGTTCACTTAAAAATGGGGTCAATTCAGATAATTTTTGTTTTGCGGGCTCAGACATTGCGTAGCCGCAAAGCATTTCTTTGATCTTATTAAATTCTAATATTATTTCTGCCTTATTCAATTCCGGTAACCTCCTTGAAATAAAAACCCACGAAAGACACTCTGCCTCTTATTTTCATACAACCTGAAAATAGACAGAATGCTCCCGTGGGCGCAATAAAGCAATTCAATTACCAGCTTGAGGACGCAAAAAACGCAACAGAACAAATCCGTTGCGCTTCATAACGTTAAAAAGGTATACTGGTACCCCGAATAAAAGGGAGTACAAGCAAGCATGGTTTTATGAAGCAATCTGTTAAGGCAGGTGTCCGCAGCATTACAAAACTGTAATGCCAACCCAAAAGCACACTGAAACAAGCAGGCCGCGCCTGCTGTGCATCAAAGCTTTTGCAACTATTTAGTTGTTGACTACCAAAACAGACACACGTAACAAAAAAACCACCCTTTTAATTTAAATTTATTTTATAATATCATAGTGTTTACAATTTGTCAAATGCATCAATACCTGTAATGAGAATCATTTGAAATTAGATATTTGCTTGAATGAACGGAAGATGGTATATTTATATAGGATAAAATGCAAAAATTTATTACGAGAAAATTGAGATACATAAGTTTAGGGAGAGATTTTTATAGAGAAGTTACATAAGGAAAATCCATATAAGCACTTACTAAACGAGTTATCAATCGATTGCAAAAATTGCTGCGGCTTGTGTTGTGTCGCATTGTACTATGCAAAGGCAGAGGGTTTTCCTGCTGATAAAGCTGCAGGTAAACCTTGTAAAAGTTTAATGCCGGACTTTCGCTGCTCCATTCATCCAAAACTTATGGCTTGCAAATTAAAAGGGTGTATGGCGTACGACTGCTTTGGTGCGGGGCAAAAAGTTGCACAGGCCATATATTCTGGTGCAAACTGGATGACAACCCCGGAAATAGCAGATCAAATGTTTAAGGTCTTTTTACAAGTATGGCAACTTCACCAAATGCTGTGGTATTTGGTAGAAGCTTCCACACTAATTCCTGCAGAGAAACTGAAAAATGAAATCGATGCTCTCATTCTTGAAAATGAGCAAATGACACGGTTAAATCCCGATGAAATACTAGCTTTAGACATACAAGACTATAGATCAAGGGTTAACACAATACTCAAAAAAGCCGGAGAACTTGTACGAACTGCGATAAATAGCACCGCTGACAACAGAATATCGGGGGACTATATTGGAAAAAACTTCAAGCATGCGAATTTTAACGGTAAAGATTTCAGTATGACATTGCTGATTGCAGTAAATCTCGAAGGGTGCAGCTTACACGGCACCAATTTCCTGGGCGCGGACATGCGAGATACCAATATAAAAAATACTGATTTAAGTGAAAGTGTTTTTCTAACTCAGGGGCAGGTCAACGCGGCAAAAGGTAACCGTAATACAAAACTACCCGAAACCCTGGCTTATCCAATATCATGGCAAAGGTTATGAGCTTCTTTGTTTAAAATGTTAAGTTTGGTTGACAAATCTCCATTTTCACTTGATAGAATTCGATTCTATTTTTTTGTATACTGTATCTACAAGTTAACTTGAAATAAAAGAAAGGCCGGTGATGATAGTGTCATTAGGCGAAAAATTGTTGCAATTGCGTAAAATGGAAGGTTTATCACAGGAAGATGTTGCTGAAAAATTAGGCGTATCTCGGCAAACAGTAAGCAAATGGGAAACCGACCATACAGTTCCTGAGTTGGTGAAAGCAAAATTGCTAAGCCAACTTTACAATGTAAGCTACGATTACCTTATTAGCGGAAACCATATAGGTGGCGATGTTACCAGCATCGAGATGATAGTGGATGAAATTGATTGGACGAGTGCTTGGAGCAAAAAATATCCGATTTTGGCTTCCTATCAAGGCATAAAGGGAATAGATACCTACCGCGAGCAGGTATCTCAGCTGTACGACGATTTTAAGAAGGAATTCGATTTAAATGATGTAGATACTGTTTTAATTGTAAAGGATATTCTTTATCAAAAATACAAAATGGCAAAAAAGTTAAGGTAAAATAATCTCAAAACGATTTCAATTAATCAAAGCGGAACGATTAAGCTCCGCTTTGGTTTTTTAAAACATAAAATTTATGGCTATGAAGAAAGTAGTAATGGCAGATTTGTGGAAGCAAGCTGTGGCTCCGCTTTTTATTTTATAGAAATGATAATTTACTTATTTACGTAGATAGGTATAGTTTTACTAGGTCATGAAGTGCAATATGGAGGTTTTATGTCAAAAGTAAAAAAGTTTGTTTTACAGTTCACTATTGCCGTCTGTGGTGTTTTTGTAGTTTTGTTTGGGCTCACAATGTTTAACCGATATCTGTTAAGAACATTTTCCCTACCTTGGCGCATGGTGCTAATGATTGTCACGCAATGGTTGTTTTTCCTTGCGCCCGGCATACTTATGCTGAGGGAAAAAGAAAGCATCCATGACCTAGGGTTTACAAAAGAGAAAATTCTGAAACAAATTCTCATCGGCGTATTACTTGCGTTGGTGATGTCGGTAATTTTAACCGTGTTACCAATCCTGTTAGGCTTCAAGGATTTTGTTGGAAGTACCTCTTATACACAGTCATGGCAGTTTGCTTATGAATTTGTCTATGCGATTTTTGGTGTAGCGCTTGCTGAGGAGCTTGTATTCCGTGGCTATCTTTTTCACAAACTGCTTGAAATCAAAAATTCACGGTGGTTTGCCATTACTATATCTTCTATGCTATTTGGTCTATTTCATATTTTCAGCGGCAACTTAATGCAGATTATTATGACTGCTATTATAGCATTCTTATATTGTATATTTAGAGAAAAGGTTAAGGACTGTACACTACTTTCGCTAATCACAGCCCACGGTTTGTATGATGCCTTGCTTGTGCTATGGGTTGCTTACTTATGACAGTTAAACCGTATGAGAGATTCTGATCTAGTAGTGTTGTTATGATTACGATTATAATCTAAGGTGGGCGTATGGAGCGCGGAGCTTAACGGCTTCGCTTTTTTCTTTTATACTGCAACCAAGCACCGGAGGAATCTGATGTAGCATATTAAAAACACTTGACAAATCATAACATTTGCCCTATAATGAACAATGTTCAGTATGGAGGAAAGATATGAATAATGTAATTACATCAAAAGAAGCCATTCTTTCAGCAGCGCGTCAGATCGCCGCAGAAAAAGGATTACCTGCACTTAATATGCGTACGGTTGCTGCAGCCTGTGGCATTGCTGTTGGGTCGGTTTATAACTATTTTCCTTCTAAAACAGACCTTGTTATTGCCACTATAGAGGATGTATGGAAAAGTATATTTCATAAGCAAGCTAAGGGGGATACCGTTAGAAGTTTCATTGATGAAGTTCAGTGGCTGTCTGACCGTATACGAACTGGCACGGAAGAGTATCCTTCTTTTTTTACGGTGCATGCCATGGGCGTTGCTCAAGCGGATAGAAAAAAAGGGCGCATTGTAATGAACGAGTATTTTGTGCATATGAAAGCAGGGCTGTTACAGTCGCTTCAAGCAGATTCCAATGTGCGTTCTGGTGTGTTTACATCCGACTTTACACAGGAAGACTTTGTTTCGTTTGTGTTTTCAAACCTAATCACATCCTTTGCAACCAATGCAAAATCCTGTTCCACCTTGTTTCAAGTAGTTCGACGCATTCTTTACTCTTAACCGGACTGTAAACTTTTTTGCTGTTAAACCCGCTTTACTTTGGCGGGTTTTTCATAAACATTAAAATGAACATTGTTCATTCTTGAAATTTGAAGGGAGATTGTTTTATGCAAGCAATTATGGAAACCTCTTTTGACGCTGTCTATTTAATATTGGTGATTACAATTGGAATTCTGATGATAAAGAATAGCGGTAAAAACAAACAATATCTTATATTCGGAATTATGGCCGTTACATTAGGTGTGGGCGATTCGTTTCATCTTGTTCCCCGTGCGTATGCACTTTGCACCACAGGCCTCGAGAACTTTTCAGTTGCGCTCGGAGTAGGCAAATTAGTTACCTCAATCACTATGACCGTGTTTTATATCCTACTGTACTATGTATGGCGTTTGAGGTATAAGGTACAGGGGCAAGGTCACTGGACGATTGCTATGTTCGCACTTGCAACGCTACGTATCGCGCTATGCTTGTTCCCGCAGAACGCTTGGACAAGTGCACAACCGTCTCTTATATGGGGTGTTTATCGCAACATTCCATTTGCCTTAATGGGGATTATTGTTATTATCCTGTTCTATAAGAGTTCAAAGCAAACAGGCGACACAGCCTTTAGATTCATGTGGCTAACCATTGTACTCAGTTTTGCGTTCTACATTCCGGTCGTGTTGTGGGCTGATATGATCCCTGCCGTTGGTGTCTTAATGATTCCGAAAACTTGTGCATATGTCGGGACGGTTTTGATTGGTTATACTGAAATGAAAAAGGAGTTGAAGCCAGTATGAAGAAAATGTTAAATACTTCATTTGTATATGCCATTGCCGCCATGATTGCAGGGGTGTTTTTTCGTGAATTTACGAAGTTTAACGGGTTTACAGGCCGTACCTCATTATCGTTTATGCATCTGCATCTCTTTGTACTTGGAGCATTGCTGTTTCTGATTTTGGAACTATTTAGAATGCAAATTAATTTGGTGAAACAAAAACACTTTAAAACATTTTTTATCCTATACAACATTGGATTACCGCTTATGGTTGTGATGTTTTTCGTACGAGGTGTCACACAGGTGTTGGAAACTCCGTTAACCAAGAGTATGGACGCCATGATTTCCGGCGTTGCAGGGGTTGGTCATATTCTTACAGGTGTGGGGCTCATAATACTGTTTACATGCTTAAAAAAGACTGAAAAAATATAGAGATATAATAAAAATAGCATAATTTTTTTAAGTAACCTTCAATATGCCTGCCAATTTTTTATGCGTGTGTAATGCATACGAGCTTGGCAGAGTGCATTTCATGGATATGGTTGAGGATAGGGTAGCGGGGCTTTAGGGCTCCGCTTTTCTCATGCAAATTTAATATCAAAACCATCACAAACCCAAGGGAAAAGGTTACCTTGTAAATAGTCCTCTGAACTAAAACTAATTAACATGTTCGTATTTTGCTCGTACTGGTGGCTTTGGGAGAAAAAAGAAACCGCCTAGATTTGCCACAAATGGCTTATCTAAGCAGTTTTCTGTTGTGTCATTATGCCAAAATAGATGCAGATGGGATTATGCTCATTTTTTGTAATGGTCATTAATTTCTTTCAGAAAATCTAAAACAATATCTTTGGCAATAATCGAAGCTTGTGTGCAATTTTTTTCAAAATTATCTATCCCCGAGTGTGTTGCATTGTCAGTAATAGTACGTATTGAAATGAAAGGTATTTTATTCACGTAACATACATGCGCTATACTTGCGGTTTCCATATCAACTGATAAGGGAGAGTATTTTTCGTTTATATGATCGCGCATATCATCTGCAATAAATTTTTCTCCTGTCACCATTCGCCCTAAATACACTTTTTTGTTTTCATTACAAATCACTTTAGCTATATTTAATAGGCTTGGGTCGGCATCAAAGTATATAGTAGATAGCCAAGGGTGAAATTCAGTTAATATTTCGTCATCAATATCATGATACGCTACTTGGGTTGAAATTACAGTGTCAAAAAGATTTATGCTTTTATCCATGCCACCAGCTGTACCAGCGTTAATAATAGTATCAACACAATATGTATCTATCAATATTTGTGTTGCAATTGCAGCATTTACTTTACAAACACCACTGTATAGTGCAATAATTGGCGTACCATTTATATTACCCTCATAAAACTTTAACATTGCTTTTTCTGTTACAACAATTTTTTCTATATGTGACAAAAATGGTTTGAGCTCTTCATCACCGGCGCAAACTATACCAATTTTCTGCATACATCCACCCTCCTAATTATAGAAACAATTTTTAATTTTAGTATATCATAAAAAGTCAGACCAAAACAGATGCGTTTTGGTCTGACTTTTTTGTGGACACCGTGGAAAAAAGATTTCTTATCTTTCTCCAAAGAGAGCGCCAAATTCTCAAAATAAATCAGATTCTCCGCAGGCAATGACCAATTTTATGATGCCATAAATCCTCAGACTCTTCATGGCCGTGTTCAAATAATTATGCGGCTGTTTTCGGTCGATGTACTTGCCATTGATAATTCCTGCCCTGTTTTCTGATGAAAGGCGGCGGGAGCTTCTTCGGTTGAACCATATCTGGCGGCGGCTTTAAATGGATGATTTGTTTCTGCGCCAATGGTTTTGGCGAAGCGGAGCGCTCCAGAAACGGGTAAGCCTGCCAGCATGAAATGGACTGTTTTCGCATATTTTTCATTCTTTTGCCGGTTGGAATTATTGTGAGAATTTCACTGTAGCCACTGCCAGTGCCTCGGAGCAGAGTATCCCCTTGGTGGGGAGGCTCACACGCTGTCACAAACGGCTCACACGCCGTTTCAACTGATGTGGTGGTGTCTACTGCTTCATCGATGCGGCTATCGCTTACAGGGGCGCAGCTGGGTTCCACGTTTTCGGAGCAAATTTCTGCATGGAGGGTCTCGGCAAAGGCATCCTCCTGAATGGCATTCATGAGCGACAGCTTGGAAAGGTTCCGTTCCACCGCAAGGTCAATATAAAACGAACGCTGCGCATCGGTTTCACAGCACTCCAGTATCACGGCATTTTGTGTCCAGCCAAGGGACTGTGCCCTGCTCATAAGAGCCGGGCTGTTTTCATAAGTGCGGTAAAAGTCACGCATCC